>NZ_CATKPT010000022.1:0-405739 GCF_949768125.1 Pseudomonas sp. IT-P253 | reverse complement strand
AGCGCGGCTGGCCCGCGAAGACGTCCGGGAGATCGCCTTCGCGGGCAAGCCTCGCTCCTACGAAGAGCCGTCCTTAACCCTAAGCCAGGTTTCCTGCCGCTGATCCAGCAGATGGACCATCAGGCAGGCGTATAGCGTCACGAAGATGAACAACCCCATGCGCACCGCAAATGCGGTGTAGACGTCTTTGCCCGCGGCGCTGTCCTGAACCGACTGCCCGAGCAGGATAATCAACGTAATCAGGGTGTTGAGCCAGAACCCCGGGGTTTGTCGCGTCGGGTTCAAGGCATAGAGCTTTCGCGCCAGCACCAGGCCGAACAGCAGCGTCCACAGAAAGAACATCCACAGATGGACAAACAGACTCAGGGCGCACCAGAACAGGATGGCCAGCAGCCCGCCGAGCAATGTCGATCCGATCAGCTCGCGACCCGCGGTGCGGGCTGTTGTCGTGGCGCTTTGCTGACCCAGGCTGACGGCCTTCAGGATAATCGGCAGATAGGTGGCGGGATCGATCAGCGCCAGTACGAATGTCGGCAACACAATCAGGGTCGCACGCAGCGCAATCCTGGTCACCTCGTCAGTCGCCAGGGCAGGGGCGGCCGGTGGCGACGGGGCATTGGCCGGTTCTGGAAAAAGCCGATGACTGAAAGCCACCACCATGACGGCAAGGAGCAGCCCCTTGACCAGTGCACCAATCACCATCATCGCCAGGTCAAAATCGGCCACACCCGCTGAAGAAATCATGGTCAGGCCAATCACCAGAAAGGTCACGAGCAAGTTGTTACCGCCGCGCAGACCAAAACGAAAGGCCAGGAACAGGCTGGCACCTATCAGCAATACACCCGTGAAGGGGTAGTAGCGCAGGACCGGAATCAACACCAGACCGACGCCCGTGATCAACATTGCAGCCAGTGCGAGAACCAGTCCAACCTTGAAGGGCAGCGGCTGATTGAGCGTGCCAAGCAACAATACACACAGTACCGGTGCAAGAAACGGGATCGGCAATGCCAGGCCGAAGCTGACCGCGAGGCACAATGCCGTGCCTGCGGCCAGACGAAGCGCGCGCTGAGCCCGGGGATTGCGCTCAGTCGGCCGGCTCTTAATAGGCATAGCTCAGCCAGCTCATGAACCCGAAAAACACGCGACCGAGCACATTCAACGGGTTGCCCTGAGTCGGGAACGCCATGACTTCAGCCTGCCCGCCGGCCCGGATGGCGCGACTGTCCCGCACCGTGTTCATCGAGTCCTCTGAAAATTCGATAATCACCGGAAAACGCTGGGCCGGACGCAGCCAGTCGCGGCTGTTCTGTACGGTCGGCAGGCTGCCGGGCGAGGTGGGCTGACCGACGCTGACGCCATAGCCGACACTGCGCACGCGGCCCTCGAATACCTCGCCCGGCAACGCGTCGAGCACAATCCGTACCGGTGTGCCGACGGCGACCAGCCCCAGGTTGTTCTCGGTCATGTCCGCACTGATCCACACATCGTGGATAGCAATCAGGGTCATCACCGGGCTGCCCGCGGCAGCGAATTGTCCGGCGTCGGTGCGAAGATCGGTAATCAGCCCCGCCGAACGTGCGCGTATCTGCGTGTTGGACAAGTCCAGTTCGGCTTTGGATAACGCCGTGGCCGCGCTGCGCAGCTTGGCGTTGTCTTCGTCGCTGCCGCCTTCCTGCTCACGCGCACGCTGAACTTCGGCACGGGCGGCGGCCACCTGACTTGAGGCCTGTTCGCGGCTGGCGCGTGACACTTCCAGCAGGCGCACGGAAATGGTGCCCGGGTCTTCGCGGTACAAACCTTCAAGACGCTGATTGTCCTGCCTGGCCTTCAGTTCATTGGCTTGGGCCGCTCGCAGCGAGGCTTGAGCCGAGGCAATGCCGGCGGTACTGGCGCCGATCTGCCGGCGTGTCGATTCAAGGTCTGCGCGCGCTCGGTCGACGGCAATTTGATAGGGCTGCGGGTCCACTTCAAACAGAACATCGCCCGCCTTGACGTCCTGATTGTTGCGCACGTTCACGCGGATCACCTGGCCCGCCACCTCCGCCGCCACCGGAATCACAAAGGCCCCCACGCGAGCCTGTTGCGTGTAAGGCGTGAAGCGGTCAGCCAGCAAGTACCAGACCAGGCTGAGGAAGATCAGCGCCAACACCCACTGGAGGCCTTTTTTTGAAGGATCGGCGGCCGGTGCTGGCGACTCGGGAGCGGGCTGCGCGGCTTCACTCATCTTCATTTACCTTCTGAGGGAGGGGAAAGGCTGGCTGTGCAGCGGCGGGTTCCAGTAAATTGCCCCAATCCGTGCGTTTTTCCATTTGTTGGCGGGTGGCCTGATCCACTTTGGGTTGGCCGCTGTACCATCCACCGCCCAATGCTTTGTATAAGGCAATCACATTGCTGACGGCGTTGCTGCGGGCAATCAGGTAGTTGTCTTGTTGATCGAGTAACGCACGCTGGGCATCCAGCACCCGCTGGAAATCCGCATAACCTTCCCGATACTGAGCGCTGGCCAACACCAGCGAACGCTGGGCGGCCAGTGAGGCCTCACCCAGGATTCGTTCACGCTCCAGGGATTTGATCAGGCCGCTGGCCGCATCGTCAGCCTCGCGCGCAGCCTGGCGAACCAAGTCCCGGTACGCCTCGATCAGCTGCTGCAATCGCGCATCCTGAACACGTACGTTGTTGGTGATCTGACCGTGATCGAACACGTTCCAGCGTAGACTCGGGCCGCCGATCAGGTCCAGGCTATTGGGCGTGCTTCCCAGCGAATTGGTCGACCAGACGATGCTCCCGAACAAGCTCAGCGATGGATAGAGATCACTTTGCGCCACGCCGATCAGCGCCGACTGGGCAGCGACATTAAGCTCGGCAGCGCGCACATCCGGTCGACGCAACAGCAAAGTGGCGGGCACATCCTGCAGCACGGCGCGGTCGACCAACGGGATCAAGCCGGCATTCTCCGCCAGTTGCGGTAGCGCGCCGGGGGGCTGGCCGATCAGCACCGCCAACGCATTGCGGGTACGCAGGAACTGGTCTTCGAGGTCGGGGATGGTACTCAACGTTCCCAAGTACTGGGTCTTGGCTTGTTGCAGGTCGAGCTCGGCATTCTGGCCGCTTTTGAAGAGTTTCTCGGTGATTTCGAAGCTGCGCTTTTGCTGGCTGGCATTCTCCCGGGCGACGCGTAGACGGGCTTCGAGGGTGCGCAATGAAAAATAGGTATCGGCCACTTGGGCCCGCAGCAGTACCAGGGCATCTTCATAGTTGGCCTGGGCAGCGAAATAGCTGGCATCGGATGACTCGATGGCGCGACTGAAACGGCCCCAGAAATCCAGTTCCCAACCGACATCAAAACCCGCGCCGTATTGCCAGAAATGGCTGTCCTGAGGATTACTCCCACCGGATTGCCTGCGGTTGACGTATTGGCTGTCGGCGCTGACTTGCTGCTGTTGCGGGTAAAGCCCGGCCTGGGCAATGCCCAGTTGTGCACGGGCTTCCATTACGCGCAGACCTGCGATTTTCAGGCTGGTATTGTGCGCATCCGATTCGGCAATCAGGCGGTCGAGCACCGGATCGGCGAACACTTTCCACCACTGACGAATGTCCGGGGTCGGGCCCCGCTGACTGGATTGCTCAAGGGCAGGGGAGTCCCAGTGCTTGATCCATTCTTCACCCGGTGGCTGGAAGTCCGGCCCCAGCCGCACGCAGCCGTTGAGGGCGAGCACGCCCAGCAGCAGGAAGGGGGCCGACCGTTTCAGCATGGCGGTACGTGAAAGCATCAATGGCAATCCATGTAGGATGATGAGTGGGAGCATAGACGTCTGCACGGGTATGCACCTTTGTCATCAAATGAAAAGCCATTGTCGCCTGATGAGAAGCGGCTAGTGCGCTTGCGACCTAAAGTCCAATCAACGCATAACGCCAAAAAATGGCTGATTGGAGAATAAAAAGCATGGCTAAAGCCGTACGTTTCTACGAAGCCGGTGGTCCCGAAGTCCTTCGCTATGAAGACGTCGAAGTCGGGGAGCCCGGCCCGGGCCAGGTTCGTCTGCGTCATGTGGCCGTCGGACTGAACTACGCCGACACCTACTTTCGCAATGGCACCTACCCGATCCCGCTGGCGAACGGCATGGGTGTTGAAGCCTCTGGCGTGGTACAGGCGATCGGCGAGGGCGTGACCCAGGTAGAGGTCGGCGATCGCGTCACCTACACCGGATTTCTCAACACGCTGGGTGCGTACAGTACCGAACGTTTGATTCCAGCCGCGGCGCTGATCAAACTGCCGGAAACCATCAGTTTCGAGACTGCCGCCGCCATGACCATGCGCGGGCTGACTTCAGCGTACCTGATGCGCCGGATTCACAATTTCAAGGCCGGCGACAGTATTTTGCTGCATGCCGCTGCCGGTGGTGTCGGCCTGATCGTTTCGCAATGGGCCAAGCTGTTGGGGCTGACGGTCATCGGCACGGTATCCACCGAGGTCAAGGGTGAAATCGCTCGAGCCCATGGCTGTGACCATGTGATCAATTACAGCCATGAAGATGTTGCCCAGCGCGTTCGCGAACTGACTGGCGGCGTCGGCGTCAACGTGGTGTTCGACAGCGTCGGCAAGAATACTTTCATGGGTTCCCTGGACTCGCTTAAACGCCGTGGCCTGATGGTGTGCGTGGGGACTGCATCCGGCCCGATTCCGGCCTTTGATCCGGTGCTGTTGGCCATGAAAGGTTCGCTGTTCCTGACTCGCCCGGCGTTGGCCGACTACATCGCCGACCCGGAAGAAAAAGCCGCCCTGGCAGGCGAACTGTTTGACCACGTCGGCAGCGGTCGAATCAAGATCGAGATCAACCAGCACTATGCCTTGCAGGATGCCGTGCAGGCCCATCGTGACCTGGAATCGCGCAAGACCACTGGCTCCTCGATTTTCGTCATTTAAGGGAGCCGCCTTCCATGAAAGTCGAACAATTGACCTGCAACATCGGCGCGGAACTCATCGGCGTCAATCTCGCCGACGCGGTCCATGACGACGGTCTTTTTACCGAGATTCGTGCTCAGTTGCTCAAGCACCGAGTGGTGTTTTTGCGTGATCAGGACATCAGCCGCGCCGAGCACGTCGCTTTCGCCCGTCGCTTTGGCGAGTTGGAGGATCATCCGGTGGCGGGCAGTGATCCGGACCATCCGGGGCTGGTGCGCATCTACAAGAATCCTGACCAACCGATGGACCGCTACGAAAATGCCTGGCACACCGATGCCACTTGGCGCGAGGCGCCGCCGATGGGTTGCGTGCTGCGATGCGTGGAGTGCCCGCCCGTGGGTGGCGACACCATGTGGGCCAACATGGTGGAGGCCTACGCACGCTTGCCGGAAGACGTAAAGGCGAAGATCGCCGACCTGCGCGCCCGGCACAGCATCGAGGCCAGCTTCGGCGCGGCCATGCCGATCGAAAAGCGTCTGGCGCTCAAGGCCATGTATCCGGATGCCGAGCACCCGGTGGTGCGCATCCACCCGGAAACCGGTGAAAAGGTGCTGTTCGTCAATGCGTTCACCACCCACATCAGCAACTACCACACCCCTGAGCGGGTGCGCTTCGGCCAGGACGCCAACCCGGGTGCCAGCGAGCTGTTGCGCTACCTGATCAGTCAGGCCTACATCCCTGAGTACCAAGTGCGCTGGCGCTGGAAACCCAACAGCATTGCCATCTGGGACAACCGCAGTACCCAACATTACGCCGTGATGGATTACCCGCCGTGCCATCGCAAGATGGAACGTGCCGGCATCATCGGCGACAAGACTTACTGATCAGCCCGTTCGTACTCGCATATCCGTCTGCCCGGCTTCGCCCGCCGGGCAGGCAATCATAATAATAGGAGTCACTCATGCAATTCTTCGACGATTCGCTGCACCCGGAAAACATGGAAAAGGTGGTGATCACCGTAGCCCCATACGGCCCTGAATGGATGCCGGAAGACTTTCCGGAAGACATTCCGCTGACCATGGATGAACAGGTGCAGAAGGCGGTTGATTGTTATGAGGCCGGTGCCACCGTTTTGCACCTGCACGTACGCGAACTGGATGGCAAAGGCTCCAAGCGCCTGTCCAAGTTCAACGAGCTGATCGCAGGTGTGCGTGAAGCCGTGCCGGACATGATCATTCAGGTCGGCGGCTCGATTTCCTTCGCCCCTGAAAGCGATGGCGAAGCCGCCAAGTGGCTGTCCGATGACACGCGCCACATGCTGGCCGAGCTGACGCCAAAACCGGATCAGGTGACGGTGGCCATCAACACCACCCAAATGAACATCATGGAACTGCTGTATCCGGAATACCTGGAAGGCACGTCCCTGGCCAATCCGGCTTTTCAGGCCGCTTACAGCGAAATGACTGTACCGGCAGGTCCTGCGTGGGTCGCTGAGCATCTCAAGCGCCTGATGGACAACGGCATCCAGCCGCACTTCCAGCTGACCGGCATCCACGCCATGGAAACCCTTGAGCGCCTGGTGCGCAAAGGCGTCTATAAAGGCCCGCTGAACCTGACCTGGATCGGCATCGGTGGCGGTTTCGACGGCCCTAACCCGTTCAACTTCTTCAACTTCATCCACCGCGCGCCGGACGGCTGCACCCTGACCTCCGAGTCGTTGCTCAAGAATGTAATGCCGTTCAACACCATGTCGATGGCCATGGGCATGCACCCGCGTGTGGGCAATGAAGACACTATCATTGATCACAAGGGCGATCGTTTCGGTTCGGTTGCGCAGATCAAGCAAACCGTGCGCATCGCTCATGAACTGGGTCGCGACATTGCCACCGGCAAAGAAGCCCGTGAGATTTACCGCATCGGTGTGAAGTACCAGAGCATCGAAGAAACCCTGTTGGCCAACGGCATGGCTCCCAACCGCAAGGCTGGGCAAAAGGGTGTTCCACAGCGCGGCTGACCGGCAGTGGCGGCGAGAGGTCGACGGCCTCTCGCTCACTGCATGCAACACGCTTGATAAAAACAATAAAACGAAGCTTTGAGGAGGCTGCATGGCCTTTCATCCAATCGCCGCGGACGATGACGACTGCAGTGGCGTCGGCGTTGCGCGCAAATATGCCTGGATCGTCTTTGCACTGACGTTCGGCCTGTTGATTTCCGACTATATGTCGCGTCAGGTACTGAATGCGGTGTTCCCGCTGCTCAAAAGCGAGTGGACGTTGAGCGACGGCCAGCTCGGCCTGCTCAGTGGTATCGTCGCCTTGATGGTCGGACTGCTGACGTTTCCCCTGTCACTGCTGGCCGACCGTTTCGGGCGGGTCAAAAGCCTGGCTTTGATGGCCTTGATGTGGAGCCTCGCAACCCTGGGCTGCGCGTTGGCGCAAGACTATCAGCAGATGTTTATTGCCCGGTTCATGGTCGGCGTTGGCGAGGCGGCCTATGGCAGCGTCGGCATCGCGGTTGTGATTTCGGTATTTCCCAAGCACATGCGTGCCACGCTTTCCAGTGCCTTTATGGCCGGTGGCATGTTCGGCTCGGTGTTGGGCATGGCCTTCGGCGGAGTGATTGCCACCCGGTTGGGCTGGCGTTGGTCCTTCGCCGGCATGGCCCTGTTTGGCCTGTTGCTGGCGGTGCTTTACCCGATCATCGTGAAGGAAGCGCGCATCGCTCCACAGCGCGCCGCCAAGGCCGCGAACAAAGCTGCAGCCGCAGTCAAGCGTCCGTTGCGTACGTTGTTTTCCAGTCGTTCGGTGATCGGTGCCTATGTTGGCAGCGGCTTGCAGCTATTCGTCGGTGGCACGGTGATTGTGTGGATGCCGAGCTACCTCAACCGTTATTACGAAATGGGCACAGACAAGGCGGGTGCAGTGGCCGCCATTATCGTGATGTGCAGCGGCGCCGGGATGATTCTGTGCGGGATGCTCAGCGATCGCCTGTGCCGCCAATCGCCTGAACGCAAGATCGCCCTGGCCATCGCTTATTGCCTGGGCAGCTGCCTGCTGTTGTCATTGGCATTCGCCTTGCCGGTCGGGCCTGCCCAACTGGCGCTGATCTGCCTGGGCATGCTGATTGCTGCCGGTACCACGGGGCCTGCCGGGGCGATGGTTGCCAATTTGACCCACTATTCGGTCCACGGCACGGCTTTCGCCACGCTGACCCTGGCCAACAACATGCTGGGACTGGCACCGGGGCCATTCATTACTGGCAAGGTCTCCGATTTAATCGGCCTCCATGCAGCGTTCCAGTTGGTCCCCCTGATCAGCATCGCGGCGGCGGCAGTGTTTTTCTATGCCAAGTGTCATTACAACAACGACATTGCTCGGCTTAATGGCGAGCCAGTCGATGACACCGTCGGTAAAAAAGTAGTGTTTGAGGTGAAGTTGTGAGTCGTCGTTTACAGGTAGATGTGTTTTTCGATTTCATTTGCCCCTGGTGCCTGATCGGCAAGCGCCAATTGGAGCATGCACAAGTACAGTTTCGCAGTCGCCAACCGGATGTGCAGATCACCACGGTGTGGCACGGCGTGCAGTTGCTGCCTCAGTTGCCGGTACAAGGGGAACCCTTCGCCGACTTCTACCGTAAACGTCTGGGCAGTGCCGAAGCCGTGGGCATGCGCCAGGCCCAGGTCCGGCAGGCCGCTGCGGCAGTCGGGTTGGCTATCGACTTCAGCTGCATCGCGACGATGCCCAACACCGCAGACGCGCATCGACTGTTCGAGCGTGTCTGCACGCTGGGCAATGCTGTGCAGCGTGACGTCCTGCTTGAGCGACTGTTCGCCGCTTATTTCCAGAAGGGCGAAGACCTGGGATGTCGTGAGACGTTGCTTGCGATTGCCCGCTCCTGCGGCTTTGATACTGAGGCCTTGGCCGACTGCCTGAAGGGTGACGCCAGTCCTTTCTTCAGCCCCCCGGGCGCGGCGGGTGGCGTGCCCAGCTTTCAGTTCGATCACCGCATGACGCTAGTGGGCGCGCAACCTGCCGAGGTATTACTCGGGGCCATGAGCCAGGCACTGAAAGAAAGTGATCGCGAGCGGCAACCGGTATGACTCGGCGCATTTCCGTACCTGCCGGAAAACTCCCGCAAGCGGGTGGTCGTGCGCTGGTTGAATTCGATGACAAAAGCCTGGCGCTGTTCAACGTCGACGGGCAGTTGTTTGCCATCGATGACAGCTGCCCGCATCAGGGCGCCTCGCTGTGCGGCGGGCGTCTTGAGGGCCGGGTGATTCAATGTTGCGCCCATGGTTTGCGCTTCGACCTGAGCAGCGGCTACCTGCTCAACTCAACCGCACTCAAGGTTGCCAACTACCCGGTCGAAGTCATCGACGGCCACGCATTTATCGTTATCGTTCCCGAGGAGTCCGCGCCATGAGCGCCATCGCTATCAGTAGCATCAACAGCCGCGTGCGCGAATTAGCGCCGGGCTTTATCGTCAGCTTGATCGTTGCTGCAGCGGCGTCCTTCCTCTCCGAACACTACGGTGCGCCGGTCATGCTGTTTGCCTTGCTGGTCGGCATGGGGCTGAACTTTCTTTCCGGTGTGGGTCCATGCAAAGCCGGCATCGAATTCACTGCGCGCACCGTGTTGCGCCTCGGCGTGGCCCTGCTGGGGATGCGCATCACCCTGGAACAGATCGCCGCGTTGGGCTGGAAGCCTTTTGCTCTGGTTGTGATCCTGGTGGTGGTGACCATCAGTGTTTCAGTGGTGGCAGCCAAGGCCCTGGGCTTCTCGCGCTTGTTTGGGATGCTAACCGGCGGCGCTACGGCAATCTGTGGCGCTTCGGCGGCGATGGCGCTGGCGGCGGCGTTGCCCAATCATCCGCAGAAGGAGCGTGCCACTCTGTTCACCGTTATCGGAGTGTCGGCGCTGTCCACCTCGGCAATGATCCTTTACCCGATGATTGCCAACTGGTTGGCGTTGTCGCCACAAGTGGCAGGAGTGTTCCTCGGCGGGACCATCCACGATGTGGCGCAGGTGGTCGGTGCCGGATACAGCCTGTCGACCGAGACCGGAGACACCGCCACCGTGGTCAAGCTGATGCGGGTCGCCATGCTGCTACCAGTGATCCTCAGCGCCACCCTGATCACGCGTATGCAGGGCGTCGACACGGCGGGCAAGCGGCCGCCGCTGCTGCCTTGGTTCGCCGTCGGTTTCCTGGTGCTCGCCTGCATCAACAGTACCGGGTGGATTGCCCCGGTGGTGCAAGGCTCCATCAACGAGCTGTCACGCTGGTGCCTGGTGGTTTCGATCAGTGCCCTGGGCATGAAAACCCAGCTCAAGGAGCTGGCTTCTGTCGGCATCAAGCCCATCCTGTTGATGATCGGGGAAACCGTATTCCTTGCCGTTCTTGTGTTGCTGTTGTTGCACTGGGGGATGTGAGCCCGGCGGCACGCAAACCCTTCTTGCAATCAGCGCTGCTTTGCGTTTACTCCGACGCAGAGTGGCACGAGACCGGTGTCATAAGCTCCGGTTCTTTGCGGCGACTGCACTAGCAGTCGCCGTTTTTTTTGGCAATTCAGGCGGGGTGACGTTCACGAGAACGGGCTTTATTGCCGGCGCCAGCCACAGATCGAAGGCTCGGCGGGTTCAGGGCTCTTTGGAAACGGAGAGCGTTTTTGAGATGAGTTTTGTCTGAGCGCGCCAAGCCGCGGGCGGCATACCGAATTGGGTGATGAACCAGCGCGTAAAGGAACTCGCCATGGAGTACCCCAGCATGTCGGCAACCTGGCTCAGCGAATAGGTGGGGTTTTCCAGGTAGCGCAGCACCAGATCGCGGCGCACATCGTTGATCAGGTCATTGAAGGTGCAGTCGTCTTCTTTCAGGCGGCGCTGCAACGTGCGCACGTTCATGCCCTGACTTTGGGCGATCTGCTCGATGGTCGCGCGTCCCATAGGCAGCAGCATGTAGATGGCTTTACGTACCTCGAACAGGGCCGAAGGCCCTTCGTTACTTTGCAGCGAATCGAGATAACGCTGGGCGTAACGTGCCATACCCGGATCGGCATGGGGATTGGTTATGTCAAGGTTGACGTCAGGGCAGACGATGCCATTGAACTCACTGCCGAACTCCAGCTTGCAACCAAACAGCCGGCGATGCAGTTGCAGGTTATTGGGGGGCTGGTGGGTGAAGTTGACGCTGTAGGGGTGCCAGTGGGCACCGAGCAGGGCAGCGCAGAGACGAAACATCACACCGATTGCCAGCTCATTGGCTTGCCGACAGGGCATGGGCGATTCGGTGATCACCTCCTCGCGGATGATCACCATTCTGCCCGCTTCCTCGACAAAGATCGCCAACGACTCGTTCATCAGGTGTCGGTAATGCACCAGCACTTGTAACGCATCACGTAGCGTTCGCTGATGGGTGAGCAACAAGCTGACGACACCAAAATCGGAGAGCTGGCGTGATTCGGCCATGCTCAAGCCGAAGTACTGGCAACCGCTGGCGTTGGAGGAGTTTTCCAGCAGGCGCACCGCCGCATCGATAGGAATCCGGTGTTCGGGGGTTTGCAACAGGGCTTTGTTCAAACCGACGTCGTTCAGCATGGCCTGTGCGTTCAATCCCTGGTTTTGAGCCACTTCCAGGTAGTTAGTCAAAACAGCGGCGCGTACGAGCTTGGTCATGCAGGACCTTTTTCTTGTAGTGATTGCGACCGAACTTAACGTGACCGGCTGCATCCGGCAAGTCATGAAATGAAAAGTTTTGAACGGAGTCTTCCAGTCCCTTTTTGACTCGGAAGCTCATCCGAACAACCGCAAACTTGTCATCAAAAGAAAAGTCGCTGACGTCAAATGCAAAGCGTTGCGGGAGGGGGCTCTTTAATGTCGGTACTACAAAAAGATTCTGGCGAAACAGTCAGTCGAGTCATCGTGAAGACGAAGGTGTTCAAGTGGACAAACTGCAAACTACCGCAACCGTTCTGATCGTACCGGGTCTGCGCGACCACGTTGCCGAGCATTGGCAAACACTGCTTCAAGCCCGATTGACCAAGGTGCGCAGCGTCCCGCCGCTTGAAACCGACAAGCTCGACTGCGCTGCCCGGGTCCGGGCGATTCAGCATGAACTGGAACAAATCGATGGGCCGGTGATTCTCGTCGCTCACAGCGCCGGTGTGCTGATGGTCGCGCACTGGGCCGCCCGGCACAGCGGTTTGATCAAGGGCGCTCTGCTGGCCGCGCCGCCGGACCTCAATGCCAGCTGGCCGCAAGGCTACCCACCCCCTGAAACCCTTCGAATCAATGGCTGGGCCCCTCTGCCAGCCGGTGCGCTGCCGTTTCGCAGCATCGTGGCGGGCAGCACCAACGATCACCTGGCCAGCCTCGAGGCTGTCACCCGTATGGCCCACTGCTGGGGCAGCGAACTGATCAACCTCGGCGAAGTCGGCCACCTCAACCCGGCTTCGGGCTTTGGCCAATGGCCGCAGGCTGAAGCACTGATTCTGGAGCTGGATCGTTAGTCAGGAGCCGGCCTGGCCGCAAAGCTGCCGGCAATTGCCCTCACTCCTGAAAGCACTGGCTCTTCCATCAGATGCCAGTGCGAGGGCTACTACGCTTTAAAAAAAATACAAAAAGGCGGAGCCAACTACATGCATAACAATAAGAGTCACAGTTACAACCCGTTGCGTCTAAGTCTGTTGGCCTCGGCAATCT
Organism: Pseudomonas sp. IT-P253; assembly: GCF_949768125.1. NCBI lineage: Bacteria > Pseudomonadati > Pseudomonadota > Gammaproteobacteria > Pseudomonadales > Pseudomonadaceae > Pseudomonas > Pseudomonas sp. IT-P253. The sequence continues at coordinate 393,139 of NZ_CATKPT010000022.1, read as the reverse complement.
TGGCCGCATCCATGCCGACGGCCCACGCTGTTGAACTGGATACCGGTAATCCCGATTGGTCAGTGCGCTTTGATAACACCGTCAAGTACAACTACGGTGTGCGTACCGAAAACGCTGACAAGCGCATGCTCGGGACGCCGAACAATAATGACGGTGATTATAACTTCCGCCGGGCCGGTACCAATATTACCAACCGCCTCGATCTGCTGACTGAGTTGGATGTCGTTAACCAGGGCAAACAAGGGTTTCGTGTCAGTGCCGCGAGTTGGTACGACCAGGCCTATGATGACATCGGCTCCAGTTCCAATCCCTTCGTCAATGGCAATGGCTCGACCTCCGGGCTGGTTAACAATGACACGCGCCCTGTGATTGGCAGTCGCGTCAACCCCGGCGTCGGCAACGGCAGTCCCCACCTGAGCGACTATGCCCAGCGCTACTACAGTGGTCCGTCCGGTGAAATCCTCGACGCCTTTGTATTCTGGAACCATGAAGTAGGCGATGAGTCGCAGATCAGCCTGAAGGCAGGTCAGCACAACGTGTTCTGGGGTGAGACCATTCTGAACCCGGTGCATTCGATCAGCTATGGTCAGTCGGGCCTGGACCTTGCCAAGCTGGCGGCTTCGCCGGGTACCGAGGCCAAGGAACTGTTCGTTCCGCGTAATCAACTCTCGATGACCTTCACCGTCAATCCCGAGCTGACCGTAGGCGCTCAGTATTTCATGCATTGGGATGCCGCCCGCCTGCCCGAGGCCGGCACCTACTATGGTGGCTCCGATCTGCTGGGTACTGGTGCGCAGTCGTTTCTGCTGGGCAACACCAATTCCCCCTCTGGTTCCCCATTGCTGGGATGTGGGTTGGCGCCGTGCAACGGTCTGACCAACGTGCGTCGCGGTCACGACCTGACGCCGGATAACAGCGGGGACTGGGGCGTTATGGCCAAATGGTCGCCGGCCTGGCTGGACGGGACACTGGGCGTCTACTACCGCCAGACCTCGGATATTTTGCCCCAGGTGTGGATGAACGCCACCGGTATTACTTCGGCTAACCCCAATGGGACTGTGCCCAATTTCAGGACTGCGGCGGGGCAGGTGCAGGGAGTGGCCAATACGCTTAACTCGCTGAACACCGCCACCTATCAAATGGCCTATGCCGATGATATTCATATTTTCGGTTTGAGCCTGTCGAAGGACGTGGGCGGTGTGAGCGTTGGCTCGGACCTGAACATCCGCGAAAACATGCCGCTGGCCAGCATCCCGGCAATCGTCGTCAATAACGACACGTTCGGTCTGGGGCAGGGGCTAGGCCTGTTGCCTCCACGTACGGCGGACACCGGTGTTGTCAATGAAGTCCCAAGCAATAACAACTTGAGTGCCACCGGTGAGACGTTGCACTGGACACTCAACGGCCTGATGACCCTTCCTAAAACGCCTGTGTTCGATCAGGCAACCGTGCTCGCCGAACTCTATTACAGCAACTTGCTTCACCTCGATAGCAAGAATGCCGCGCTCTACAAGGGTAATAGCAGCTACCACGGTATCGACGCGCCAACCCGTGACAACTGGGGTATTGCGGTCAACTTCACCCCGACGTGGTACCAGGTATTCCCTGGTGTCGACCTGAACATGCCGATGTCTGTCAATGCGGGGCTCGCTGGTGTGTCACCGGTAAACGGTGGGGGTGCGAAAGACACTGGCAACTATGCATTCGGCGTCGGCGCGATTGTTTACAACAAATACTTTGTCGATCTGAAGTATGTGGACTCCTTCGGCAAGACTGACAAGTGCAACGTCAGTGGCGTGAGTACAGGTTCAAACGGTGGCGACGGCTCCACGCCGAACGCCTTCAGTGGTAACGAAAACTACGCGTGTTATGGCGGTGGCTACTCGTCCTTCTCCGGAGCGGGCGCGACGACAGCCGACCGTGGTGCCGTTTACCTGACGATGAAAACCACTTTCTGATTCACGAATGGCTTACCAAAGTAAGCAGGAGAATAACAAGATGAAATTCGTGCACACGTTGCTGGCCGCTTCCCTGGCCATGGCTTTCGCTGCTCATGCGCAGGCCGCCGTATCGACTCAGGAGGCCGCCAAACTCGGCACCAGCCTGACCCTGGTCGGGGCCGAAAAGGCCGCTAATGCTGATGGCACAATTCCGGCGTATACCGGCGGCTTGACCACCCCTCCAGCTAACTTCAAACCCGGCGACAGCATGCGTCCGGACCCCTTTGCCAGTGAAAAACCGCTGCAAGTGATCGATGGCAAGAACGTCGATCAATACAAGGGTTCGCTGACGGCCACCACCGCGGAGTTGGCCAAGCGTTTCCCGAGCTATCACATCAATGTGTACCCGACCCACCGCACTGCAGCACTGCCTCAGGCGGTGCTGGACAACGGCCTGAAAAATGCCAGCGGAGCCAAGTCTCTCGAAGGCGGGTTGGCCATCGACAACGTCCTGCCTGGCGTGCCATTCCCGATCCCGCAATCGGGTGCCGAGGCGATGTGGAACTTCCTGCTGCGCTACCAGGGCGTCAGCATCAACTCCAAGTACGACTCCTGGAACGTCGACTCGGCAGGCGTACCGAGCCTGGCGATCACTGGCGAAGCGTTCATCGCTTATCCGATTTACGAAAACCTGACGAAGCCCATCAGCAGCAGCGACATCTACTATCAGATGAAGCTGTACTACACCGGCCCTGCGCGCCGGGCCGGCGAGTCGGTCATGCTCAAGGACGCCGCCAACCCGCTGCAACAGCCGCGCCGCGCCTGGCAATACCTGCCTGGCCAGCGTCGAGTAAAACTGGCACCGGACCTGGCTTACGACACGCCTAACCCGGGTACTGCCGGCGCAGGTACCTATGACGATGTCTTCGTGTTCAACGGTGCACTGGATCGCTACGACTGGAAGCTGGTGGGCAAGCAAGAAATGATCGTGCCGTACAACACCTACAAGCTGACCTATGCCCAGGATCCCAAGTCGCTGACCACCCCCAACCACCTGGCACCCGACTTCGTGCGCTGGGAAAAACACCGCGTCTGGGTCGTGGAGGGCAACCTCAAGGCCAGCGCACGGCACGTCTACCAGAAGCGCCGTTTCTACCTGGATGAAGACACTTGGACCGCTCTGGCCTCCGACGAGTACGACGCGCGTGGTCAGCTGTACCGTGGCTCTTTCGCTTTCCTCAGCCAGAGCTATGACAAGCAAGTCCCGGACGCCACGCCCTTCATGATTTACGACCTGGTCGGTGGCTCCTACAACATCAATGGTGTGGTAGGCCCGTACGGTGGCATCAAGTACATCGACCCGCTCTCGAAGGTGCAGTGGTCGCCGGAGTCCTTGGCGGGCGCCGGTATTCGCTAAGCACAGGGTGACACAGAACCTGTTCGGTCCACTGCCTCCCCGGCCGTGTGACCGGACAACTTTCGGTGTGGAACCGAGGGTGCCTGATATCAACGCCGGGCTGCATGCCGTGTGCCCCAGCGAAGTTCCGTCACGAGGACGCAGTATGTGTACGTACAAGAAGTGCGTGTTGCTGTTGTTGGGCGCCACGCTGGCACTGATGCAGAGTTTCGCTCAGGCAACCGGCTACGTTGACGTGCTGGATTTACCGGCCAGGTCCAGTGCCTTGGCGGTACGCAGTCCCTTGCTGGATGTGGCCCGCGCAGGAGCGCGACTGGTTGCTGTCGGCCAGCGTGGCCACATTCTTTATTCCGATGATGCTGGCAACAGTTGGCAGCAAGCGGCTGTACCGGTCAGCTCTGATCTGACAGCGGTAAATTTTCCTTCAGCGACACAGGGCTGGGCGGTCGGCAATGACGGTGTGGTCCTGCACAGCGGCGATGCCGGTGCGACGTGGAGCAAGCAGCTCGATGGTCGTCAAATCGGTGCCTTGCTGGTCAAACATTACGGTGAGTTGGCCAGTGCCGAACCGGGCAACGAACGATGGGCGCAGCTCGTCAGCGAAGGCCAGCATCTGGTCGAGGAGGGCGCCGACAAGCCACTGCTGGGCGTCTGGTTCGCCAACGCCAGACTCGGTTATGTAGTCGGTGTGTTCAACCTGATCTTGCGTACAGAAGACGGTGGCCAACACTGGACTCCCTTCGAGGACCGCACTGAAAACCCGCAAGGCTTGCACCTGGAAGCCATCGCTTCTACCGGTGACGCGCTCTACATCGCTGGAGAACAGGGCTTGCTGCTCAAGTGGGATGAGTCCAGCCAGCATTTCATGGCCGTACAAACGCCTTATCAAGGCAGCTTTTTCGGCGTCATCGGCAAGCCTGGCGAGGTGCTGGCTTACGGCCTGCGCGGACATGTGTTTCGCAGCGTCGATGCCGGCAAGAGCTGGAGCGAGTTGAGCGCGGGGCTGCCAGTCAATATCACCGCCGCCACGCTGGACGCGAAAGGCAACTACCGGTTGTTCACTCAGGCCGGTCACATGTTGGTGGAGCAGGCAGGCAGTACGACGTTGCAATTGGTACCGCAGCAGGGCCAATCACCCGTGGCAGGTGCCACGCTGGCCGCCGATGGTTCGCTGGTGTTGGTGGGTAGTCGTGGTGTGCGTGCACTTCGCGTCGAATAAGAACTGGATCAATTAGAGCGAGTACCCTGACATGGGCAACATCAAGCAAGACACCATGCCGGTGATCCGCCACTTGCGTGACTTCGATCAGCGCTCCGGCAACCGGCTGGAACGCTGGGTGTTCAATCACCGTCCGCTGTTCATGCTGTTCATGGTGATCGTCACCCTGCTGCTGGGTTATATGGCGCTGACCCGTCTGGAGCTGCGTCCCAGCTTTGAGAAAATGATCCCGCAGAGCCAGCCGTATATCAAAAACTTCCTGGAGAACCGCAAGTCGCTGCGGGGGCTGGGTAACTCGGTGCGGGTGGTGGTGGAAAACACCCAGGGCGACATTTTCGACCCTGAATATCTGAGTGTGCTCAAACAGGTCAACGATGAGTTGTTCCTCACCGAGGGCGTCGATCGCGCCTGGATGAAGTCTTTGTGGAGCCCGTCGGTACGCTGGACTGAAGTCACCGAGCAGGGTTTTCAGGGTGGCCCGGTAATGCCCGATGACTACAAGGGCTCGCCGTCGGACATTGAGACGCTGCGCCAGAATATCAACCGTGCAGGCCTCGTCGGGAGTCTGGTGGCCAGCGACTTCAAGTCGAGCATGATGGTGGTGCCATTACTGGACGTCGCCTCGTCCACCGGCCAAGGCATCAACTACTACCAATTCGCCCAGACCCTCGAGCAGCAACTGCGCGACAAGGTTGAGTTCGCCGGTGACAGCGCCGCGCGCAAGGCCGGAAAAGAAGGCACCGGCAAGTACAAGGTGCATGTGATCGGTTTCGCCAAGTTGATCGGTGATCTGATCGACGGCCTGATCCAGGTGATGATGTTCTTCGGCCTGGCCGTGGTCACCTCGTTTGTCATCATTTATCTGTACACCCGTTGCATCCGCAGCACACTGCTGGTGATCTTCTGCTCACTGACGGCGGTGGTCTGGCAGCTGGGCATCGTGGCCTGGCTGGGTTATGCCATTGATCCGTACTCGGTACTGGTGCCGTTCCTGATCTTCGCCATCGGCGTCTCTCACGCGGCGCAGAAGATGAACGGCATCATGCAGGACATCGCCCGCGGTACGAATAAATTGGTGGCGGCGCGCTACACCTTCCGTCGCTTGTTTATCGCCGGTGTCACCGCGCTGCTGGCCGATGCGGTGGGTTTCGCGGTGCTGATGCTGATCGACATTCCGGTGATTCAGGACTTGGCCATTACCGCCAGCATTGGTGTGGCGGTGTTGATATTCACCTCGCTGCTGATGATGCCGGTGACGCTGTCCTACATCGGCGTCGGGCGCAAGGCGGCCGAACGAGCACTGAAGATCGACACACGGGCGGCCCATAATCGAGGCTTCGGCCAATTGTGGAACCTGCTCGACCGCTTCACGACCCCCAAGTGGGCTATCGGCACCTTACTGGTTGCGGTAATGCTGGGGATCGGTGGCTTCGTGGTCAGCCAACGGCTGCAGATTGGCGATCTCGACAGTGGGGCCCCGGAGCTTCGCGCGGACTCGCGTTACAACCGCGACAACGCCTACATCACCAGCCACTATGCGCTGTCCAGCGACCTGTTCGCGGTGATGATCAAGACGGCACCCGAAGGCTGCCTGAACTACAAGACACTGATCCTGGCCGACCGCCTGGCCTGGGAGCTGCAGCAATACCCGGGCGTGCAAGCGACTTCCTCGTTGGTCAATGCGGTACGCCAGATCACCGTTGGCTCCTACGAAGGCAACCCTAAGCTGAACAGCATCCAGCGCAACCAGAACGTACTGAACTACGCCGCGCAGCAGGCCTCGGTCAATGCGCCGGAACTGTTCAATACTGACTGTTCCGTGATGCCGGTGATCGCCTACCTCAAGGACCACAAGGCTGAAACGCTGGATGCAGTGGTCGCCATCGCCGACAGGTTCGCCAAGGAAAACAGCAATGAGGATCGTCAGTTCCTGCTGGCTGCGGGCACTGCCGGCATCGAGGCGGCGACCAACATCGCGGTGCGCGACGCCAATCACACCATGCTGCTCTACGTCTATGCGGCGGTGACGCTGTTCTGCCTGATCACCTTCCGCAGCGTGCGCGCGACGCTGGTGGCGCTGTTGCCACTGGTGCTGACCTCAATCCTCTGCGAGGCGTTGATGGTGGTCATGGGCATTGGCGTGAAGGTGGCGACCCTGCCGGTGATCGCGCTGGGCGTGGGGATCGGCGTGGACTACGCGCTATACCTGCTCAGCGTACAGCTGCACTACCAGCGCCAGGGCATGTCGCTGTCTGAGGCCTATCGCAATGCGGTGGCCTTCACTGGGCGTGTGGTCGGTCTGGTCGGCATCACGTTGGCGGCCGGTGTGGTGTGCTGGGCCTGGTCACCCATCAAGTTCCAGGCCGACATGGGCATCCTGCTGACCTTCATGTTCATCTGGAACATGCTCGGCGCATTGATCCTGATTCCAGCGCTGTCCTGGTTCCTGCTGCGGAGCGTCGGCACCCGGTCAATCAAGGTGCACGCATTAGAGGAAGCCCACGGATAACCCCCTTCAATTTTTTTAGCACGCACCCGCGAGGGTGACATTTCCACTGACCAGGGCATGTTCAATGCCCTGACATTGCCTGAGTATTTTAATCATGTCTGATTACAAAGCCCCTCTACGTGACATTCGTTTCGTACTCAACGAAGTGTTCGAAGTATCCAGGCTGTGGGCCACGATGCCGGCCATGGCCGAAGTGGTCGATGAAGAGACCGCTCATGCCGTGCTCGAGGAAGCCGGCAAGATCGCCGCGCAGGTCATTGCACCGCTCAATCAGAGCGCAGACGAGCAGGGCTGTTCCTGGAAAAATGGTGTGGTGAACACCCCGGCTGGTTTCCCTGCTGCCTACCGTGCCTTTGCCGAAGGCGGCTGGGGCGGCGTCGGCGGAGATCCGGCGTACGGGGGCATGGGTATGCCCAAGGTGATCGGAGCCCAGGTCGAGGAAATGGTCAACTCGGCCAACCTTTCATTTGGCCTCTACCCGATGTTGACCGCCGGTGCCTGCCTGGCCATCAACGCTCACGCCAGCGAAGCGCTGAAAGCCGCGTACTTGCCAAACATGTATGCCGGCGTCTGGACCGGTTCCATGTGCCTGACCGAGCCTCATGCCGGTACCGATCTGGGCATCATTCGCACCAAGGCCGAACCGCAAGCCGACGGATCCTACACGGTCAGCGGTACCAAGATTTTCATCACCGGTGGCGAGCAGGACCTGACCGAGAACATCATTCACCTGGTACTGGCCAGACTGCCTGATGCACCGGCAGGCCCGAAAGGCATCTCGCTGTTCCTGGTACCGAAAGTCATGGTCAACGCCGATGGCAGTCTGGGCAAGAACAACGCAGTGTCTTGCGGCTCAATCGAACACAAGATGGGCATCAAGGGCTCGGCCACCTGCGTGATGAACTTCGACGGCGCCACAGGCTGGATTGTCGATGCGCCGAACAAGGGCCTGGCAGCGATGTTTACCATGATGAACTATGAGCGCCTGGGTGTCGGCATCCAGGGGCTGGCCTGCGCTGAACGCTCCTATCAAAGCGCCGTCGAGTACGCCCGTGATCGTCTTCAAAGCCGTTCACCAACCGGTCCGCAAAGCACGGACAAGGTCGCTGACCCTATCATCGTCCACCCGGACGTGCGTCGCATGTTGCTGACCATGAAAGCCACGAATGAAGGCGGGCGGGCGTTTTCCACCTACGTGGCGATGCAGCTCGACATCGCCAAATTCGACGAGGTGGCCGCCACGCGCAAACGCGCCGAGGCACTGGTGTCACTGTTGACCCCCGTCGCCAAGGCATTCCTCACTGACCTTGGCCTGGAGTCCACTGTGCATGGCCAGCAGGTGTTGGGCGGCCATGGTTACATTCGCGAGTGGGGGCAGGAGCAACTGGTGCGCGACGTGCGCATCACCCAGATCTACGAAGGCACCAACGGCATTCAGGCGCTGGATCTGGTTGGGCGCAAGGTCGTCGGCACAGGCGGCGAGTTGTACCGGCTGTTCGCTGACGAGATCCGCCATTTCGTCGCAACCGCCAGCGCTGATCTGGCTGAGTTCACCAAACCTCTGAACACTGCGCTGGATAACCTCGACGAACTCACCGCCTGGGTGCTGGATCGCGCAAAAAACAACCCCAATGAAATCGGCGCGGCGTCGGTCGAGTACCTTCATGTGTTTGGTTACACCGCCTATGCCTACATGTGGGCGTTGATGGCCAAGGCGGCCATGGGCAAGGAGACTCAAGACGATTTCTACGCCAGCAAACTGGGCACCGCACGCTTCTACTTTGCCCGCCTGCTGCCGCGTGTCCATTCGTTGGCGGCGTCGGTCAAGGCCGGTAGCGAATCGCTTTACCTGCTCGATGCCGCGCAGTTCTGACCCAGCGAACCGGAGATGATCTCCAGACAACAGACTCAGGAAGCCCCCCCGTGGTAACAACAAAAATTATCCCGCCCGCACAGGGCGCGTACACCTACCCACTGTTGATCAAGAGCCTGTTGCTCTCGGGCGCGCGCTATGCGCCCGATCAGGAAATTGTCTACGCGGACAAGTTGCGCTACAGCTATCGAACACTCAATGAGCGCATCAGGCGATTGGCCAACGCGCTGACGAATGCCGGCGTCAAGGCCGGAGACACCGTGGCGTTGCTGGATTGGGACAGCCATCGCTATCTGGAGTGCTTCTTTGCCGTACCGATGATTGGTGCCGTGTTGCACACGGTCAATATCCGTCTCTCCCCGGAGCAGGTTCTCTACACCATGAACCACGCCGAGGATGACCTGGTGTTGGTGCACGATGATTTCCTGCCCTTGATCGAGCCGATTCAGGATCAGCTGACGACCGTCAAAGGCTACATCCAACTCAGTGACATCGGCGCCGCACCGACCGGGCTGCCGGTGCTGGGGGAATACGAGAGTCTGCTGGCGAACGCTGCGCCTCACTTCGATTTCCCGGACTTCGATGAACACTCGGTGGCGACGATCTTCTACACCACCGGCACCACCGGAAATCCCAAGGGCGTTTACTTTACTCACCGCCAGCTGGTGCTGCATACGCTGAATGCGGTTGGCACTCTGGGCGTGTATCAGGGCTTGCCCTTGTTACGTTCCGACGATGTGTACATGCCCATCACGCCGATGTTTCATGTGCATGCCTGGGGCGTGCCCTATGTGGCGACGTTGATGGGGATCAAGCAGGTTTACCCTGGTCGCTATGAACCCAATAGCCTGGTCAGGTTGTACCGTGAGGAAAAGGTCAGCTTCTCCCATTGCGTGCCCACGATTCTGCAAATGATCTTGCAGTGCGACGAAGCGACCGACACTAACTTCAGCGGCTGGAAGATGCTCCTGGGCGGCAGTGCATTGACCCAGGGGCTTGCGGCCCAGGCGACGACACGGGGAATGCGTGTCCATAGCGGATACGGGATGTCCGAGACCTGTCCATTGCTGTGTTTGACCCACCTGACTGAGGCCGAGCTTGCACAACCGGCGCAGGCACAGGTGGCCGCTCGCATCAAGACCGGGGTGGCGGTGCCGATGGTGGACTTGAAAATCATTGATGCCAGCGGCAACGAGGCGCCTCAGGATGGCGAGGCGCAGGGTGAGATCGTGGTACGCGCCCCCTGGTTGACCCAGGGTTACCTGAAGGAACCTGAGCAGGGCGCGCAGCTGTGGGAGAACGGGTGGATGCATACCGGTGACATTGGCTCCATCGACGCCTTGGGTGTCGTGGAGATCAAGGATCGAATCAAAGACGTGATCAAGACGGGAGGGGAGTGGATCAGCTCGCTGGAACTGGAGAGTCTGATCAGCGAACACCCGTCAGTCAGCTCGGTCGCGGTCGTGGGCATTCCTGATCCGCAGTGGGGGGAGCGGCCCATGGCGCTGGTGGTTTGCGAACCTGGAAAATACGTCGATAAACAGATGCTGGAAGCCCACCTGAAACAGTTTGTGGAGCTTGGCCGTATTAACAAATGGGCGATCCCCAAGCAGTTCAAATTCGTCGCCGAGATCCCTAAAACCAGTGTCGGGAAGATAAACAAACGGTTGATTCGCGAACAGGAACTGAGCCGAGAGAAACTGGACATCCACTGATTAGAGTTCCTCGTCTTCAGCCCCTGCATAAAAGCCGTGCAGCAGGCGGTAGCGGTCATGCCGTATCTGGTCGACCCTGTCCCGCACTCGCTGCTCGGGAAAACCCAGCAGGACCAGCGCATGAGAGGCGAGCATGAGGCTGGATTCCAGCAACTCGGGCACCACTTCGGTGGCGCCGGCCTCCTTCAGCTCGGGCCCCTGACTGTCATCCCGAGTACGCACAAGGATCGGCACGCTCGGGTTGATTCGGCGTGCTTCCTTGAGGATGAGCAGGGCGATGTCAGTTTTGTCCACGGCGATCACCAGCAGACTGGCACGCTCCAGCCCTACCGCGACCAGCAGATCACCGCGATGTGAATCACCATAGTGAATGTTGCTTTCGCCAACCGCTGCTTCTTCAATCCTGACCGGGTCATTATCCAGGGCGATGTAGGGCTGCTGGGCATTGAGCAACATGCGCCCGATGGATTGCCCCACACGACCGTAACCACAAATCACCACGTGACTCTGCACTTGCGCGTTGAGTGCACTGATTTCCTCAAGCCTTGTTTCTTCGTTGGGCTTGCGGTGCAAGCGTGCGGCAATTCGAGGGGCCGCGCGTAGCAACGATGGCGTGACCACCATTGAGCAGAAGGTTGCGGCAAGCAGCAGGCCGCCGAGATCGGCGGGCATCAGCTGGTTTTGTTGCATCTGCGACATCAGCGCGAAACAGAATTCTCCGCCCTGGGCCAATGCCAGTCCGCTGCGCCAAGCGGTTTCACTGTCGCTGCCGCGCCATTTGACCAGCAACGCGACCACGCAGCCCTTGATTGCCAGCAACCCCAGGGTCAGGCCGAGAATCAGCAGGCCGTGGCTGGCAAACAATCGCAAATCGATCAGCATGCCGATACTGACGAAAAACAGCCCGAGCAGGATGTCGCGAAACGGCCGAATGTCGGCCTCGATTTGGTGTCGGTAGTGGCTTTCCCCCAGCAGCATGCCGGCGAGAAAGGCACCCAAAGCAGGGGAGAGGCCAAGCAGGTGAGTCAACACGGCGGTCAGCAAGACGATCACCAGCGCCAACAGCACGAACAGCTCTGCGGAACGGGACGTCGCCACTTCATGAAACAGGCGGGGCAATAACCAGCGACTGGCCAGGGACAGCCCGACGAACAGCACGACGGTTTTGCCCAGCGTCAGGGGAAGCGCCCAATACCAGGCCTGATCACTGGTGCCGGCGAACACTGGCACCAGGGTCAGCAACAGCACGGCCACCACGTCCTGGAACAGCAACACACCAATGGCATTCTGGCCATGGCTGCTGAAAATCTCGCCGAGGCTGCCAAGTTCTTTGCTGACAATCGCAGTGGAAGAGAGCGCCAGGCCGGCACCGAGTAGGCACGCAGCGGGAGTCGTTACGCCAAACATCATCAGCAAAGCGCCAAGCACTGCCCCGGATATAAGCACTTGAAGGCTACCAAGGCCAAAGACCACCTGACGTAGCGCGATCATTTTCGACAGCGAAAACTCCAGCCCCAGGGAGAACAGCAAAAACACCACGCCCAACTCGGCGAGCAGTGGCAACGCGTCACTGTCGTTCACCCAGTCGAATGAGGTTGGCCCGACGATCAGCCCCACACAGAGGTAGCCCAGCACAGGCGGCAATCGCAGGCGATGAAACAAAGCGATGATGACCAGGGAAGCGGTGAAGATGATCAACAGGCTGACGAACATAAAAACTCCATGGCGGTCTTCGACGGGCTCGACAGTGCCGCCAACGGCGGTACCACCCGCTGATCACGATGACGATGGCAACCCTGCCAAGGGGATCAAGTGTTTGATCATGGGTGTACTCCCGCCCCGTCAGCCGCCGTCAGTTTGTCCGCCTGGGTCACCCAACCTCCGCCGGTTGCCTTGTACAGATCGATCATGGTGGTGAACACCGCGCCGCGGGTTTGGGTGTAACTCAACTCGGCGTCAAACTGGGTGCGCTCAGCGTCGAGGACTTCAATGTAGCTGGTGTAACCGTTTTCATAGCGCAACCGCGCGTAATGAGCGTAAGTACGCAATGCTTCGACCTGCCGTTCCTGGTAGGCCATTTGCTCTCGGGACTTGCTGGACGCGATCAGGGCATTTTCTACATCCCGGAAGGCCGACTGAATCGCTTGCTGGTAAATCAGGAGCGTTTGCTGTTGAACCGCTTCTGCTTGTTGGACTTCCCCGGCGATACCACCAGCCGTGAAGATCGGCATGCTCGCCGCGACGCCATAAGACCAGGTGGCGGCGGGGCCGGTGAACAGGTTCGAGAGTTGATTGCTGACGGAACCAAGAAGCCCGGTCAGGGAAATGGTCGGGAAGTACAGGGACTTGGCTGCGCCGATACGGGCATTGGCCGCGATCAGGTTCAGCTCCGCCTGATGCAGGTCGGGTCGGCGCTCCAGCAAGTCTGACGGCAGACCGGCGGGCACACCCGGCAAGGCCAACTGCGACAGATCGCGTCCTCTGATAATGGGGCCCGGGTTGCGACCCAGCAGTACGGCCAGCGCGTTCTCCTGTTCCGCAACCTGGGGTTCTAACGCCGCCACCGCCGCTCGGGTCCGTTCGTATTCTGATTGGTTCTGGGCCAATTCCATTTCGGAGATGATGCCGGCGCCATAGCGCTGTTTGAATATTTCAAATGAATCACCCCGCGCCTTCGCAGTGGTGCGGGCAATTTCCAGTTGCCGGTCAAGATCGCGCAGGTTCACGTAACTCGATGCCACCGACGAAACCAGGGTCAGAATCACGCCACGGCGACCCTCTTCCGAAGCCAGCAGATCGGCACGGGCGGATTCGCTGAGACGCCGCAAGCGACCCCAGATATCCAGCTCCCAGTTCACACTGAGGAGCGCCTGGTAGTTGTTGGACACCGGGTCCACGGACGGGTCCAGAGGCACAGGTCCGTTGTCTCGGGGCGCTCGGTTGCGCTGGCCTTGCGCGTTGAGTCCGACTTGTGGAAACAACCCGGAATGCACTACGCCGTAACGACCCTGGAATTCTTCGACCCGTGCGGCGGCAATCTTGATGTCTTTGTTCTCGAGCAATGCGGTTCGGATCAGGTCATTCAGGACGGGGTCCTGGAACTGCTCCCACCAGAGCGTATTGGATAGATTCCGCGCTTCCTTTTCCGCATAACGATAGGCCGCTGGCGTCACGGTTTCAGGGCGGTGGTAGTCCGGGCCGACCATGCACCCTGTCAGGACCACGCACAGCAACAGTGGGAGAGGGGGCTTACGCATCTCAATCCCCCTCATGTCTGTTTTGCGCCGCACCGTCGGGAATCTGCGCAGGCAATGCGGGTTGTCCCGGTTGAGCAGCCTTTTTGGCGCCGTCCTTTTCCCCGAACATCCGCTCCGCCAGGTAGTAGAACAAGGGGATGAAAAAGACTGCGATCACCGTCGCTGCGAGCATCCCGCCAATCACCCCTGTACCGATGGAGTGGCGACTGTTTTCGGAGGCGCCAACGGCAATGGCCAGCGGGACACACCCCAGAATGAACGCCAGGGACGTCATCACGATAGGCCGCAAACGTTCCTTCGCCGCCGTCATCGCGGCATCGTAGGCGGACATGCCGTTTTCCCGGTTCAGTACCGCAAACTCGAAAATCAGGATGGCGTTCTTGGCAGCCAGGGCCACCAGCATCGTCAAGCCGATCTGGAAGTAGACGTCATTGCTCAACCCCCGCATCAGTACGGCAACGAGCGCGCCGAACAATGCAAAGGGCACCGCCAGCAGTACGCCGATGGGCAGGGACCATTTTTCGTACTGGGCCGCCAGGATCAGGAACACCATCACCAGACCAAAAATGAACACCTGGGAGGAGGCACCGCCGCTTTTTTTCTCCTCGAACGCCTCGCCACTCAATGCCAGTGCGTAGTCGTTGGTCATGATTTCAGCGCTGACTTCTTCCAACGCCTTGAGTGCCTGGCCGGAACTGTAGCCGGGGGCCGGGTTGGCGGTGAGTTTGACTGCCGGGAAGTTGTTGAACCGGGTCAGCAGGTCAGGCCCGGTAACATAGCGAGTGGTCAGCAGGGCTTTGAGCGGCACCATCTCAAGGTTTTTGTTGCGCACGTAGATCTGTTGCAGATCCTCGGCCTTGAGGCGATAGGCGGGTTCGGCCTGCAGGATGACCTGCCACAGACGGCTGAATTTGTTGAACTGCGAGACATACAGCGAGCCGAACATGGTCTGCATGGTGCTGTAGACATCTTCCACCGGTACGCCCAGGGTCTCGGCTTTTTCCCGGTCTACGTCGACCAGCAATTGCCGTGAAAACACGTTGAAGGTGGAGGTAATGGCGCCGAGTTCCGGGCGCTGTCTGGCCTTCGCGACAAGATTGCCGACCATTTCCGCCAGTTGATCGACGTTGGCGTCGCCCTTGCTTTGGACCCATACCTCCATGCCGCCGGTGGTACCCAGGCCGGGAATCGACGGCGGGTTGACCGGCAGTATGATGCCGCCCTGTACTGTGGAAAAAGCGCGGGCGGCTTTCTGAATCACCGCCGGGGCGCTTTGTTGCTTGATCGTTTCCGAGTTCTTGTAGCGTCCCTCGAAATCCTTGAACCCGACGAAGAAGGCACCGGCGTTGTTCTTGTTCTGGCCGTCCAGCAGGCTGTAGCCGTTAACGATGGCGACGCCTTCGACGGCCTCATCGTTCATGAAGAAGTCACTGGCCACTTTGCCCACGTCGCCGGTGCGATCCAGGCTCGCGGCATCGGGCATGATCACCGCGCCGAGCAAGTAGCCCTGATCTTCCGGTGGCAGGAAGGCGCTGGGTATGCGCTGCGCCATCAACAGGATCAGCACGATCATGCCGACAAACAGCAACAGCGCCAGCACGAAGCGTTTGATGATGAAGGCCACCGAGCGCGAGTAGCCCTCGGTCATGCGCTCGAAGCTGCGCTCGAACCAGCGGAAAAAAGCGTTTTTATCGCCGTGCTGGGGTTTGAGCAGCAGCGCTGCCAGAGCCGGCGACAGCGTCAGAGCGACCAGGCCGGAAATCACCACTGAAATGGCGATGGTGATCGCGAACTGTTTGTAGAGCTGACCGGTGATCCCTCCCATGAATGCCACAGGAATGAACACCGCACACAACACCAGCACGATGGCTACCACCGGGCCTGCCACTTCATCCATCGCCCGTTTGGCCGCGTCCTTGGGCGTCATTTTGTGGACTTGCATGTTGCGTTCGACGTTTTCGATCACCACGATGGCATCGTCCACCACGATACCGATGGCCAATACCATGCCGAACAGCGTCAGCATGTTCACCGAAAATCCCAGGGCCGACATGCCGATGAAGGTGCCGACGATCGATACCGGCACCGCCAACACAGGGATCAACGTCGCACGCAGGCTCTGCAAGAAGATGTAAACAACGATGACCACCAGCACCAGAGCTTCAAAGAAGGTGTGTATCACCTCGGAAATCGAAGCGCGGGTAAACGCCGTGGTGTCCATCACGATCTTGTATTCGATGCCTTCGGGAAACGTGGCCTTCATGTCCGACAGGGTCTTGGTCACCGCCGCGGAAACGTCGAGCGCGTTGGCGCCGGGTTGCTGATACACCGCAATCAGCGTCGCCGGACGGCCCTGATAGGTGCTGCGCAGTGAGTAGTCTTTTTGTCCAAGCTCGGCCCGGCCGATATCTTTGAGACGAACGATGGCGGCCCCATTGTTACTGGCGCGCAAGATGATGTTTTCGAACTCTGCAGGTTCGGTCAGTCGTCCCTTGGTGGTCACGGCAAAGGACTGTTCAACCGCTTGCCCCGTGGGGGATTGGCCCACGCGGCCTACCGCGAACTGCTGGTTCTGATTGGCCACGGCTTTCTGCACGTCGGCGGCGGTGATTCCCAACTGGGCCATTCGGTCAGGCTTGAGCCAGATCCGCATGGCGTAGTCCGGGGTGCCGAAGATGCTGGCCTGGTTGGCACCCGGAATGCGCTTGATCGCATCCAGGATATAGAGGTTGGCGTAGTTGGCGACGTAGGTGCTGTCATAGCGATCGCCAGCGGAATATACGGCGAGCACCATCATGAACGCCGACGATTTCTTCTGCACCTGTATGCCCTGGCTCTGAACTGCCGAGGGCAGTTGCGGCAATGCCAGATTTACCCGGTTTTGCACGTCCACCTGTGCAAGAGAAGGGTCGGTGCCAATCTCGAAGAAGACGTTGAGGGTCATGTTGCCCGTCGCGGAGCTCGACGAGTTCATGTAGATCATGTTGTCGGCGCCGTTGACCTGTTGCTCGATGGGCGCTGCCACGTTATTGGCCACGACCTGTGCATCGGCGCCCGGATACGTCGCGGCGACCGTAATTTGCGGTGGCGTGATATCCGGGTACTGGGCGACCGGCAGCTTGAGCATGGCCACTGCGCCGGCCAAGGTAATGATGATAGAGATCACCGAGGCGAAGATGGGACGATCAATGCAATAGTGAGAAATGCTCATGGAGTATTCCCGTCTTGCGCCGACGTACCGGCTTTCGGTTTCGCAGTCGTCTTGTCTGCCTGCGCCGGGGGAGGAGGGCCGATGATATTCAATGCCCCTCCAGGCGTAACCCTGATCGCGCCATCGACCACGATGCGCTCGCCGGCTCGCAACCCATCGGTAATGAACCAGTCATCGCCATGCCAGTCACCCACGTCGACAACGCGTTGTTCGGGCTTGCCCTCTGAATTGACCACCCACACGAAATGGCTTTTGGCACCCTCCAGAACCGCCTTCTGCGGCACCACAATGGCGTTAGGCCTGGTAGCGCCTATTGCTCGCGCCCGCACGAATTGTCCAGGCCGCAACAAGCCATTCGGGTTGGCCAGCACGGCGCGGACCTGAAAGGTGCCCGTATCCTGACTATAAGAGGGCGCAGCAAAGTTCAGGCGACCATGCTCAGGAACCACCGAACCGTCGGCCAGCACCACCTCTACGACAAACTCACTGCGCAGGGGGAATATGAGATGTCCCTTGGCAATCTCGTCGCGGTATTTGAGGTTCTCGTTTTCCGAAAGACTGAAGTTGACATAGATGGGGTCCATCTGTGACACGGTGGTCAGCAGCCCGGATTCACCTGGAGTGACGTAACTGCCTTCCTGTTTTTTGGCAAAACTTGAAAGACCGGTAAGGGGAGAGGCGATGGTGGTGTAACTGAGGTTCAACTGCTCGGTGCGAACCGTACCCTCGGCAGCAAGTACAGCGGCCCGTGTCTGACGTTCATCGCCGACGGCGTTGTCCAGATCCATCTTGCTGACTGCATTCTGCGCTGCCAAGGGACGGACGCGGGCCAGCGTAGACTTGGCCACTTCCCAGCGTGCCTGCTGTTGAGCCAATTGCCCCTGGGCCGACAGTAACGAGGCTTCAAAGGGTTTGCGGTCCATTTGGAACAGCGTTTGCCCGGCCTTCACCAAATCGCCTTCGGTGTACAGCCGCTTCTCCAGGAAGCCGGCAACTCGCGCGCGGATCTCTACCTCGCGAGAACTCTGTGTCTGGGCAACAAATTCGAAAGTGACGGGGGTATTTTGGGCGGTGACGGTCATGACCGTCACATCCGGAGGCCGACGCGCCGGGGAATCCGGTTCGTTTCCGCAGCCGGCCAGCAAGATGGCAATTCCCATCAGACAGGTCATTGGCAGGCCGAAACGGCTCGAATACTTGACGCTTCTATTGCCACTGGCAACGAAAAGCGAAAGCCCCCAGTTTCCTTCGATCCATTCGGCAATGTTCATGCCCATCCCCGTGCTCCATGAAACTCGATCAACGAAGCGTAGCTACTAATACCGCACAAATCTAACCAGTAGAAAATGTAGATTTAGATAAACTAAACAGCTATTTAGTATAGTTATATTCTATCGCCGTATAGAATCTTGATAGAGGAGCCGAATCTCATGACTCGTCACCCGAACAACGACCACAGCCTCAGTATCCAAAGCATAGTCAATGCACTTGATTTGGAGCGCCACATTGAAGGCGGTTATTACCGCAGGACTTTTCAATCAGATGCACGCGCCATGGTCGAGACCGACGGTGGCGAGCGTTACCTGATGACGTCCATTTACTACTTGCTGACCCAAGAATCACCGATTGGACATTTCCATCTCAACCAGTCGGACATCGTCCATTACTATCATTTGGGCGACGCCATTCAGTACCGCCTGATTTTTCCTGACGGCACACTGAAAACTGTGGTGATGGGCAGTGACATTGTGGCCGGACAGCGCTTGCAGCTGCATGTACCGGGCGGCGTCTGGAAAGCTTCGCAGCTTGCAGATGGATCGGCTGGATATGGTTTGATCAGTGAAGCGGTGACGCCAGGATTTGATTTCGCGGATATGACATTGGGCAACAGACAGAAACTCAGCGAGGAATTTCCCGAGCATGCTGAGTTGATTGAACAGCTGACGTGGGAATGAGGGCCTGGAGAGAGAATCAGCTCATCGAGATTCGCGTGCAATCGACCTAATCTCGAAACATCATGTTACGTGTAATGTATATTATGTTAAATGATGTGTCTGGATGGGACTTTCACATTGTCAGCCTTTCGTAATCATTGGCGCGTGTCCTGTGGGTCGAAAAAAGACAGCCTATAACACGGCTTTTAAAAGGTGATCTATTCCCTGCCCATTCAGTCTTTGCCCGATTTGGGTATCGCAATACGGCTACTGGTCTTGACCTCGCGTAAAGCCAGGCTGGACTGGATGGATGCAATACCCACCTGACGCCTGAGCACCTGCTCGATAAAGTCACTATAGCTATCAAGATCCTCTGCCAACACTTGCAGCACGTAATCGGCATCCCCGGTGATCTTGTGACAGGACAACACTTCGGGCAATTGCGCAATCACCGCCTCGAAGGCGTCGGGAGCGTGATCAGCGTGGGTGGAAAAACGGATGTGCACGAACGCCATGATGTCCAGCCCCAGCATCCGTCGATCAAGGTTTGCCTGATAGCCCTTAATCACGCCCGCCTCCTCCATTCTCTTTCGCCGCCGCCAGCAAGGTGTAAGGCTTAACGACAGGCGCTCGCTGAGCTCGGCGTTGGAAATGCTCGCATCCTCTTGCAGCAACGTGAGTATCGCCAAGTCAGTCTCGTCGAGACTGATGCGTTTGGATAATTTTTTCTGCATTACGCCATTCCTGAGTAAAAACGCCCGAAGAATCTAGTAAACCACGAAAACAAAGCAAAGAAAGCGCATCCCAGCCGGAACAGAATATTTGCACTGGCTCACATTAACGGATGCGCAGAATGTTTACAGTTTTCAGTGATTCCCACCGTTTGCACCACGGCACCGAATTGAAAGACGGCGTGCTCAAGCCGTCGTTCGAACAGCCCAGTCGGGCCGATACCGTCCATAACCGCGTCAAGCAGGTAGGCCTTGGCCAAATCATCGAACCGCGCGCATTTGACCGCACGTGCTACGTCAACGCGCACAGCGAGCGCTACGTCAGCTTTCTGGAAAATGCTTGGACAGAATGGTGCGCGACCGGACGTACCCACGATGCCCTGCCGTTGGTATGGCCGGTGCGCGACCTGGCCAACGAGCAAGTGCCGAGTTTTATCGACGGCAAGCTGGGTTTCTATGCCATGGACGCTGGCTCCCCCATCACCGCCACCACATGGCAAGCGGTAAAAACCAGCGCTGATATCGCGCTGACCGGACTGGCGCTGATTGATGAAGGCCACGACAGTGCCTTTGCCCTATGCCGACCACCCGGCCATCACGCAGCGCGCGAATACATGGGCGGCTACTGCTATCTGAACAACGCCGCCATTGCCGCACAGCAGGCCATTACCCAAGGCGCCAAACGTGTCGCGGTACTGGACGTCGACTTTCATCATGGCAACGGCACCCAGAACATTTTCTACGAGCGCAGTGACGTCATGTTTGTCTCGCTGCACGGCGAACCTGCGGTGTCCTATCCGTACTACTCAGGCTTCAGCCACGAAGTCGGCGCTGGGTACGGCGAGGGTTACAACCTCAACTATCCGCTGCCGAAAAACACCACTTGGGAAAGTTACCGCAACGCCTTGCTCCACGCCTGCAAGAAACTCCAGCAATTTGCCCCTGAAGTGCTGGTTATTTCACTGGGCGTCGACACGTTCAAAGACGACCCCATCAGCCATTTTTTGCTGGAAAGCGAGGACTTCATCGGCATCGGCGAGCTGATAGCGGGCGTGGGTTGCCCCACCCTGTTCGTGATGGAAGGTGGCTACATGGTCGATGAAATCGGGATCAATGCGGTCAACGTGCTGCATGGTTACGAGAGCAAACGCGCCTGAGTCAGCCCCTGAATCGCAGCGTTTTAACGACTGAATCGGAGAATAAAAACATGACTCTTTTTATAGACGTCGATCATGCCGCACGCCTGTTCGCCAAGGTGGGAATCCGCCGCGTAATCCGCGAAATGGCGGCTTACATCGAAGCTGACTATTCACGTTGGGCACAGTTTGATAAGTCGCCCCGCACCGCCAATCATTCGGCCGACGGTGTGATCGAGTTGATGCCGACCGACGATGGCCAACAGTACTCGTTCAAATACGTGAATGGCCACCCGAACAACGGTCAAAGGGATTTGCTGACGGTCATGGCCTTCGGTGTCCTGGCCGATGTCCACAGTGGCTATCCAACCTTGCTCAGTGAACTGACGCTGACCACAGCCGTGCGCACTGCCGCAACCTCTGCCTTGGTTGCGCAGTCCCTGGCGCGACCCGGTGCAAGCATCATGGCAATCATCGGCAATGGCGCCCAGAGCGAATTTCAGGCCCTCGCGTTCCACGAAATGCTGTCCATCAAGGAAATACGCATTTTCGATACCGATCGCGATGCTTCACTCAAGTTGAAGCACAACCTGGCCGCATTCCCCGGGATTGAGGTGATTATGGCCAACTCGATACAGGAAGCGGTCAAGGGTGCGCACATCGTCACCACCGTCACCGCAGACAAAGCCTATGCAACGATTCTGACCCCCGAGATGATCGAGCCCGGCATGCACATCAATGCTGTCGGTGGTGACTGCCCGGGGAAAACCGAACTGCACGCCGACATCCTGCGCAATGCCCGGGTCATCGTTGAGCTTGATGCTCAAACCCGGATTGAAGGCGATATTCAACAATTGGAGCCCGACTTTCCCGTCGTTGAATTCTTCCGGATTGTTCAGGGCGAAGTCCCGGGCCGCGAGAACGACGCACAGGTCACCGTGTTCGATTCGGTGGGTTTTGCCCTCGAAGACTTTTCGTCACTGCGCTACGTGCACGACCTGGCGCGGGAGCATGCCATCGGTGAGCGCATCCATCTGGTACCGACGCCTGCCAACATAAAAAACCTGTACCAACTGCTTGATCAGCAGCCAGCGATCGTCCCCTCGCGCCTGCGTACAGTGAGCTGCTAGCCCTAGTTGATGCCCCTGAGCAAAGTGCCAAGGGGCTACTCACCGTGTGAGCGGACGACAAATCCTGCCACCCGAAAACCACCACCGTCAGTAGCCGTTGCATCTCCAACAAAAACGCTAGACACCCACTTTTCTGCCAAAACTCAAAAACATAAAATCAAGAGGTTTTGTAATGAAATCGACCCCGTCCGGGCTGGTTGAACAGCCCGTGCTGCAGCGCACGCTCAGCAATCGTCACATTCAGTTAATGGCCATGGGAGGCGCCATCGGTACCGGCCTGTTCATGGGCTCCGGGAAGATCATCGCCCTCTCCGGCACGTCGATCATCCTCATTTACATGATCATCGGTCTGTTCGTCTACTTCGTCATGCGCGCTATGGGCGAACTGTTGCTCTCCAACTTGAACTTCAAAACCTTCGCGGATTTTGCCGGTGCCTACCTTGGCCCGCGAGCGGCATTCTTCCTCGGCTGGTCGTACTGGCTGAGTTGGAGCGTCGCGGTGGTGGGCGATGCCGTAGTGGTCGGCGGATTCTTTCAGTACTGGTTCCCCGATGTACCCGCCTGGATCCCGGCCATCGGTATGTTAATGACACTGTTCGCCTTAAACGTGCTGACCGTCAGACTTTTCGGTGAAGTGGAGTTCTGGTTCGCGATCATCAAGATCATTGCCGTGGTCACCCTGATTGGCGTCAGCATGGTGATGATTGCCAGCTCCTTTGTATCTCCCAGTGGCGTTACCGCATCCCTCAACCACCTGCTGGATAAACAGGCAGCCTTCCCCAACGGCCTGTTTGGTTTCTTTGCCGGATTCCAGATGGCAATCTTCTCCTTTGCCGGCACCGAACTGATTGGTACTGCAGCCGCCGAAACTCGCTCCCCCGAGAAGACCCTGCCTAAAGCCATCAACTCGATTCCGCTGAGAATCATCCTGTTTTATGTGCTGGCACTGGCCTGCATTATCGCAGTGACTTCCTGGCAACAGGTTTCACCCAACAAGAGCCCTTTCGTCGAACTGTTTCTGGTTGCAGGGTTTCCCGCAGCAGCAGGCATCGTCAACTTTGTGGTGCTGACGTCTGCCGCCTCATCGGCAAACAGTGGCGTATTTTCATCCAGTCGCATGCTGTTTGGACTGGCCAGTCACGACAATGCCCCCGGGATTTTTCGGCGTTTGTCGGGTAATAGCGTGCCTCTGCTGAGCCTGGCGTTCACCACACTGTTGATGCTGGTGGGTGTACTGTTGCTGTTCATCGTTCCGGAGGTCATGACAGCGTTTACCATCGTCTCTACCGTGTCGGCAATCCTGGTGATTTTCACTTGGTCGACCATCCTGGCGTCGTACATTGCCTATCGCAGAAGCCGGCCCGACCTGCATGCGCAATCGGTCTACAAAATGCCTGGCGGCGTGCCAATGGCCTGGTTCTCTCTAGCGTTTCTGGGCTTTGTTCTATGTCTGCTGGCACTGAGACCTGACACCCGTATTGCCTTGATGGTCATGCCGGGTTGGTTCATATGGTTGGCAATTGCTTATCAGCTGAGCCATTCCAGGAAGTCTAAAATCGCTGCTGATTCTGCAAGCCAATACAGCTGATGCGCTGAAGTCTCTGGCGGGCATCGGGCCCGCCAGATCACCCAGCCTACTGAGCTAGGCAGGAGGTATCCCATAAGATGGATGACCCTTGAGCGCCCCAACTGGGAGCGTCAACAGCTCGAACATTTGCTCGCTGCGCCCTAAGCCGGTACGCAAAAGCACGTTACCATTGCCGACTCAAAGCAATGGAGCCCACACGTGAGAAAGCCACCCATGAAAATCATCATCGAAGAATGGGATGGTGACGGTGCAATCCGGATTCCCGATGAGGCGCTGCAAGAGCTGGAGCTGGATGTCGGCGACGCTGTGTATCTGATTGAAGAATTTGTCGGGAACACTCGATGCCTAGTTCTATCAAAAACGGCTCAAATCGCAAATCGAATAGACGAGCTCACTGAAGCTTGGAATGGCGAACAGCATGGTGGCGCCGAGGACAAATGAAGAGCATCCTCCACATCAAACCGAGGGCCCGCGATGAAAGTCGTAAGGTTGATCCGGCACGCGGAGAGCGCTGCAAACGCGGGCCTTGCCACTTCAGCGCCGGATTCAATTCCACTGACTGAAAAAGGCCAGTTTCAAGCTCGAGCGTTTGCTGACTCCATCACTTCCGCACCCGACCTGATCATCTCCTCCCCCTTCGAACGCGCCATCGCAACCGCCCTAACAACCACCGAACGCTTCTCTCAAGCTACATTCGAAATCTGGCCCGTTGAAGAATTTACGTATTTGAGCCAAAACCGCTTCGCCGGCACTACACAGGCCGACCGAAAACCACATGCAGTAAGCTACTGGGGGAACGGTGACGCAGAGATTATTCATGGGCCTGGCGCTGAGTCGTTCGATCATCTACTCGGGCGCGCAGATGCGATGCTGACCAGGATTGCTGATCATGATGCCCAGGAAATACTGGTCTTTAGCCATGGCCAATTCATCAGAGCAGTAGCTTGGCTGATCAAGCATGGAGGCCACGCTAGTTCATACGACCTAATGCGTGAATTCCGAGCCCTCGATGTGAGGGAACCGTTTAGAAATTGTTCGAGTTATCAACTTGTGTTGAGCTGCGGTGGATGGGCAGTTGAAGGCCTGATCGACTCATCTGGCCAAGAGAAATTTATCGACGAGTTCTGCACAAAATAGCGTTTTCGGCGGCACGGTTTTAGCCAAGCATCGCTGTCTCGCCAGCAAGCCCGAAAGCTTCGGTGTAACGTAATTTTGTGCATCGTAACAATTGCTGCGTTACACATGAGAAAAGTGGGTTACGAGCCAATGGATTCAGTGTTTAGAGCTCAAAACTGTCATTCAAATCCGACTGCGTAGCTGGCTAGCTGACACAATATTGGGCTCTTTCCTTACGAATGAAGCCTCTGATGTCCAAGCATGAGTGGGCTCGACGCATATACTTCCTCGCGTAGATGCTGCGCTGGGCCCGATCTGCAACATGGCCTGACGACCATCATACTCAGCACGCTTTTCGACACCGGTGTAGCTGGCATCGCTTCGGACAGAGCATTCCGCATCGTGCGGTAGATTTTCGACCTGGGTAGCGACGATTTTGATTTGCAGTCGTGATTGACCGTAACTGATGGTTCATATGAGTCGGGGTGACGTTTTCGGAGCTAGCTACATCGCGCCGAAGGATGAGTCGCTTGGGAGGCTGAATACGCAACCAACTTCGTCCTGGACGATCTCACTGCGAAGTGACGGCGCACCTGGCGAACGCATCGCTCCTCGTCCCGTCAACTTCTGCATCCAGCCTGCAGGTCGTCCCATAAACACCTCGATCAAAGGTGTTGCGACGACCGGTTGAATCCGCCCTGCGACCCTTGATCCGAGTGAAACAGCAGTCCCTGAGGTCTTCCTCGTTGCTCGTAAGCCATATCCAGCGCCTTGATAACCAGATCGGCGTCCGGCTTTCCGACAACGCCCAGCCCACCACCCGGCGCGTGCAAAGATCCAGCACGACAGCCAGGTAATGCCATTTCCCCTGGGCCCAGATGTAGGTGATGTCGCCGCACCACACCTGGTTGGGTGCCGGAACATCGAACTCCCGATTCAAGATGTTCGGGATATCCAACCGTTCAACCGTCGCTCATTTATAGGCATGTGATCCGGGCTGTTTACTGACGAGGTCAAGCTCGCGCATCAGGCTGCGCACTTTGAATCGACCGAGCTGCTCACCGTCGTCACGCATCAATGAAAGAATGCTACGACTGCCGGCAGCACTGCGACTTTGCGAGAACAGCTCGCTCACCCGGCTGCGCAACCGAAGCCGTTCCACATCAGGCGTTCGGCGCCTATGGCGCTGGGCGTAGTAGCACGAACGGGTGACTTTAAACACCTTGCACAGCCAATCAATCGGCTCATGGACGCTCAGCTGATTGATCAGCGAGTACGCTCGTGATCTTCCGACATCAAGAGCGCGGTAGCCTATTTTAATATTGATTTTTCCCGTTCAAGGCGGGCGATCCGGACTTCCAGCTCCTGGATTTTCTGCTGTTCGGGAGTCAGCGCTTTGCTCTGCGGAGTGACCCTTGGCGCTCCTGCTGAACCTGATCGACCCAGCGGCGCAGGGCCGACTCGCCGACGCCGAGTGAACGGCTGGCTTCGATGTAGCTGTAGTTTTGCTTGAACACGAGGTCGGCAGCCTCGCGTTTGAATTCAGCAGAAAAGGAACGGCGTTGTTTGGTCATCTGACACCTCGATCTGGCGAGCATTCTCGCCTAAATGGGTGTCTGGTTTCATTAGACCACTACAGACCTTGCCACTCTCTTTTTCATCCCACGCCCTCATGCGAATTTCTTTAAGGCTGGCCTCCTCCCTCTTTCGTAGGGCCAAGCGGTTTTTATCGTGATCATTTTCGGACTGCCGAACACAAAGCCTCCACATCGTCGGAAAACCGGGCGTCGATCTGTATTGCGAAACAAAAAATTTATAAAAACTTATAAATAATTGTTATATATCAAATAGTTACAATAATTATCCAGACAAAAATGCAGTTGGTACAGATCCTGCTCTCCTTCAAGACCCCACGGCATTCAGATCTGCCCGGGGTGTTTCTAGATGAACCTGCATCAGCATCGTCATTACAACTAGAGAGAACAATAATGAAATCTGCTTTCAATACCTTTGTTCCGGGCGCCTTGGCCCTCCTGCTGCTACTCCCTACCGCACTTCAAGCAAAAGAAGTCGAAACCAAACAAAAACTGGCTAACGTTGTGATCCTCGCTACCGGCGGGACTATCGCCGGCGCAGGCGCCAGTGCCGCCAACAGCGCCACTTATCAAGCGGCCAAAGTGGGTATCGATCAGTTGATTGCTGGCGTTCCCGAGCTGAGTCAATTGGCCAATGTGCGTGGCGAACAAGTCATGCAAATCGCGTCGGAAAGCATCACCAACGAAAACCTGCTGCAACTGGGTCGCCGCGTCGCGGAACTGGCCGACAGTAAAGACGTCGATGGCATCGTGATTACTCACGGTACCGACACCCTGGAGGAGACTGCATACTTCCTTAACCTGGTGGAAAAAACCGACAAGCCAATCGTGGTCGTTGGCTCGATGCGCCCTGGCACCGCCATGTCTGCCGACGGTATGCTGAACCTGTACAACGCCGTCGCGGTCGCCAGCAGCAAAGATGCGCATGGCAAAGGTGTACTGGTCACCATGAACGACGAGATCCAGTCGGGTCGTGATGTGAGCAAGATGATCAACATCAAGACTGAAGCCTTCAAAAGCGCCTGGGGCCCGCTGGGTATGGTGGTCGAAGGCAAATCCTATTGGTTCCGCCTGCCAGCCAAGCGCCACACCATGGACTCTGAATTCGACATCAAAACCATCAAGAGCCTGCCTGACGTCGAAATTGCTTACTCCTATGGCAATGTCAGCGACACCGCTTACAAGGCCCTGGCTCAATCTGGCGCTAAAGCCATCATCCATGCCGGCACTGGCAATGGCTCGGTCTCTTCGCGCGTCGTCCCATCCTTGCAGGCGTTGCGTAAGGATGGCGTACAGATCATTCGTTCTTCCCACGTCAATGCCGGTGGTTTTGTACTGCGTAACGCAGAGCAGCCTGATGACAAATACGACTGGGTCGTTGCCCATGACCTGAACCCGCAAAAAGCGCGCATCCTGGCGATGGTTGCTCTGACCAAGACTCAGGACAGCAAAGAACTGCAACGGATGTTCTGGGAATACTGATTCACCTCGTCCGACCTGATCAGGTCGGGCACCCGTTAGCGCATCAGTACTAATAACCAGCCGACTGGTAATCCCAACCGACAGCACATCATTTGTTTGGGTACAAGGAGAGAAGACCCATGAGCACCCCGCTCCGCATCAACGAAGCACTTTTGATTGCCGGCCACGCATTCGAACCTTTTCAATGCGTCGCTTGGGCTCCGCAAGACGGTAATGGCGAACTGAGCCTGACCGTCATCGACCGGGCCAACACTCGTATTGGCCGCAAACAGATTCCAAGCAGTGCCTATTCCGACCCGGCGCAGCTGGAAAGCCTGCTGGAAGAGGTGCGCGCCGAGTTGAGCCAGGAGGGCTACAAGCTGCAATCCTGGACAATGCCAGAGTAAGCATTCTCGCGGATCGCTACCGGTGATCCGCGTAATACTCCATTCCAAATCCGGATATACCGCCTTCGTCACGTTCGTTTTAGCGCTTGAGCGATTTTTGATACTCGATGCCTGCCCTGAAGGCATGCCAGAAGAGCATTTTCACCTACGAGTGCGGCGACGTTTCTTGCCCGAGCCGGCCTGCCAACACAACAGCGCAGGTTGAGCCAAAAAAAATAACAACAGATCAATAAAAAGGGTACTGCAATGAACGACATGCGAGTGTCCCATCAACCCATAGCCTGTCTAAACCTGGCTCTTGAGCGTAACAACCAGCTTTTCAGCGAAGCCCATAGCTTGAGCTGCGCCGCCCTGAATATTCTTGATCGGCCCTACCTGGATGCGGAAGCTTTCAGCCAGTACCAAGAAAAGCGACGACATGCCGATCTTAAATTCCATGACGCCATCGAGCACTTGCGATTGCTCATGACGCAATACCACATCCCCCCGGCCACCCAACATTCCCAACACATAAGGCCGCCGATTTCGCTGGAGCGGTAAAGGATGTCTGGTTTAACAGGGAGATGGGGTCGTCATGTACAGAATGAGTTCAGGCTATGCCAGGGTGCTGGTGAATACGCTTTCGGCGCAAGGACTGGATGTCGACAGTCTGTGCCAGGAGGCTGGACTTGATATAAAGCGCGCAGATATACCGGGATCATTCTACGAACGAAGCACTGTCTACCGCCTATGGGATCTGGCGGCTCAGGCCTCCAGCGATCCGAACATTGGTTTGAAGGCCTACGAGAATTTCCATCCGGACATTTTTCAGATCGTTGGCTACACCATGATGTCCAGCTTGAACCTGAAAAAGGCATTCGAACGACTGGTTCATTTCAGCCCGTTGATCAGCACTGGATTCAGCCTGTTTTTTGTCCAGGAACAACAGCATTACCGCCTGGCCGCGCTCGATCATCATCAGCGCGGTTCGATCAAGCCCCGACAGTACACCGATGCCAGCCTCGGATCGCTGCTGGGTATCTGTCGCTGGCTGAGCGGTGGCAAATCGCTGCAACCGCTGAGTGTGGAGTTCAGCTATCCCCAACCGGAAGACATCTGCGAGCATCAACGGCTGTTTGGCTATGAGCTGCGTTTCGGGGCGGCCTATGACAGCATCCTGTTCGATGGCCAGGAGCTGCTGCGTCCATTGAGCATGGCCAACGAGGCGCTGGCCATGCTCCATGACAGCTTTGCCAAAGCTCAGCTGGAGCTGTTGTACGGCATCACCATCGTATGCAGGATTCGTGCGCTGATCACCGAGCGCCTGAGTCAGCCGCAAGCGCAGGGCCAGTGTGATATGGAATCGATTGCGGCCGCGCTGAATATCAGCAAGCGAACGCTGCAACGGGCACTGGAGAAGGATGGCACGCAATTCAAGGATGTCCTGAACGATGTGCGTCGGGAGTTGGCCGACTTCTACCTACGTCATTCCCATTTCAATATGAAGCACGTGACTTACCTGCTCGGCTTTCACGACCACAGCAGTTTCCACAAGGCTTGCCTGCGCTGGTTCGGCATGACGCCAGGTCAGTATCGAGCCAACGATTCGTCACTTGAGGCCAGGGAAACCAAGACCCGTCTAGCCGGCTAAGGAATGCGTTACACCTTGGGCACCGTCCTGCTCATTTTGGTTTAGTCCCACTACTCCATTCGGTCGTTTTGCTCGTTCAGGGCTGCAGGGTCGGGCGCCGATGTCGGATAGCTTGGCGCCGGTGCTGCGTATTTCCCAACGCTGGGTCGATTTCGGTCAGTCGTGACGGCAGGAATCGGCAAAAGCGGTCATTCACTAACGCATGCCGAGGGGTATTTACTCCTGATTTACACCTATTGTGCTGAACGCTCCGCCACCATCCGCGCCCCAAGCTCCCGCCCAGCATCCTGCGCCAGTCCACGGTCAGTGAAAGTCTGGTGACCGGCCACAACCGGAATCACTACCTCATCAACGCGCTTCACCTCGAGGTTGATCCGCCAGACCTCCTGGCCTGTTGGCGCTGCTTGAAAACTGCCCCACCTTGCCGATGGAAATTTGACCCAGGGCGGATTGCTGGATTTGCATCAGCAATTGCGAATTAGCTTAGCAGCCGCGTGGTGGTGACAAGGGGCGTGGAGCCCCCACCGTTATGTTGACAGCTTCGTATCGCTTCGGTATGCCTCGGTTAGGCGATAGAAATCAGGGCGGCCAACAGTACGAAGACGGATCTGCGCCGTGCCGGCATTGAACCTTGGGCATGGGTGATCAACAACAGCATCGCAGCCTCCAGGACTCAATCACCATTACTTCGTAAGCGACATTGATCAACGTAGCCTTCATTGGAGGCCAAAGCGGATCGCCCGCGCCGAGATGTTTGCTCGTACTATCCCTACAAAATGCGTACTGAATTGCCTAATGCGTCGAAGTCTACGTTGCAACGCGTCACCAGGACAGCAAGACCATCGCCTTGGCCAGAAACAGGATGCCGAGCACGTGCACCAGCACACTGATGTGAATCCGCCGTGATCGCAGCGCCGTCATGCGCCCCGTTCGCATCAGGTAAACCACATAGCTGAATTGGCCGAGAATACTCAGGGCCAGGCCGATTTTCAGCGCCAGCAAGGTGCCAAAGCTGCTGGCCAAAGGATCGTGCAGCACCGCTCGATACTGCCATGCCAATCCCAAGCCTGCGCCGAATAGCGCCAGCACTACCCAGTGCATGACACGGCGCGCCCGTACGCCCAAAGCCTTCGACAGCAGCTCGCGAGGCGCCTGATCCAGCTGGCGGGCTGCAGGATAGAGGATCATCACCTCGAAGAACACGCCGCCAATGAAGAAAGCCGCCGCCGTCAAATGAATGAACTTCAACAACAGATAACTCATACCTTCTCCATCAACCTGGATGCCTCGCTGGATCACCCGCTGGCTTGGGCAGCCTCGGGTTCGATCGCGCTGCTGTTGCGGTTGCGCACAGCATCGGCAATGCGCGCCATCGGGCCTTGCAACATCGCCTTGACTTCTGCGCTGGCGCCGATGTGCTCCAGGGCAAGATCCATACACAGTAGCCATTGATCGCGCTCGCGCGAACCGATGGCATAGGGTTGGTGCGACTTGGTCATGCACATTGTGCCGTGACGCAGCTGATACAAAGGCGGCCCGCCCATCCAGCCGGACAGGTATTCGTACAGCTTTTCCTTGATGGGCCCGAGATCGCTGCCGTGCATGCGGCGGATATCGGCAGCCTCTGGCTGCGTGTCCATGATTGCGTAGAACGCCTCGCACAGCGCGCGTACGCCGGCTGCGCCACCGAGCAGTTGATAGGGATTGGTCATGTTGCGCGCCTTGGAATGGGTCTCGCACGGATAGTAACGTGGCGATAGGGGCGCCTTTTGATACAGGTCATGTTCTTGAATCAATCGTGGCGGGCCGACTGTGGAGTGACTCGCCCAGGGCATGTGAATACTTGGAGTCGAACCGGGCTTAAGCCCGAAGGAGCGATAGGCAAAGTAGCTTTAGCTCCGCAGCCCAACAAGTCGCCTAGCCGCATAGCCACGTACCATCATGCTCAGTCGGTTCAGGAGATCCCTACTACCAAAGGCAGTAGCTCATCACAGTACAGCCATACAGAGACACGCTCTCAGCGCCTCCGAAGCTGCCAGATTGAACAGACCCCGCTTCCCTAGAGACCTCCGAGCTTCACAATTGAGGCTATTAGAAGGTGCCATGAGCAACCAGCTCCGGGACAAACCACACTGTTCAATTCTGAGCCTGTCAGGTTCTACCCGATTTCCAACCAGATCCCAAAGCATGGATTTTTGAAAACCAGCATCCATCACCTTCTGGACTGGGACCGTCACAGGTCGGGGGATGAGGCAACTGAGGACCGCGGGGAAACTAGATCTATGAACATCAATCTATGAACAGTTGCGTTCATTTCGGGAACACTGAGCCGGTAATCTCCGCCTCGTGAGCTGCCTATGAACATCTGACATCGCCCACTTGTATAATCAGGTATTTCTCACAGCGACTTGGACTCGTTGACGTCGGCTCATGTATTTCTCGGATGCGGCCGCCTAGGGGCCACGCCATCAGTTGGTTGCGAGCTGAGCCACTTCGCTGGACGTAACTAGCGTTTTCAGCGACGCATCGAATTGTTTCAGGGCATCTACTTGCAAGTCACGTTGCTGGTCAATTTGTGCGGCAATCTCCGGAGCCGCTTTGCCATGAACCCAGACCGAAGGCATTTGTTGTTCACGCGAACCTTCAGCCTTGCCGATGTATTGCAGGTTCGAGTCGTAGAACTTGGCCATGAATCGCGCTTCAACCTGGTTGTTGCGCTTCGACACCAGACGGCTGTACGTGTCCAACATCACCACCACGTCAGGATGCGCTTGCACCAGCGCATCGAGGTTGTTGTAGACGGTCACCGAGGCGAACTCTTTCTGTAGCGAACCCATGAGCCAGTTGATCGCCAGTTTCGGATCGGAGCTGTTGACGAAGGCGTTGCCGATGCGCGAATCCAGTGCGGGGTTCTTCGCGCCGTTAAGCGCTACAGAGTGGTACTGCTCCAGGTATTCGAGAGTGTTGACGGTGTTTTCGCTGTAGAGCACGCCCACCGATTGGGCATGCTGCAGGCCAGTGGTGCTATCCGCCATCGGCAAAAAATGGCAGGACTGCGGGTCGCCAGCATAGGCCGGTGCGGTGACGGCAAAACCGGCGGTCAATACCGCGACAAGGGCAAGCCAGGTTGAAATTCTCATCGCGCAGTTCCTTCAGAAGCGGCTTCGGTATAGCGCCATCCTCCGCCTTTTCCGGCAAAACAGAACTTGCATTCCTTGATGATAACTATCGACTGAACGAATGGTGGAAAGCGGTGCCCGCCTGTGTCAGACCATACGCTGCCCTCCTCCACGGACGAATCACTATGTCGAATGCAGACTTACTCCGTTCCCCTCTCTTCAAGATCAATCAGAACCAGCTAGCCCTCGAAACTGCGATTGTGGGAGCTCACGCCGTGGGTCGAACAACGTGGTTCAGCGAAGGTTACTGGCAATGTTCGTGGTGAGATCTACAACGGCCTTATGCCGGTTGAGATCGATGGCTCGCAGTCCAACCTCATGGGCATAGTCACAGCTCGTCGGAATAGCACGTTTGCGCACTTGCATGTGGGAGATCACCTGCTTAACTCTGAACCTCTGGTCAGTCAGTGACTCATTAGTCACTGCACCCGTATTGGCGTCCTCGCACCATTATTGTCTGTGCTGTCAGCAGGCTGTACCGGAGGAACCTTGTGCGTTGACGCATGAAAATCGCCTTAAGTTATTAAGGTATTTGCCTGGCACTTCACTGTCAGGCCCACGTGTTCTGCTTTCTGCGATAAAGCCCTATGGGCAGTCGCTCGCGCTGTGCGCTTAGTCCAATTTTTTCAAGGAAGAAAATGACATGATGCCGAAAACTGCCATCGTCGAGATATGCAAAAAGTACAAGGTTTATACCGAGCACTATCTCAACGCCGCCGCTGACAAGACCATCATTCTGGTCAACGGCTCGCTGGCAACTACCGCATCCTTTGCCCAAACGGTGCGTTACCTGCAGCCTCGATTCAATGTGGTTCTCTACGACCAGCCCTACGCCGGTGAGTCGAGACTACACAACCTCCATGGCAAACCGATCCGAAAGGAAGACGAAGCAGAGATACTGCTGGAATTGATCGAACACTTTTCCGTGCACCATGTGCTGTCCTTTTCCTGGGGCGGGGCGGCTACCTTGCTGGCACTGGCCCAGCGGCCACGACGAATCGAGAAGGCGGTGATCAATTCATTCGCAGCGCGGATCAATACGCCGATGCGCGATTATCTGGAGAGCGGCCTGAATTTTCTCCAGGCCTGCGATCGCCTCAATGTCGGACGCTTGATCAACAGCACTATCGGCAAGCACCTGCCATCGTTGTTCAAACGTTTTAATTACCGCCATGTCAGCAGCCTGGCCGAACACGAATACAGGCAGATGCATTTCCACGTCAATGAGGTGCTGACCCAGGACACCCACTGCTACGTCGCCTGTGCCGCAGCTATCGAAGTCCCGCTGCTGTTTGTCAACGGCGAATGGGATGAGTACACCTCGGTGGAAGATGCCCGCCTTTTTGCCGGTCATGCCCGTCAGTCCCAGTTCCATACAATCAAGAACGCCGGGCACTTCCTCGATATGGAGCACCAGACGGCCTGGCACGATACCCAGCAGGCCTTACTCAGCTTTCTGCAGCCGGCCTCCAGCCTTGTCAAACCGAAGAGCTCGCCACCGTTGGGTAGCCGGCACCGCTACGCAGCCAGTGACCGTATCTTTAGTCGCAGTGCGGCGCATAGCCACTTGCCCCGCTAGCATGGCTCGAGGTTGACTCGCGCGCGGGCGGTTTGGCGCGCCTTGGTACAAGTCCTTTCTGTTTAGCTCTATGACGACGCGAATCATATGGCCGGAATGTTTCGTCAGTGTTTCAGTTGCACGAACTGGTTTTAAATCACCGGCTGGGGCTGGTTTTATGCTTGTAGCGCCGATCCGTATGAAGCTAAAGCGCTACCATCAAGCCGGGCCTTGCCCGAATGAGCGATTACAACAATCAACATCAGGTGCTACCGCTGACTGAGGCACGCAACGAAGCTCAAGCGAGCCCTTCCCTCTCCGGTCAACCGATAAGGTCGAGAACACTTGTCGTGTCTACCCTCAGTCCAAGTCCACAGAGGCAGGAAACGCGACGATGTCATTCTGCATTCAACCAGGTCGTGAAATACCGTGATGACGCAGTTTGCGATAGAGGGTATTGCGGCTGATCCCCAGGCGAGCGGCAACATGGGCGATATGCCAGTGTTCCGCCTCAATCAACGTGAGCAGCGTCTGCCGCTCGGATACGCCCAACGGATTTTCGGCCAGCGCGGCTGTCGCTGGCGCTGCCGGCAGCAACTCCGTCAAGTCGTCTAAAGTGACACGCCCCTCCAACGCCAACGCTACCAGTGTGCGCAGACACGTACGCAGCTGCCGGACATTGCCCGGCCAAGGCTGCGCCAGCAAGCGCTCTCTGACGCCCGCCTCTAGCCGAATCCTGATCCCTGCTGCCTCCTCGCGCAGCAATAGGTCGAGCAAATGCCCCTTGTCTGATCGTTCACGCAGCGGTGGGAGCTGCACGGCGAACCCGGCAACGCGGTAGAACAGATCCTCGCGCAAGCGCCCTTCGGCCACGCAGGCGTGCAGATCCTGGTGGCTGGCACTGATGAGGCGAACATCGAGCGGACGTGTCGTCGAGCCGCCTAAGGGCACCACCTGACGCTCCTCCAACACGCGCAGCAGGCGAGTCTGTAAAGCCAGTGGCATATCGGCGATCTCATCAAGAAATAGTATGCCGCCGTGGGCCTGTTCCAGCTTACCGATCATCCCGTCTTTACGTGCACCGGTGAAGCTGCCGCCGCGATAGCCGAACAGCTCGCTTTCGATCAGCGTTTCTGGAATGGCTGCGCAATTGATCGCCACAAACGGCTGGTTCGCTCGGGTGCTGGCGCGGTGCAGAGCCGCAGCAAAAGCTTCTTTGCCGGTACCGGTTTCGCCCTGTAAAAACACCGGAACGTCACGCTCCAAAACACGTAATGCGCGAGCAAAGCCGCGTTGCAGGCGTGGGTCTTCCAAGCACACGTGCACGTCGTTGATTTTGGGAGTCGCGGGAATGACCAAGGGCGCCTGGTGCGCGGGTTCTCGCAGTTGCCCGTAGAACTGGCGTCCGTCCACCAGCCGCACTGGCCAACAGACACTCGGCTGAGAACTGGCCTGACTCATCACCTGCTCAATAGGTGTTTCCAACAGCATTGTTAGAGACTGGCCGATCACTTGATCACGGCTGAGGCCAAACAGATCCAGCGCAGCATGATTGACTGAGCAAATACGGGCACTCTCGTCGAAACTGAGCAGACCTTCACCCAGCAGCCCAACGAAGCCTGCCTCTGGGTGGAAGCGCAGCAAATATCGCTGCGGATCATGTCCCAAGAAAAAACAGCTCTCTATTAACTTGGCTGACAGGTTGGTCAATGCCATGGCCTGGAAGTGTTGCTGAAGGCTCTGGTCATCCCTTACAGAAGAGAGGTTGAGCACGGCTAGTAACTCTCCACTCGCATCAAATATCGGGCTAGCCGAACAGGTCAGACCGACGTGCTTGCCACGGAAATGCTCATCACGACGGATGGTTACGTGCTGTCGCTCGACCAAGCAGGTGCCGACACCGTTGGTACCTTCGCAATCTTCACTCCATACCGAGCCGAGCCACAGCCCGGAACGCTGAAATTCGGCTCGTTCGGATTCGTTAAACACACTGTCGATCGCCACACCGAAAGCATCGGTGAGTAGCACCACGTGGCCATCACGTCCGAGTTGTTGGTGCAAGTTACTCATCTGCCAATGCGCTACAGCGATGATGTGTTCCAGTGGCGCGCGGTGATCCTGCAAGCGTGGATGCTCAACCACGTTAGGTGCGCGGCGACTGGCAGGATCGAGCTGATACTGATCCAGGCACCGGCGCCAAGATCGTGTGATGGCACGGTCAGTAATAGGGCCGTGATTGGCGTCAGTGCCCTGCACGGCTTGCAGCACTTGCTGTGCATGGGCGTTGATCAAGGCCGGCTTCATTATTCTTGTTCTCCGTTACGGTCAGGACACGGGTCTGTTCGCAGCTTATATGAAAAGATCGCAACCAGCGCTTTTTGCACCGAGTGACACTCTGTCATCCACCATTTCCAGAATAGTGACAGATCTCCGAATCCAGGCCTGAGCAATACTGCAGCAGCCGCTCTGCAATGGGGCTTTCGCGAAGGTGGCCCGAGCCTTGCTCTGGGGCAAATTGTACAAAAACAACAAGATCGGAGAAGCCCCATGAACATCGCTGTTGAAACACCCCTGCACACGCCAACTGCTCAGCTCGCGGCTTGGATCGAAAACCTCGGCGAGCGTCTCGCCCAACGTGATTTGAACGGCGCACTGGAACTGTTTGCCGAAGAGTGTCACTGGCGTGACCTACTACTTTTCAGCTGGAACTTAGTGACCTTGGAAGGCAAGCCTGCCATCCGAGACATGCTTGAAACACGCCTAGACCAGACTCGTCCTGAGCTATGGAAACTGGAAGGTGAGGCGACGCTGAATAATGGTGTGCTCGAAGGCTGGATCAGCCTGGAAACCGATGCGGCGCGAGGTAAAGGCTACGTGCGCCTAAAGGAGGGCCTGTGCTGGACGCTGTTGACGACCATGCGCGAGCTCAAAGGCTTTGAAGAACCCCGTGGCCGCCGTCGTCCAATGGGTGCCAGTCATGGTCACGCCCACGCCGACAAACGCAACTGGCTAGAGCGCCGTCGCGATGAAGAAGCTTCGCTAGGCATCACCACCCAACCTTACTGCCTGATCGTGGGCGGCGGCCAGGGTGGGCTGGGGCTCGCTGCGCGGCTCAAGCGAATGGGCGTGCCAACTTTGATCGTCGACAAAGCCGAACGTCCTGGCGATCAGTGGCGCGGTCGCTACAAGTCGCTGTGCCTGCACGACCCTGTCTGGTACGACCATATGCCCTACCTGCCCTTCCCCGATCACTGGCCTGTCTTCACCCCAAAAGACCAAATTGGCGACTGGCTGGAAATGTACACCAAAGTCATGGAGCTCAATTATTGGCCGCGTACAGAATGCGTGAGCGCCAGCTTTGACGAGCAAAGTGGCACCTGGAAGGTTGAAGTGCAGCGCGAGGGCGAGCGTGTGACTTTACAGCCTACCCAGTTGATCCTGGCCACCGGCATGTCTGGCGTACCCAATGTTCCCAGTTATCCGGGTGCCGAGGTTTTCAATGGCCAGCAGCATCATTCCAGCCGCCATCCCGGAGGAGACGCCTGGAGCGGCAAGCGCGCGGTGGTCATCGGTGCGAACAATTCGGCTCACGATATCTGCGCCGACTTGGTGGAGAACGGCGCCGAGGTGACCATGGTGCAACGCTCCAGCACCCACATCGTGCGTTCCGACAGTTTAATGGATCTCGTCTTCGGCGGGCTCTACTCTGAAGACGCCCTGGAGACGGGTTTGACCACGGACAAGGCCGACATGCTGTTCGCCTCGATCCCCTACAAGGTTATGCCAAGCTTTCATCAACCCATCTTTGACGCGATCAAGGAGCGTGACAAGGACTTCTACGAGCGCTTGGCCAAGGCCGGCTTCATGCTCGATTTCGGTGACGACGAGTCTGGCCTTTTCATGAAGTATGTACGCCGTGGTTCTGGTTACTACATCGACGTCGGCGCCTCCGAACTGATCGCTAACGGCACGATCAAGCTCAAGAGCGCGCCTGGCCTGGGTGTCGAACGCATCGAAGCAGATGCCGTCGTACTCAACGATGGCAGCCGACTACCGGCGGATCTGATCGTCTATGCCACGGGCTATGGCTCAATGAATGGTTGGGCGGCGAAGCTGATTTCCCAGGAAGTAGCTGACAAGGTCGGCCGCTGCTGGGGCTTGGGTTCTGGAACCACGAATGATCCTGGCCCGTACGAGGGCGAACTGCGGAACATGTGGAAGCCAACACAGCAGGAAAACCTCTGGTTCCACGGTGGCAACCTGCATCAGTCACGGCATTATTCGCTGTATCTGGCGCTGCAGCTAAAAGCGCGCTTCGAAGGCATCGACACATCCGTCTATGGCCTTGCCGAGAGTCACCACACTGGCTGAGTCAAATGGCGCCCAGCCGTGGTTGGGCGCCTCTTCACAATGCCCCGGATGCAGCCTACCCGTAGAGATTGATGGCTGGCAGCTCACACTCTTCAATGACTGTGACACCCTGGGCTACTGCGAGTACTGCAGGTCGCCTGATGGCTGAGTCGGGACACTTGGGTTATGCCAAAGTGACGGAGCCGATCCTGTTGAACTGTTGGGTGCCTGGGAGCGTGAACAGCTCGAACGTTTGCTCGCAGCGCTCTGAGCCTTTAAGCAAAAGCACGTTACCATTGCCAACTCAAAGCAATGGAGACCACACGTGAGACAGCCACCCATGAAAATCATCATCGAAGAATGGGATGGTGACGGTGCAATCCGGATTCCCGATGAGGCACTGCAAGAGCTGGAATTGGATGTCGGCGACGCCGTGTATCTGATTGAAGAATTTGTCGGTAACACGCGATGCCTAGTCCTATCAAAAACTCCTCAGATTGCAGATCGTATAGACGAACTCACTGACGCGTGGAATGGCGAACAGCATGGAAGCGCCCAGGACAAATGAGGAATTTCCTTCACATCTACGGAGGGCCCGCAATGAAACGCGTAAGGTTGATCCGCCATGCTGAGAGCGCCGCAAATGCGGGTCTCGCCACGACAGCACCGGACTCAATACCGCTGACTGAAAAAGGCCAGCTTCAAGCTCGAGCGTTTGCCGAATCCATCACGTCCGCGCCCGACCTAATCATCTCGTCCCCCTTTGAGCGCGCTATCGCAACCGCACTACCAGCCACAGAGCGTTTCCCTCACTTCCATTCGAAAATTCCCTCACACTCTCTTTGGAGATTCTCAACACTCACCGCCACACCACCTTCAATCTGCACATCGCTTGCAATATGAGGAGTCAGGAGCACTCGAGGGTGTTTCCAGAGTGGGTTGTCTTGAGCGGGAGGCTCTTGTACCAAAACATCCAGTACAGCACCTCCCAGATGACCTTTATCCAACGCAGAAAGGGGAGTCAGCGGCAACATGTTCACATGGATGTCGCACTGCCCTAAAAATTCCTCTAATTCGTCCGGGCCGACGTAACAGCGACCACCTGGCACCTCCTTCGAAGAACGATTCCAGCCACTGAGCTGAAATCCCAATGGCTGAAGGCGATCAAGCGCGGCGCGTCCTGGGTCGGCCATGTATAGGATGCACATCGAAAACTCCCTATTCGCCTTTCAGATGCGCATAGCTATCTACGAAACGCTTAAATTTGTGTTGACCACAAGTGTACGCTTCGTACTTCGCAGGTAGAGCCTCACTCACGCAGGTTGGCACAGGCTCAACAACCGCATCGAAATCCAAATCAATAAAGAAAGGTATTGAATAGCGCTCTAGACCGCTAGTATTTATGACGCGATGCATTGTCGAGGTGTAGCGATCGTTGGTGAGGGTTTGAACTAGATCACCAATATTGACGATAAAAGTGCCTTCAACTGGTGGGGCGGTAACCCACTCCCCTGCACGGTTCCTGACTTGCAAACCGCCAACTGCATCTTGGGATAGGACCGTCAAGAAACCATAGTCCGTGTGTGCCCCAATACCGATCTCCTCTAGGGAAACCTTTCCGATCTGGGGCGGGTAACGCAAAATTCGCTGAATAGTGATGGGCTTACGCTGAAGATGTTCAAAGTAATCTTGTGGTAAACCCAAGCTCAGCGCGATCCCGCCAATAAGCATTCGCGCGAGTGCCAATACAGAGGAATGGTAATCTTCGGCAACCCTCTCAAATTGCGGCAGTACAGACGGCATTTGATTAGGACCAAAAAATGGAGAGACTTCATCATAATGAGCTCCGCAATCAAAACACTCTTTGAAATCTCGGGTATTAGCAGGATCGACGTTTTCCGCGTACATCGGTATATAACCACGTAGCGTGAGCCCGGAATTCACGATATTAAGCTTATTCTTCTCCTCATAAGGAAGCTTGAAAAAACTTTTGGTAAGCGCATACATCTCATCTATTAACTGCTGGTCAATGCCATGGTCTTTTATATAAAAAAAACCCACTTTTTCGCATGCATCACCTATTTGGCTTGCCACCTTCAGCGGATCTTCGCCATTTATGAGCGACGATATATCTATGACTGGGATTTCAGTGAAAGCTGTTTGTTTGCTAGCCAAGCGAATATCAAATAACTCTGTCACCTATTCTCTCCTTTCCAAAATATCAATGAGGCAGAAGATTAAAAAGCACGACTGTGCCCTCTTCAATTCCAATGAGTCACACCTGAACCGTCACC
Organism: Pseudomonas sp. IT-P253; assembly: GCF_949768125.1. NCBI lineage: Bacteria > Pseudomonadati > Pseudomonadota > Gammaproteobacteria > Pseudomonadales > Pseudomonadaceae > Pseudomonas > Pseudomonas sp. IT-P253. Next base: position 351,889 of record NZ_CATKPT010000022.1, on the reverse strand, counting down.
TATAACACCCACTTTCACGTCCGCCTCAACGAGTGCGGTTTGCCGCTGCGCGCACTTTCATTACGCCGCGGGCAATGACCACTCAATGCGATGGAAGCCAGACGCGTACGAGTCAAATCAGCCCGGGTTTGACGGATGTTAATCCTGGTTTTTTTGGCACGCAAGCAAAATGTACACCTATGTCGTCAACGATTGACACAGGTGTACATTTATCCTAGTTTTAAGTCACCGAGCCTGATGAAGCCCACTTTGGAGCGCACCACGATGTCCAGCGATCCCTTGCTGCAACCCTATAAAATCAAGAATCTGACCCTCAGAAACCGGATCATGACCACTTCCCATGAACCGGCCTACCCTGTGGACGGCATGCCCAAGGATCTCTACCGCGCCTACCACGTGGAGCGCGCCAAAGCCGGTGTCGCCCTGACCATGACTGCCGGTTCAGCCGCTGTATCCCGAGACAGCCCGCCGGTGTTCAACAATGTGCTCGCCTACAAGGACGAAGTAGTCGGATGGTTGAAGGACCTGACCGATGAATGTCACGAACATGGCGCGGCAGTGATGATCCAGTTGACTCACCTGGGTCGTCGCACCCGCTGGGATAAGGCCGACTGGTTACCGGTGGTGTCACCGTCACACCGTCGCGAGGCTTCACACCGCTCCTTCCCGAAGAAAATGGAGGAATGGGACATCGAGCGGATCATCAAGGACTATGTAGACGCCGCGGAGCGCATGAAGGCGGCAGGTCTCGATGGCCTGGAGCTTCAGGCTTACGGGCATTTGATGGACCAGTTCTGGTCGCCGTTGACCAATGACCTCGACGGCCCTTACGGCGGCTCGCTGGAAAACCGCATGCGATTTACCTTCGACATACTGCGTGGCATCCGCCAGCGGGTCGGCGAAGATTTTCTGCTCGGGGTTCGCTACACCGGTGATGAAGAACTGCCCGGTGGCTTCACTGCCAGTGAGGGCATGCAGGTTTCTCACATGCTCAAGGACAGCGGACTGGTCGACTTCCTGAACGTCGTGCGCGGTCACATCGATACGGATGCAGGGCTGACCGATGTCATCCCGATTCAGGGTATGCGCAACTCGCCCCATCTCGATTTCGCTGGCGAGATCCGCTCGTCGACAGGCTTCCCGACCTTCCACGCTGCGAAGATTCCAGACGTAGCCACGGCGCGCTACGCGATCGCGTCAGGCAAAGTGGATATGGTGGGTATGACTCGCGCGCACATGACCGATCCGCACATCGTGCGCAAAATCATCGAGAAGCGCGAAGAAGACATTCGCCCGTGCGTGGGCGCCAACTATTGTCTGGATCGCATCTACCAGGGCGGCGCGGCCTACTGTATCCACAACGCAGCGACGGGGCGGGAAACCACCATGCCTCATGACATTCCAAAAGCCGCCGTCAAGCGCAAAGTGCTGGTGGTCGGTACCGGCCCTGCTGGGCTGGAAGCGGCGCGGGTCGCCGGTGAGCGCGGCCATGATGTAACGGTGCTTGAGGCGGCTGACCAACCTGGCGGGCAGATTCGTCTGACTGCGTTGAGCGAGCGTCGTCGCGAGATGATCGGCATCATTGATTGGCGCATGGCGCAATGCGAACGGTTGGGGGTGAAGTTTCACTTCAACACCTGGGCCGAAGCCGACACTGTGCAAGCCTTCGAGCCTGACGTGGTCATCGTTGCGACCGGCGGCCTCCCTGATACCGAGGTGCTCCGCGAAGGCAACGAACTCGTGGTTTCAACTTGGGACATCATTTCCGGTGACATCAAGCCCGGGCGCAACGTACTGATCTTCGACGATGCTGGGGATCATGCCGCCCTGCAGGCTGCCGAGGTCATCGCGCAAAGCGGTGCGACCGTGGAGATCGTCACCCCTGACCGCTCGTTTGCACCTGAAGTCATGGCCATGAACCTGGTGCCCTACATGCGCAGCCTGCAGGACCTGGACGTCACCTTCACCGTCACCTACCGGGTCGAAACAGTGGAAAAACGTGATGGCGGGCTCGTTGCAACCTTTAGTAGCGATTATGGGCAGGTTCACAAGCAGCGCGTGGTCGATCAGGTGGTCGTCAACCACGGCACCCTTCCCCTGGACGACTTGTACTTCGACCTGCGTCCTCTCTCCACCAATGGCGGCGCGGTAGAACAGCATGACCTGATCGCCGGCACGGCACAGAACATCGTCACCAATCCCGAGGGCCGCTTCCAGCTGTTCCGGATCGGCGACGCCGTGTCTGCCCGCAACACCCACGCGGCCATCTACGACGCTTTGCGCCTGGTGAAAGAAATCTGAATCCCAACCTCCATTCCTGTTGGAACGGAGGCTGGCCATGAACAAGAGGGAAACCATGTCAGCAGTGACCATTAAATCGAAGGCGGCAGTCGCGTTCGGCCCAGGACAGCCGTTACAGCTGGTGGACATCGATGTCGCACCGCCCAAGGCTGGCGAAGTACGGGTACGAATCGTGGCAACCGGTGTCTGCCACACGGATGCTTTTACCCTGTCGGGCGACGATCCCGAGGGGATCTTTCCTGCCGTGCTGGGTCATGAGGGCGGCGGGATCGTCGAGTCGATCGGCGAAGGCGTTACGTCATTGTCGGTCGGCGACCACGTGATTCCGCTGTACACGGCCGAGTGCCGGCAATGCAAATTCTGCCTATCGGGCAAGACCAACCTGTGCCAGGCAGTCAGAGCGACACAGGGCAAGGGCCTGATGCCTGACGGAACATCGCGTTTCTCCTTTCAGGGCCAGCCGGTGTTCCACTACATGGGCTGTTCGACCTTCTCCGAGTACACGGTACTGCCGGAGATCTCCCTGGCCAAAATCCCCAAAGATGCGCCGCTAGAACAGGTGTGCTTGTTGGGCTGTGGCGTGACCACAGGCATTGGTGCCGTACTCAATACTGCCAAGGTCGAGGCTGGGGCAAGCGTTGCGATATTCGGGCTCGGCGGGATCGGGCTGGCGGCCATCATCGGCGCGAAAATGGCCAACGCCGGGCGAGTCATCGCCATTGATATCAACCCGGCCAAGCGGGACGTCGCCCTATCGCTTGGAGCGACCGACTTCATAAATCCCATGGACTATGACAAACCTATCCAGGACGTGATTGTCGAGCTCTCCGACGGTGGCGTGGACTATTCGTTTGAATGTGTCGGCAACGTCAAATTGATGCGAGCTGCTCTGGAGTGCTGCCACAAAGGCTGGGGTGAATCGATCATCATCGGTGTCGCCGGTGCGGGCCAGGAAATCAGTACCCGTCCTTTCCAACTGGTGACCGGGCGCGTCTGGCGCGGCAGTGCGTTTGGCGGGGTCAAGGGCCGCACGGAGCTTCCCAGCTACGTCGAGAAAGCGAGCACCGGCGAAATTCCGCTGGAAACCTTCATCACTCATAACCTTGGCCTTGAGGACATCAACAAGGCTTTCGAATTGATGCATGCCGGGCAAAGCATTCGCACTGTCATTCATTTCTGACCAAGGCACTGCCGTGATATCGGCCAGCGCGCACACCCGCATCACAACCCAAAGGAAATCAAAATGTCTGTTTTTACCCATGTCACTGTCGGTACCAATGACCTTGCCAAAGCACGGACCTTCTATGATGACGTTCTCAAAGAAATTGGTCTTAACCGTGTTGCCGACCTCGATGAATCCGGCTCCATCTGGGGCGTGGATAAACCGTCGTTCTTCGTGCTCAAACCCGCCAATGGCAATCCTGCCAACGTTGGCAATGGCGTGACTGTCAGCTTCGAAGCGCCTAATCGCGCTGCGGTACATGCATTCCACGAAACCGCTCTCGCGGCTGGTGGCATCTGTGAAGGCCAACCGGGTTCGCGTAACTGGGCTGAAAATGCCTATGCCGCTTACGCTCGGGACCTTGATGGCAACAAACTGGCTGTCTATTGCTTCAAGGCCGAATAATCGCAACCGGCTGACGCCTTTTACAGTGAAGGCCCTTCAGCGGGCCTTCACTGTATATCCCCTGCCCTGACTACATTCCCCGTCGCGCAACCTCAGCGCCAGCCTTTACTGCCCGCCCCACAATGGATTCGATGTTCTGATCGGCCATCGACTGCAGCGCTGCCGCCGTCACGCCACGGTAAGCCATCAACGACTCAATCATTTGCCGCGGATCGCGGCTGGCAAGCATCTGGCCGCCCCCCACCACCACGCCTTGTGCAGCGCGCTGCGCGATGGCAAGGGGAATTCCCGCAGCCACCGCCTGATTAGTCAGCGCCATTTGCAGCATTGCCGGGAAGGCCGGCCCAGTCCCGGACAACGCGCTGAGGTAATCAATACAGTCTTCATCAGGCAGTTCGTCCGCCGAACCTACGCGCTCAAACAGTCGCTGCACCCACTGGCGGTCGCGTTCAACAAGGTTTCCGACACAGTACCAGGGCGTGAACGACTGCCTGATTTCCACGGCCGCATTCGGCATGGCCCGCACTATTACATCCGCACCGGTTGCCGCGATGATGGCTGCCGCCGGAACTCCAGCCATCAGGGAAATCACCAGCTTGCCGCGGGCGTTGATCCGCAGTTCGCGAAACTGCTCTGGCCGGATGGACAACACGACAATATCGCTGAGGTCCACCAACTGCTGGTTGTCGGCCAACAGTCTCACGCCAGGCTCGAAGGTACTGGAGCCGGAGCGGTTCGAGATTAACAAACGGTCAGGCCCGATGAACCCGCTATCGAGCACCGCCTCGGCGATTGCGCGCCCGAGCCAGCCGGTGCCTCCGATGATGCCCAGAGTTCTATTCTCCATCGGCAGTGGACTCCTCGAATGTTTCGACCAAGGGAACGAAAACGCCAGGCTCTTTTTCTGCGTAGCCGAACTTTCCATAAAAGCGATCCAGCTCGCGCCTCTTCGGTACTTTGCCGGTAAACACACTCACGTACTGAGGAATCCGTCGAAATCGAACGACGATATCTTCATTGGTTTTCATGGAGATGTAGCCGATCTGCGTGAGGTAGATGGTCCTGGCCCGAACATCGGCCCCCTCAGCGTCGTAGCCAAAGCGTCGGAACATCGCGGTCAGGGCATTCATCCGCACCTCATCGGCTAAAGCGATTTCAGCTTTGACCTCGTCCGATTGCAGCGCCCAACTGCGCACTGCAAATTCGAACTGCGAGTCGAACAGCTCAAGGTTCACCCAGCACTCGAAGACGTTGAGAATCGCTTCAGAAATACTTTCTGCATAACTCTCACATTGGCTGACCATACCGCCGGTGTTCTTGTCCCGCCATCGAGCGAGGAGCGCCGCTAGCAGCTGTTCCCGATCTTCATAGAACCAATAGAAGCTGGTACGAGACAAATTCAAGCGTTTGGCCAGCGGCATCACCCGCACAGCATCCACACCCGACTCTTTAAGAGCATCGTAAGCGGCATCCAGCCAACCATCGACGGAGCCTCGCCAGCCTGCGTCCTGCGCTTTGGTTTTCGCCCTTCCTGTCTGTGACATTCGGGTTGACCTTTCTTTGAAAATTCCTCGTCACTGTACACCCCAGGATCTGTGGCGTACACGGCATGTACACTAACGTACATTTTCAAGACGTTCGTTCGCCAACTCAAGTGAGCACACCAGCAATAGACCCGAATCAATTCGCTAGTCAAAAAAGCAGATTCCACACAAAAAAACGCGGCGCACGAAGTACTTCATGCGCCGCGCTGCTGGAGATCAACTCAGCGATATACCGCTACGGGTTCACCGATAACGTCCCGATTGATCGTGAGGCCTAATCCTGGGGTCTGCGGGGCACGGATACGGCCATCCACCACGGGAATGTCGACGTGCGCCGTGATCGGTGGATACATATCGCGCGTATCAAGTACGCAGCGCAGATTTCGGTGTGGGATAGATTGCCCGAGGTGAGTCAGCGCAGCGAACGCGACCTGTGAGCCAGCGGTCTCCTGGACGCTCATCGTCAAGCCGGATGTCATGCACATGTCGCGCAGACGTCGGGCTCTGGTCAGGCCGCCAAGTTTGGAAACTTTCAGACCAATACCGTCTGCAGCCTTCTCGCTGATCAGTTGCATCACCGAAGCTCCATCCGTCGCCAGTTCGTCCATGATCAATGGAACATTGGTTCGCTGACGCAGGGACATGTGTTCTGCCCAGGTGGCGCACGGCGCCTCAAGCACGAAGTCCAGCCCGGTTGGCAGCAGCTTCAACATGCCGCCTGTCGGGGATCCCGACCGATGAGCATATCTGCCATTTCCGCGATACCCGCTCTCCCCCCCAAGGCGTGCGCTGCAATGTAGTTCGGGCCAAAAGGCGTCGACTCCCCCCAGCCTACAAGGCCAGTATCTGTGCGAATACACACTATCGTGGAGTCAAAACTTGTGTAAGTACGGCCGCCTGACAGCTTATAAACGCCGCCAGCGTATGGCAGTTATGCAACCTGTCTTCGATTTTTATTTGTCGGCGGATTTGCCAATAGATTGTTTGCTGCGCGCAAACGAAAAAGTTTCACTGGCGTTTGTTTTTTCTTATTCATCAGGCGTTTAAACCCTGGGCATTCAACGCATCAAGTGTTACCAGTAATAATAATGAGGCTTGCAAACTGCAAACTGCAAACTTGTAGCTTCCCTCTTATAGAAAACCTTAGCAGCTGGCACCCCCTGACCATAATGATATTTTAGATACATAAATGATGACTTCACGTTATGAGCGGCTGGCGTTCCGTCGTACTGCCCCCCATTAAAATGATCAATGTTTTCGCAAGTTTTGGCTGGTGGCGAAACTACATTTTGCCCCACGCCGACCTGCCGAGCGTGACTCCAAAAGCTCGATTCAGAATTTTTTGATAACGCCACGTTATCTTTGGCCCAGTAAAAAAGTTGCTAGACGCTGCGGTCAGTTGAAATTAAATAATGGCTACGCCAAAAAACTACCAGGCAGGTTGCCATATGAAATTCAATAATAAAGTAGTGGTCATTACCGGCGCTGCCGGCGGTGTCGGACAGGCGTTAGCATTATTGTTCGCCCGAGAAGGCGCAAAGCTTGTTTTATCTGATCTTGACGAAGCCGGTTGCAAATCAATCTCAGAAAAAGTTCGTGATTTGGGCGCCGAAGTGCACTACTTGGCCGGCGATTTACGCCGAAAAGAATATTGCGAAGCGATTGTCCAAACTGCCGTCGATATTTTTTCGGGAATCGACATCGTATTGAACAATGCGGGCATCATTCCTCGCGGCACGATTGAGGAAACCACTGACGACATGTGGTTTGACGCCATGGGCGTAAACCTGAATGCGGTGTTCTTCATCTGTCGTGCCGCGATACCGCACATGAAAAATCGCCCGGGCGCCGCAATCGTCAACACATCATCTGTCTGGGGCATTTATCCGGGCCCCGCTCATGTGGCGTATTGCACAAGCAAGGGGGCTGTCGCGGCTTTAACCAAAAATCTGGGCCGCGATTGCGCCCCTTTGGGCATCCGTGTCAACGCGGTGTGCCCGCACGAAATCAATACCCCGATGATACGCAGCGGCTTTGAGCGTCGCGGCCTGGATCCGGACAAAGCCGTGCAAGAACTGAACAAGAGCGTGCCATTAGGCCGTATCGCCGAGCCTGAGGACATTGCGGATGTCATCGCATTTCTGGCGTCCGACGAGGCCAGGTACATCGCCGCAGAAACGGTAGAAGTCACAGGCGCCAAGCCGGTATCCGGCTAAGGAGAGGTAGCGATGCTCAAAGGTAAAAATGTAGTGGTGACCGGGGGCGGCAGAGGGATTGGCCGAGGCATCACCGAACAATTGCTTGAGGCAGGAGCTTCTGTATTGATCGCTCAGCGCCAGGCACTGGACGCCGACTTGCAAAATCACCCTGAAGTCTATTTCGTCGAGGCTGATCTCGCTTCGATGGAGTCACCCAATTTAATCGCACAGTTCGCCCAGGAGCAGCTTGGCGGAATTGATGTATTGGTTAACAACGCCGGGTTTATGTTCGAGAAATCCATTGATGATATGACCGAACAAGACTGGGATCGCATGATGGCTGTCAATCTGCGGGCGCCAGCATTCTTGTGTAAGGCGTTGGTGCCTCAGATGCGTCAGCGAGGCGGTGGCAGCATCATCAACATCGGGTCAATCGAAGGGATAGGCGCCAACCCTGAACATGCCGCGTACTGTGCCTCCAAGGCGGGCATCCATGGGCTGACCCGAGCCTTGGCAATCGATCTCGGCCGAGACGGCATTCGCTGCAATGCCATTGCTCCGGGGTGGATAAATTCCGAGCTGAGTGATGCATACCTCTCCTCTCAAGCTGATCCGTGTGCGGCGCGCCAGGCACTCCTTCGCCTTCACCCGGTCGGGCGTACTGGATTGCCGGCGGATGTTGGCGGGACAGTCGTTTTCCTGGCCTCCGAATCGTCGGCCTTCATCACCGGGCAGGTGCTGGTGTTGGATGGGGGGCGCACAGCGAAACTACCACTGCCGTTTTGATCGATGCAGCCTTACCTGCGACGGAGGGAGTCAGTTACCTACCTCCGTTGCAAGTCGCACGGAGCCGGACTCTGACCGGGTACGCATTGATTACTTGGGGGCTTTGTTCTCTATCAGGCAATTGCCACCATCGATCACCAGCAACTCGCCGGTAATGTAGCTGGACTCAGGTGAGGCCAGGAATGTAACGGCAGCAGCCACTTCTTCCGGGCGACCAGCCCTGCCAACCGGGACATACTTCGCTGCATTCTCTTCCTCTGGAGTGCTTGACCCTGTTGCGATCCAACCCGGCGCGACCGAATTCACAGTGATTCCATAGCCCGCGACCTCAAGGGCCAGGCTCATGTTCATACCAACCATTCCGGCTTTTGCCGCGGCATAGGCCGCCTCTCCCCGATTACCGGCTCGAGTGCCAGTCGTGGAGCTGACATTGACGATACGGCCGTAGCGTCGATTACGCATCCCCGGCAAAATTCCACGGGTCAATAGAAAGGCAGTTGTCAGATTTCGAGCAATCGAAAGATTCCAGCTATCGACACTCATGTCCGCCAGATCGGCAAAAGGCTCCGGATGCCCCTGTGCGGCCATGCCGGCATTGTTCACAAGAATATCAATTCGCCCCCATACCGATTCGGCCCAAGTGGTCAACTCAAGGACTTGATCTTCTTCGCTCAGGTCAGCTGCACGCCCTTGAGCTTCAATCCCTGTGGCACGCAACTCCTCCACTCGATCAAGAATGCGAGCGCTGCTGCCAGTGACGATCAACCGCACGCCGAGGCCACCCAGACGCTTCGCAATCGCAAAGCCAATTCCACGTTCACTACCGGCGCCACTGACAAGCGCTACCTGACCACTCCAGTCCGCAACCATTGCATTTTGCTCCTGTCGTCCGGGATTAGTCCCTGAGCCCATGGCAGTCTAGGGGAGAGAAATCAGCTGAGCCAATAAGTCTCGAAAGGAACGGTTGAATGTTCACGCCTTCGCTTTAATCGCATACAGACCGCCGATAATCACCAACGCTGCTCCGACAACTGCCCAGGTATCAGGGCGCTCGGCAAAAACGATTACACCAATCAAAGTTGCGAACACCAGAAGCGCATAGTTGAAAGGCTGCAAGGTAGATGCGGTCGCATATTTCAGAGCTTGAATAAGCAGTATCTGAGCGACTACTCCCGTCAATGAAAGGATACCCATCAAAAGACCCTGGGCGGGAGTCGGAGCAACCCAGGCGGGCAGCCCCACAAATGTGATTGTCAGGGCCCCCACACATGACATAAACAGCATATTCGTAGCAAAGGAGTCGTGCTGGCTGATCCGTCGCGTCAGTACGTTGAACACGGCGAACCCCAAAGCAGCCAGCAGGGGAATCAGTGCCGCGAGTTCAAAAACGCCCGCGCCTGGTCTAAGGATGATCAATGTCCCGCTGAACCCTATGGCCGCAGCAATCCAGCGCCGCAGACCTATAAACTCCCCAAGCACGGTCCCCGCCAATGCCAGTGTCATCAGCGGGAATACGGCATAGAGCGCGTGCATTTCTGCCAGGCCCAAATATCGTAGCCCCACTGCGAACAGTATGGTTTCACCCACGGCTAACAACGCTCGAATGATTTGGAGCCAGGGGTGCTTACTGCGAAACGACGCTTTTACCCTACCTTGGTAGGCGGCATATCCGAGAGCAAAAATGACAAACACCCAATAACGCACCATGACCAGTTGGGCAACCGGGAAGTCTTTGACAAGCACCTTGGTTATTCCGTCCTGGCTCGCAAAGATAAGCATTGAAAGCAGGCATAAAAAAATCCCGAGTTGGGGCCTTGCGACCCCAGGACTAGCGGAAACGGTGGGCGTAGTTAAGTACGCCGTGTTTTTTGTTTGATCGATCTTCAATCGTACCTCGGTCATGCCCTCCTCCTTAGCGTGTCAGCAACATCAGGTTTTGAAGCGTTTCACTAACGCATCCAACTCAAGCGACAAAGACGCCAGGTTCTTCGAATCCCCACGCGCTGAGTTGGCCAGCTCTGCGACCAATTGTGCGTCGCCATGGATCTGGCTGATGTGACGATTGATGTCTTCAGCGACCTGATGCTGTTCCTCTGCTGCAGTGGCAATCTGAGTGTTCATGTCACGAATGACATCCACCGACTCTCGGATCAGACCAAAGCTGCTGCGCGCTTGGCCGATTCTGGTCACGGATTGATTCGACACGTCCAGACTGGCGTGCATCTGGTGAGCAACCGCGGCTGTGCGCTTCGCCAGATTCCCCAGCAAAGTATCGATCTCGGCGGTCGAGTCGGCTGTGCGTTTGGCCAGCGCACGGACTTCGTCTGCCACAACAGCAAAGCCACGTCCTTGCTCCCCGGCTCGTGCTGCTTCAATCGCAGCGTTGAGCGCCAGCAGGTTCGTTTGCTCCGCAATCGAGCGAATGGTATCGAGGATCGACTGAATGTCGTTACTGTCTTTCTCCAGCTGCATCATGTCCATGGCCGAGCGGGTGATCTCAGCACTCAATCGGTCAACGCTTTGAACTGCTGCATCGATTTGTTGTTGACCTTCACGAGCCTGACGCTGTCCGCTATCTGCAGACTCGGCAGCCTGACTGCAAGAGCGCGCCACTTCATTGGCTGTAGCGAGCATTTCGTGGAATGCAGTAGAGACCATGTCTACCGCTTCACGCTGACGCCCGGCGGCTTCAGCCATATCGTTCGACACTTGAGTCGAGCTGGTGGAACTGTTGAGGATCCTGGTTGCCGCCAGACCAATGTGCTGTATCAGGCTACGAATCGCTTCGAGAAACTGGTTGAACCAGCTGGCCAACTGCGCAGTTTCGTCCTTGCCGCGAATTGCCAGGTTTTTCGTCAAGTCACCATCGCCTTGAGCAATGCCTTCAAGCCCGCTGGACACTCCCCGGATCGGGCGCACGATAAGCGTTGCGAAGCTGGAACCCAGCATCGCGAAGATCACGGCCAACACTGTGGCAATTACACCAATCAGCCAAGTCAAACGAGTGGCCGATGCCATGACCTCGTCTTGCTTGATCAGCCCGATGAAACGCCAACCCAACTGATCCGAAGGGAACACGTTAGCCATGAACTGCTCGCCATCGATGTTCACCTTGACCAAGCCGGAGCCCGCCTTCGCCAATTCGCTGAAACCTTGGCCTAAGTCGCTCAACTTCTTGAAGTTGTGCTCTGGACTTTTCGGATCAACCAGCACCGTTCCACTGTTTTCGATCAGCATTAAATAACCGCTTTCACCGAGCTTGATCTGTTTGACCATGGCCGTGAGTTGATTCAGCGAAACGTCAATATTGACCACGCCCCCAGCATTGCCCAAAGCATTGTCGACAGTGCGAACCGTGCTCACTAGGACGGCGTCGTCACCGGCCCAGTAATAAGCTTCGGTGCGCAGGGTTTTGCCGGGATTGTCCAGAGCGAGTTTGTACCAGGGACGCGGACGCGGATCATAGTTTGTAAACTTCTGATCGCCTGGCCAGGTTGCATAGGACCCGTTACTCAAGCCATAGGAGACGTAGGTATACGACGGATGGCTCAGGGCAAGCCCGGTGAAAAACGCGAGAATCTGTTTGTCCGTATCAGACGCTGGGCTGGCTGCCGACTGGGCATTCATGAAGCTTTTCACGTTATGACCGGCTTCAGTAATCACCGGGTTAGCAGCAACATACTCGACGTTCTGGCTGATGCCGTCGAAGAATAGATGCATCGCGTTTGCCACTTGGCGAATTTCCCGACCGCTACTGTCGACGAAACTGCTTTCAGCGTCGTTTCGCAGATTAACGATGACCATTGCCGCGACCAGAATGACCGGCAAGGAAGCAATGACTGCAAAAGCCCAAGTCAGTTTTTGTTTGATGTTCATCGGGGCTCCAAGGCTAAAGAAGGTCATGCACAAACGGCAAGCACGCAACGATGGAGCGACTCGCTCCATCACCTTGCGGAAATACTTTGATCACTGCGCGCTTTAAAATGGCGGCGTCATTGACCGCCAGTCACAAAGGACTGATCAGGCGTTCCTTATTTCACCAGCCGCGTTTCTCTCGAAGGCCGGTAACCAAAATACGAGCTGTAGCATTTGCTGAAATGGCTCGGTGAAACGAAGCCACAGGCGACCAGCACATCAACCTGAGACAGCTCTGTGTGCTGCAGCAATCGCCGTGCTTCGGTAATACGTAATTCCAGGTAATACCGCTGTGGCGTGGTACCCAGTTGTTCTTTGAACAAGCGCTCTATTTGTCGACGGGAACGTCCGGCATAGACCGCCAGTTGGTCCATTTGCAACGGCTCCTCAAGGTTGGCGTCCATCAGCTTGACCACCTCTTTAAGGGGGGCGCTCAACGAGATGTTCTGTGTCGGTTTGATACGCCGATACCGCGACTCTTCGAAAGACAGAATGTCTTCGATGCCCTCGACAAGCGCCTTGCCGTGCAGCCCCTTGATCCACTCCAGGGCCATGTGAAAAGCACCCGCCGGACTCGAAGCCGTGAGCCGGTCGCGATCCATGACAAATGCTTCACTGGTGACCTGCGTGACTTTTGAAATCTCTGCGAGCGCGGGTCGGTGCTCGGGGTGAATCGCACAACGATACCCTTCGAGCAAACCTGATACACCCAAAAACCACGCCCCATTCCACAGCCCGGCCAGGGTGATACCCAGTTCTGATGCCGTTTTGAGGATGTTGATCAGCTCGTGATTGACTTTGAGTTCGGTGCGATAGCCGCCGCATATGACCAACAAATTAAGGTGTTTTAGTGCTGCGACGTCTAAACGCGCGTCCGGTCGAATGACCAGGCCAAGGTCGCTGGTGACCTCTCCGTCCTGCAACCCGAAGGTTCGCGAAGAGAACAACGAGGGACGCAGCAGGTTAGCAGTGACAATCGTATCGAGCGCTTGCGTAAATGCAGGCAACGAGAAGTGCTCGAGCATTAAAAATCCTGCCCGAGCATGAGCCGTCGGCTCACTCCGAGTCTCCTCCAGATAGCGCAGGTTTTTACCTTTCATACACCCGCTGAAATCTCGTCGTTCGATCACTTTACGCCTCGTTTCTTTACACTGACGAACGCAGCCATTGTGCAAACCACGGTTGAATCTGCGCATCCGAAGAATCAACCGTTGGCGCCGTGACCAAACTCTTTATGCGAGCTGGAAACCGTGGGCTAGAGGGTCTTTGTCATCAACGAAAATGGTGTTGTGACCTATCACTTCAGCCCAGCCGCTGACACTTGGATTCATGCCGTCAAAGGTTCCGACTTTTACCGACGCCTCAACCTTTCCTTCGTAGATCGTGCCGATCAGACTTTCGAGTCGATAAACGTCGCCGACGTTCAGCCGACCCTTTCCGAAGAGCTGTGCCATACGGGCCGAGGTACCGGTACCGCCGGGAGAACGATCAATAGCTTTATCACCGTAGAACACGGCACAGCGTCCGTGCACGGTTCTGCTCTGTGGTTTGTCACACCAGATGATGTGGTGAACACCACTGATTCTGCTGTTCTCTGGATGCACTGGGTCACAAATGCCCGAGAGTGCTGCGCGCAGCTTCTGGCTCAACCCCACGATGTCAGCCGTCGTCTGCCCTTCGAATCCAGTCCAGCACTCCTGTGGTTCGACCACCGCGTAGAAATTCCCGCCGTAGGCGATGTCCACCGTAAACGTACCAATCCCAGGTACTTCCACCACCACATCGGCGCTGTGCAGGTAGCTGGATACGTTGAACAAGCGAATCGACTCAACAAATTCGCCGCCCATGGTGTATTCGACATCGACCCGTCCCGCCGGTGTTTCAATGGCCAGTTTTCCCGGCTCACGAGGTGTCACCAAGCCCTCTTCAATGACCACGGTCGATAATCCGATGGTGCCCGCTCCACACATCGGCAAGCAGCCGCTGACTTCGATAAACAACGCACCGAAGTCGCAGTCATCACGTACCGATGGATAGATGATGACGCCGGACATGATGTTGTGTCCCCGAGGCTCGAACATCAATGCGGTGCGCACCCAGTCGTGGTCGCGCACGAAAATATCGCGCCGCTCCGCCATCGATACGGAAGGCATCAGCGGTGCTCCGCCCGCTACGACCCGAACCGGGTTACCGCACGCGTGCGAATCAATGCAAAAAAAGCTGCGTCTCATACTGATGCCCTTTCAAAGGAGTTTGCTGGGAGAGTGACGCTGCAACGCACCCCGTGACAGTCGATCCAACAGCAGCGCAATAGCGACAATGGCCAGGCCCGCTCGAAGTCCCAAGCCCATCTCCATCCTGGATAGGCCGCGGGTGACTTCAGCCCCCAGACCGCCTGCCCCCACCAGACCGGCCAGCACCACCATCGCCAGCGACATGAGGATGCATTGGTTCAGGCCTACCAACAGCGTGGGTGCAGCCGTCGGTAGTTCAATTTTGAACAGAATGTCTTTAGGTGAAGCACCGGATGCCTGCCCCAGTTCCAGCAAATCTTTCGGCAACTGTTTGAACGCCAGAGTGGTCAGCCTGAGCATCGGCGGGATGCCGTAAACAATCGTTGCAATGATCGCGGGCACCCGTCCCAAGCTGAACAGCATCACTGCGGGGATCAGGTAAACCCAGGGCGGCACGGTTTGCATGATGTTCAGAATCGGCAGCAACGCTTCATCTACTCGCTTCACCCGGGCAGCCAGAACCCCCAGCGGGAAAGCGATGGCCACCGAGATCAGGACCGCCACACTGACGAGCGCGATCGTCTGGATGGACGCGATCCACAGGCCAGCGAACATACAGAAAGCCAACATCACCGCAGCGAAAACAGCGACCCGCTTATTGGCAAAGAAGAACGCCGCGACGACAACAATACTGATGAATAAATACGGATGGGGAGCAAGCAGCGCTCCCTCCACTGCACCGAGTACCGCCTCAACGACCTGACTGATCCCTTTGAACAAGCCATGTAAATTCGTGTTCAGCCAATCAACGGCAGGCGCCAGGTAATCGCCCGGAGAAAATTGAATGTGCGTTGTCATTGAGAAGCCCCCACTTGCGTCCGTGCAGCACTCTGCGCCAAACGATCCAGAATCATTGTCAGAATGACGATAGCGATGGCTGCGTTGATCGACTTGGCGATATCCAGTGTACGAACGGACCCGTAAATTGCCTCGCCCAAACCGCCCGAACCTACAATGCCGGCTATGACAACCATGCCGAATGCCATCATCAGGCTTTGGTTAACGCCAGCCATGATGCTGGGCATCGCGAACGGTAAGCGGATCTTGAAAAACATCTGCATTCCCGTCACGCCGCTGGCATCTCCCAATTCGATGAACTCCTTGGGCGTCATGCGAATACCCAGGGAGGTCAGTCGTAGAGCTGGGGGAAGCGCGACGATAAAAGTCGCCAACAGCGCCGTGGCGGGGCCGTAGCCGAGCAGCGCAATGGCCGGTAGCAGGTAGATGTAGGGCGGCATCGTCTGAATCAAATCAAGACAAGGATCAACCACACGATCAAAGGCCGGCGCCAGACCCGCGACGACTCCCAGCGGAATGGCGACCGCCAGTGCCAACACAGTCGCAGTGAGCACCAGTGCAAGGGTACTGACTGTCTCTGGCCACAAACCGATGAGGTCGCACAGAAACAATGCCAGACCTGAGAGAATCGCGAAGCGGACGCCGACCACACGCCAGCCAATCAACGCCAGGACAATCGCCACGACGTAATGCGCTGGATAAGCGATGCACCACAGCACACCTTCGTAAATGCCATTCAGCACCGCATTGACGGCATCGAACACGAACTCGCCATTATCTGAAAGCCATTCCAGCCCCGTATCAATGGATGCATCGAACTGACTGGAAAAATCCGGCGTGCTCATGCGGACGCCTCCATCGCATTGGCAGTTGCTACGGGCGCCAATTCATTGGGAATACCTTGCACGCCTCGCAGCAGATCACGCGGGGTAATGATTCCCACCACTGCTCCGTTATCGACGACGGCGAGCGCGTCACGCTCGGACTTCATCGTTAATCCGATGAGTTCATTGATATCGACGTCAAGCGAGGTTTTGGTGAGCCTGGATATATCGCATGTCGGGTGTGCTGCCTTGTAGGCCTGGGGCGACGTCATGACCGAGTGAGCCTTTACCAGATGCAGTCGGGAAATGCCGGCGACAAACTCAGCCACGTAGTCGTCAGCCGGGTTGAGTACTATCTCCTCGGCGGTGCCGACCTGAATGATGGCGCCATCCTTCATGATCGCAATGCGATCACCAATGCGGATGGCCTCGTCCAAGTCGTGTGTAATAAACACCGCGGACTTGCCCAGTTCCTTGGTCAGCTGGCGGAACTCATCCTGCAACTGTCGGCGAATCAGCGGATCAAGCGCGCTGAACGGCTCATCCATCAAAATCACTTCTGGATCGGCAGTCAGTGCGCGCGCCAGGCCGACCCGTTGTTGCATGCCCCCGGACAGCTCGCTGGGATAACGCGAAGTCCACTCGCTCAATCCAACCTTCGCCAACGCCTGCTCGGCCACTTTGTAACGTTCGGCCTTGCCCACACCCTGCACTTCCAGGCCAAACGCGGTGTTCTCAAGAACCGTACGGTTAGGTAGCAAGGCAACGCTTTGAAAGACCATACCGATGTGACGCGCCCTCACCTCTCGCAACTGTGCCGGCGACAAGGATGAAACGTCTTTGCCTTTGACCAGCACCTTACCCGAGCTAGGGGTGATCAGCTTGTTCAGCAACCTTATAAGGGTGGATTTGCCACTGCCGGACAAACCCATGATGCAAAAGATTTCCCCCCGGCGAACCTGGAGACTGACATCGGAAACCCCGACCACGCAGCCGTAGTTTTGCAGGATTTGGGTCTTTGAAAGACCCTGCTGGACAACCGCATCCATGGCTGCCGGTGCACTTTTACCGAAGATTTTCCAAACCGACTGGCAATCTACTAGCACTTCGTCAGTATTAATTGTGGCCATTGTCATTTCGCAATCCATCGAACCAGTTGTTTGCTGGTTTCTTTAATTAATCAAAGGGCGGCAGTGGCAAACAAACAAAACTTAATAGTTCTTGATATTTCCCCAACGATTTACAAGATCTGTATGACTATCAGTCCAACCCTTGATCGCCTCGTCCATGGTCTTGCCATCCTTGACTTCAGCATTCATCGCGGTGATGTCCGTGATAGGCACATACACGCTGGCCATTAGTTCACGCGCACGCGGATTGGCTTCAGTGAAACCTTT
The DNA here is from genome assembly GCF_949768125.1 of Pseudomonas sp. IT-P253. Lineage (NCBI taxonomy): Bacteria > Pseudomonadati > Pseudomonadota > Gammaproteobacteria > Pseudomonadales > Pseudomonadaceae > Pseudomonas > Pseudomonas sp. IT-P253. The sequence goes on along the minus strand of NZ_CATKPT010000022.1, from coordinate 334,205 downwards.
GTGTCCGATCCAGTAATAACCCTGCAATGGTGGGAAGACCCCTTTTGGATCTTTCAAGAATTTGAGATCAAATTTCTTGGTCATCCACGATGGATCCCAGACGGTTACCGCCACCCATTCTTTGCGGTCGACTGCCGACTTTAAAGCCGCGGTCATGGCAGAAGTACTGCCTTCGACCAGCTTGAGCTTGATGTCGTACGCTTTGACAACATTGTTCGCGTCACTCATCAAACCCGAACCAGGCTCGATGCCTATGATTCTGTTACCCAACTTGTCCGCGTTTGCGTTCAGCTGTTCGATTGAGTCGATGTCCACGTAACTGGGTACTGCCATGCCCTGATAAAGACCATAGGAGACCGGTGACAGCTTCTCGATTTTGTTTTTGTTCTTTTTCCAGTAATCGGCTGCGGCGTAATCAGTCTGGGATGCCAACACTTGAATGTCCCCTTTGCTGAGTGCAGCGTAGGCGATACCCCACTCGGAAAACTCCACCACTTTTACGGTATATCCAGCGTTCTCGAGTACCTTCTTGGTAATGCCGCTGATAGGCACCAAGTCCTCCCAAGACATCGTGCCCATTACTATATTTTTTTCTTCAGCGTGTGCCTGCAAACTCATCATGCCCACAAGCGCGAGCGCGCAGAATGCCTTCCAGATATTTCGCATGGATTATTCCGTTCTTATTAGTTACTTGTTAAACGGCCTTTATTGGAAAAGCCGACGACTTAAACTTGTTAACCTTCTCGCCCGGCCCAAAACTCATGCCAGCGAATAACCGAACTGACGCCCAGTTTCGTTATTATCTTGGGGGGTAGCTTGCTGGGGCCTGGTGCGTGACTGAAGCTATCGAGAAACTCAGAACGCACACCCGATGCCAACTCCGCAGCCATCACCCCTGCCAGGGTGCTTTTCACAGTACCCAGTCCATTTTCGCAGCAAGCCGAGTACAGGTTTTCTTCAATTTCGCCAAATGCAGCGGCGCTGTTACGACTCAGACACAGACGGCCGGCCCAACTGAATTCCAACGCAGTGGATTTCAATTCGGGAAAGCGGGCATCCAAGGAATGTCGCTGTTCTTTGGCCACCGCAGCTACCCGCTCTGGAGTGACCTGGATACTCGGGTCATAGGTGAACTTTGTACGAATGACAATTCGCGAGAGGCCGTCTGAAGAGATCTTGCGAACGGTCGCGCCCATTGGATCCGCCGGCAGCAACGCCCACCTGGCTTTGCCCGGCACCTCTTTCCTGAATGCATCGTCACTGTACGCTGCCGTCATGGAGGCGTAAGTGAAGACGTGCAACAGGCGTCCTTGATAATGGCCAAAGTCTTCAATGTGCCCGTTAACCCCCAGAATGACCTTGGGTGCGTGCACCGTCCCGTTATGAGATCGAGCGCACCAACCGCTTCCCTGCTTGGTCAATTCAATAATCGGAGAGCGTTCGAACAGCGTGATTTTCCCTTCGAGCCCTGCTGCCAGGTCTCGAATGTATTGTGCAGGTTGAATCAACACTGCGCCGGGGGTATAGATCCCACCGTGGTAATAGGTGGACCCGGTGATTTCACGCATCTGCGCGGCATCAAACATCTCGAACTTTTCGCCAATGCGCTCAAGGGATTTGGCGTAATTGACGTTCAGCTTCAATCCCCGCTCAGTGGCGGCCGCGTTGATCTTCCCTGAAGGGTCGAAGGTGTCTGGGGACATGCCGTACTCGCGTGCGGCTTCAGCGGCAAAAGCAATTGCAAAACGATTTTGCGTGATTTCCAGCGCCGTTGCAGACTCACTCGCCACGGAATATTCCCCGGACGACAGACTGTGCGGCACATCGATCATGAAACCAGAGTTTCTGCCCGACGGCCCCTTGGCGACTTCATGCGCATCGACCACAACAATGCTGTCACCCGGGTGCAGCTGTAAAAGTCTGCGAGCGGCGGACAGGCCGGCAAAACCGGCACCGATAATCAGCCAGTCCGCCGTCACGTTTCCATCAAGCATGCGGACAGGCGCAGTGCGTGCGGAAATCGCCTCCCAACCTGAAACCCCGGTATCTACCGGCAGGCGCTTGATGGTATGGGTGCTCATTTTTCGGTCTCTTCATCCGACCGATCAGACACATCGATCCAGATTGTTTTGATTTCGGTGTACTGGTCATGGGCAAAAATGGATTTATCCCGACCGCCGAAGCCCGACTCCTTGTAGCCACCGAATGGTGTCGATGCGTCGCCCTCACCAAAGCAGTTCACGGTGACGATGCCCGCGCGAATTTCCCGCGACAACTTGATTGCTCGGCGCAGGCTGCCGGTATATACCGAGGCGGCCAGGCCGTAGACCGTGTCATTGGCCAGCGCAATGGCTTCGCAAATCGTGTTGAAGGTGGTGACGGACAGAATCGGGCCGAAGATCTCTTCCTGGAACAGCCTGTTGTCTCGACCAACACCGTCAATCACTGTTGGCTCTACAAAGGCACCATCTTTGGTCGCACCACCGTAAACCACCTCAAGCTTTCCGGCGGCAGCGTGCTCAAGGTACGACTTCACTTTGGCAAAATGCTCAGGGCTGACCAGCGACCCTACGCGGTTTTCCGGATCGAGAGGGTCACCCATTTTCCATTCGTGAATGTAGGCGCCCATGCGCTCTAGCAGCTCGTCTTTAACAGACGCGTGGACGATCAGACGAGAAGTCGCGGAGCAGTTTTCGCCCATGTTCCAGAACGCGCCATTGACGACATGCTGAGCGACCAGATCCAGGTCTTGGGCATCGTCCATCACCACGGCCGGATTTTTTCCGCCGCACTCAAGGACGATGCGTTTCAGGTTCGAATCGGCGGCGTAATGCAGGAAACGGCGGCCGGTCGCGGTGGAGCCGGTGAAGCTCACCATGTCGACATCGTTATGCAAGCCAATGGGCTCACCGACGTCTTTGCCCGTGCCGGTCACAATGTTGAGTACACCGGCGGGTATACCGGCTTCAAACGCCAACTGAGCAACGCGCAACGTGGTCAACGATGTTTGTTCGGCAGGTTTGACGATGACCGAACAGCCCGCAGCGAGCGCCGGGCCGATTTTCCAGGCCAGCATCAGCAGCGGGAAGTTCCAGGGCAATACGCAGCCCACCACGCCGATCGGCTCCCGAACTACCATGGTCAGCGCGTCGCTGCCCACCGGTGCGGTGTTGTCATAAATCTTGTCAATCAGTTCTGCGTGCCAGCGGATCGTGTGGATGGTGTCCGGGATGTCGACCAACTGACATTCACTGACCGGTTTGCCGCTATCGAGACTCTCGAGGACGGCCAGTTCGTGTTGATGGCTTTCAAGCAGGTTTGCAAACTTCAACAGAACCGCTTTGCGCTCCCGAGGAGAAATAGATCTCCAGCGTCCATCCTCAAAGGCCTCCTTGGCATTGCTCACCGCGAAGTCGACATCTTCGGACGAACAAGCTGCGACGTCGGTTAAAAAGTCACCGGTCGCCGGATTGTTCGTGGCGAAGGTTTTGCCAGAGATCGCGGGTTTAAACGCGCCATTGATGAACGCCTCGGATGGCAACGAAATGTCTTTGGCCAGAGCAGCATATTCGGCCTTGCTCAGAAGATCACCCATGGCTCGCTCCCGAAGAAATGTTGGCTACGTTACGTTTGAGTTCAGTAATGACTGACGCGAAACTCTGCTTTTCGTCCACTTCAAGTGGCTGTAATGGCAGGCGCACGTTACCGACTTTCAATCCGGCAACTTCGCAGCCGTACTTGATCGACTGCACGAACTTGCCACCGTCCAGGGCATTCATCAGCGGCATCATTGCCGACATGATTTGACGGCCTTTGTCGAAGTTCTTTTCGATCACGCAGGCTTCATAAAGCGCCACGTGTTCTTTTGGCAGGAAGTTGGAACCTGCGCACACCCAACTGCGGGCGCCCCAGGCAAAAAACTCGAGGGCCTGGTCGTCCCATCCGCAGGACAAGGCGATGTTCGGGAACTGCCGGGCCAGCATATGCACCTGGCCCATGTCGCCGGAACTTTCCTTGATGGCGACGACGTTTTTCGATTGGCTGACACGCGTGAAATATTCTTCGTCCATCGAAACGCACATGCGTCCCGGATAGTTGTAAAGCATGATCGGCAAGTTCGCTGCGCGATCGATAGTGAGCGCGTGAATCGCGTTTTCCTGCGAGGTTGGCAGCGCGTAAGGCGGGGACGTGACGAGAATGGCGTCCGCTTTGATCGATTTGGCATCCTTGGCGTACTGAACCGCATCTTCGGTACGAATCGCCCCGGTGCTGACGATCAGTTGCACCCGAGTGCCGATCACATCTTTGGCGTAGGCCGCCAACTCGGTGCGTTCTTCGGAAGTCTGCGCATAATACTCGCCGGTCGACCCGCCGATAATAATGCCGTGCACCTTCGCCTCAATCAGCGACTCCAAAACTTCCGAGTACACATTCCAGTCAATCTCCCCGTCCGAGTTATAAGGAGTTACTGCTGGCGTATAAATACCTTCAAATTTCAAGATAAATGCTCCGAATGCGAGTTAGGTGGAAGATAAACGAGCGCGTCAGCTTGGATGCCTTGAGGCGCGATAAAAATCTCCATGTTTTCACGGGACAGTTCCCAATGCTCAAACACGAGATCAACTACGGCACTTTCATCACGCCGTTCAATGGCTTCAATAAAAGCGTCATGATGTCCGGCAGATTGCTCGAGTCGTTTCTCCATGTCCCCGTTTTGAGGGCGAAAAAACGTATTGCCGATACGAGCATGATCAATAAGCAATCTTCCCAGGCTAGGTTCCAGGTAATGATTGCAAGCCATTTCACCGATGATGGCGTGAAACCGATTGTTCTCAACAACCATCACAAGTGCATCTTTTGAAACAGTGGCTTTGCGAAAGCGTTTCTGGGTTTCTTTTAAATCAATCAATTGGCGTGGCTTGAAATTTTGTACCGCCAGGCGGCCAATGGCTGCATAGATCATTGGCGCTACCAGAAAGAAGTTTCGAAGAGTCGCATAATTCATGGGAATGACCCGCGCGCCTCGATTTTCTTGAATGTCTATATAACCTTCGCCAGCCAAACGTCTGAACACTTCACGAACAGGCGTTCGCGATAGACCATAACGCTCACTAATAACAACCTCGTCCAGCGCTTCATCCGGATCAAGTTCCATTGTCAGAATCTGACGCTTCAAGTCTTCGTAAAGAGCACTTTTGCTGCCTTTCACAAATGACCTCCAAGGGTTGTTTTGCCGACTAGTACGGTTAACTGTTGAATCCAGACTGGCATGGGCCAAGAAGTCGGTCAATAGAGTGTATTTCTGGCGTATACATTTCTAGATGGGTGCTTCATTTGTCCTGAAAAATAATTTCTCCTTTGTTTTCAATGATTTGAATTTTCCTCATCAGAGCTGCGACGTCAATCGATAACATTTGTTTATGCATTGATAAGAGTAAATGTTTCTTGTTGATGCATGATTGCCGTCGTAGCCTTACAACAGCGATATTCTACCGACGAATTGGATAAGAGACTTTCTCGTACATTCGTTCCATTAGTTAGTATCTGTTTGCCCAAGCTCGAATAAGGAGCGGTAGAAAAAATGCTATTGATGCAAACATCGGCATTACAGAAATGTCTGCATTAGTAAGGACTCGAACGAAATGAGTGCACGGATGGCACCACCATCCAAGAAGGCACATTTTTCGTAAGACGCTTCCTGGACGTGGCAAAGCGTTCCGGTTCGCGGATAGAAGCAGCACGGTTTGATGGGCTTGCATCCACAGACGGTACTGCGAACTCAAGACCGTTTGGCCTCACCTCGCTGAGCAGGCTGAATGTGTCGCCCCCTTGGTATTTTGGAGTGTGTTGACCGTGAGCACTAAATCGGCAGTTTCAAATCTAATCGCGCAGCGCAAACCTGACCACGCGCTGCCAGGTGCCCTTTATAGCGATCCAGACGTTTACAGACAGGATCTGGAACAGATCTGGCACAAAAGCTGGATCTTCGCAGGGCACACATTTGAGCTGGAGAAGTCGGGTCAGTACCTGTCGCTGCAAATCGGCGACTACCCCGTCGCGATCGTCCGTGGCGCAGACAAACAGATTCGGGCCTTCCACAACTCCTGCCGTCATCGCGGTTCCAAGGTGTGCCCGGAAGCCAGCGGTAAGGTAGCCAAACTGGTGTGCCCGTACCACAAATGGACATTCGAGCTGGACGGCAGACTGCTTTTCGCCGGGAACATGGGGGACGATTTCGACAAGTCTCAGCATGGGTTGAAGTCCGTGCATTGTGAGGTGGTCGAAACGTACATCTATGTATGCGTCGCTGACGTCGCCCCAGACTTTTCCTCTTTCAGAAAATCCGTTACTCCTTTCGTTGCGCCTCATAATCTGGACGACTGCAAGGTCGCGTTTGAGTCGAACATCATCGAAAAAGGCAACTGGAAACTGGTTTTCGAGAACAACCGCGAGTGTTACCACTGCGATTGTACTCACCCGGAATTGATGCACTCATTCGTGGACAACCCATCAGTGGGCGGCGCCGGCGGCGATGAAGATCTCGAACTCAAAGAGCACTGGGATCGCTGCGAGGCGGCAGGGCTGCCTAGCCGATTGGTGATGGACGATGAGGGGCGCTTCCGAATGACACGCATACCCCTGTTTTCCGGGGCCGTCAGCTACACAATGGATGGCAAGCCTGCGGTCGCTGGGCGGTTGGACAGCTCCGGTGAAGCCAACATTGGAGCGCTGCTTTATTTCAACTACCCATCAACATGGAACCACTTTCTGGGCGATCACGCGCTGAGCTTCCGCGTACTGCCCCTCGGTCCGGGCGAGACGTTGGTCACTACAAAATGGCTCGTCAAGAAGGACGCGCAGGAAGGTGTCGACTACGACATCGATCGCCTGACCAAGGTTTGGCTTGCAACCAATGACCAGGATCGCACCTTGGTTGAAGGCGCACAGGTAGGTGTCAGCTCTCCTGCTTACGAGCCAGGCCCATTGTCGGTGGCCAGCGAAATTGGTGTGTGCCAGTTTGATGATTGGTACTGCAAAATGATGCTTGAGCAGCTCAATGACACGATCCCGTTAAGATCTGTAGGCTAAGTACAAAACTGCCGGTGGTGAGAACCACGAATGATCACCACCGGCACACCCAAACCTCTCTTCTCCTCGCACCCCGAGTCACTGCTCAGCCAGTGCTCCTGTCTTCTAAACAGCTCAGGAAAACTGGGCGAGAATCCAGTCTCTTAGTCGACAACACGCGTCATCATTGATCCGGTCTTCACGAAATGTCAGATAGTGCTGACTTTCATGGAGAACCACTTCCTCTTCGATCGGCCGAATCAGCGTGCCGTTTTCGATCAGGTTTTCGACCAGGTGATTCCATCCCAGCGCTACACCCTGGTGTGTCAACACCATGCTGATTACCAGGTTGTAGTCATTCGCGTTGAAAACGTGAGGGCTGTCGTGGGGTCGTTTTTCAATATCAACATCGTGATAAGCCAGCCAAACGCCCCAGTCAACGTGCTCCGCTACCTGGGATCTGCCATAGGGACTGAGGTTTAGCAAAACCCCATCGCGCAATCCTTCCAGGCTGGACAGCTCAGGGTGCTCCTCTTTGTAACGAGGTGTGCACACCGGGTAGATGACGTCATGAAACAACGGATAACTGCGGTAGCCATCCTGAATCCTGGCCATTTTTGTGATGAAAATGTCCGGAGTTACACCCGGCTCCATCGACAAGAAGTTTTGAGTGGTTACCAGATTGAGGTCGATGTCTGCGTTCTTGGTAAAAAACCCCGGTAGCTTCGCTGCGAGCCAGAGGGCTGAAAACGCAGGAGAACAGCAAAGTGTCAACGTTCGCTTGCCTGCATTGTTGGTGCGAATGCGCTCCGCCGCCTGGGAAATGTTGACGAAAGATATCTGTGCAGCATCAAAAAAAATGGATCCGGCTTCCGTCAACTCGACTGCTCGCCCCACCCTCTTGAAAAGATCCACCCCAAGGTACGCCTCAAGCTCCCGAATCTGACGGCTGATTGCCGCTTGAGTAACGCACAGTGCTTCTGCCGCACGCGTAAAGCTCTGATATTTGGCGGCTGCTACGAATGACTTCACTGCTTTCAGAGACGGCATTTTCAGCAGCGTCATGTCTGGATCGATGTGCTTAACCATAACCTAGAGTATTGAATATCCGGTTCGGGGCCCTTTGGAGGGCCGTTAGGGACGAGATCGGCGAGAGGGTTCCACTTAGAGCCTACGCTGGAGAGTAGCTGAAACAGAGGGGCTAAGACAGTGCCAGCGGCATTCGTCTTCGCAACTAGCACTGCCGCTGTCGCAAATTGACACAACCAAATGATTGATAACATGGCGTTATTGATTGGTTGGAAGAAATGTTGTTAGACGCTGACTCTATTAGGTAATAACTTGGTTCTCAAGGTACTGCTTAATTCAGCGCTGATAAAACAAAAATAATAAACATCACATAATAAAGAGGATGGTCACAATGACTAATTCCCAACCTTTCTCCCAGCTTGACTGCCCCCACAAGCACCGCCTTAACTGATCAAGACACGTACACCTAAATTCTTGATCTTACGTCGTAATTGCAGCAGGAGGGGTTATGAGTCTTGGTGACGAGATACTCTCGGTAAAAAACATTTACAAAGTCTTTGGCGCGCAGCCAAAGCTCGCGATGGAGATGCTGGCCCGTGGTGCTGACAAAAATGAAATTTTCAGCAAAACCGGTCAAGTCGTTGGCGTTTTCGATGCCAGTTTCTCCGTAAAACGCGGTGAGATTTTCGTCATCATGGGGCTTTCCGGTTCTGGAAAGTCGACGATGGTTCGGCTGTTCAACCGACTGATCGAACCGACCTCCGGCACAATCCATCTCAACGGCCAGGAAATCACCGGTCTGTCGGATGCTGATCTTCTCAGCGTTCGGCGCAAAGATATGAGCATGGTGTTTCAGTCGTTTGCCCTTATGCCCCACATGAGTGTGATCGACAACGTTGCTTTCGGCCTGGAAATCTCGGGTGTCGCGGAAAGTGAACGGCATAAACGTGCACTCGAGGCACTCAAACAGGTGGGACTCGATGGCCACGCCTACAGCTATCCGCACCAACTTTCCGGCGGTATGCAACAGCGGGTAGGCCTGGCCCGAGCGCTGGCCAACGACCCCGCCATCCTGCTGATGGACGAAGCCTTCTCGGCACTCGACCCGTTGATTCGCCACGAAATGCAGGGCGAACTGATCCGCCTGCAGGCAGAACAGCATCGCACCATCATCTTCATCTCCCATGACATTGACGAGGCGATTCGCATCGGCCATCGCATTGCGATCATGGAGGGTGGCCGGGTAGTACAGATCGGTACCCCGCAAGAGCTGCTGTGCAACCCCGCGAACGATTACGTCAGAGCTTTCTTCAAAGGCTTTGATGCCTCGAAGATCCTCAAGGCTGGGGATGTTGCCAAAATCTGCGCAGAGCATCCGTATGCCATGGATCAATCCACTCCTACGCTGCGCGACGATGTACTCCTGCAGGACGTCTTTCACATCGTTGCTGATGCCGTTAATCCAGTGGCCGTGCTGGATCGCCAGGGTGTGTTCAAAGGCACGATCTCCAAGAGCCTACTGCTTCAGACAATGAGCCGACACTAATAGGCTCTATTTGCTGGCTTGCCAGGCAAGGACATTCAGGTGATTACATGAACGAATTCAATTTTCTAGACCCATTTCAATCCTTCAACGTACCTTTGGGCCAATGGGTAGAAGTTGCCCTGAATTTTCTGGTTCATAATTTCCGCGAGGTTTTCCGCTCGATAAGATGGCCAATCGACCAAGTACTTAATGGTATTCAGTTCGGATTGTTGGCTATTCCTCCGTCAATATTCATTATTATTGCAACGCTTTTCGGCTGGCAGATAGGAGGGAAAAAGATAGGGATACTTTGTTTCGTCACCCTCACCCTCTTAGGAGTGATCGGCGTATGGAATGACGCCATGATCACCCTCGCCCTGGTACTCACTTCACTGTTTTTTTGTGCAGTTATTGGCATTCCGCTGGGCGTCCTGTGTGCCCGGAGTGACCGACTGGAGATGCTTCTGCGGCCGGTACTCGATGCAATGCAAACACTGCCTGCATTTGTTTATCTGGTACCCGTGGTGATGCTGTTTGGCATCGGCAACGTACCGGGAGTACTGGTCACAATCATCTTTTCAGTAGCACCACTGGTCAGGCTCACCAATCTGGGAATTCGCCAGGTACCCGAGGACAAGGTCGAAGCAGCCCGGGCTTTCGGATGCACCCCGCGCCAAATGCTGAGGCGGGTCCAACTTCCTTTAGCTGCACCGACGATCATGGCGGGTCTGAATCAGGCATTAATGTTGTCACTTTCCATGGTGGTGATCGCATCAATGATTTCGGTTGGCGGGTTGGGGATGATGGTACTTCGCGGGATTGGCCGCCTTGATATGGGCTTGGCAACAGTCGGTGGATTGGGGCTGGTATTGCTGGCGATTTTCCTCGACCGACTGACCCAGGCAATGGGCGAACGCAGTAACAGGGCAACCAAAGGTGAGCACTGGTACCAGACAGGCCCGGCGGGTGTCATTTATCGCCTGAAGAGAAAAAACGCTGTTACGAAAATAGAAGTCAGTCCCAAAGAGAGCTAACTCCGCTAAGCGGCGCGTCGTGAACCAAAAGAAATGCCAACTTCTTTAATCCAGCCAAGGCAAACGATAATGAACTTCACAACCTTCGGAATAAAACAGAAATTTATTCACTCTGTGGCGCTTTTAGTACTAGCGGTTTCCCCTGTTTTCGCATCAGCCGCCACGGCGCAGGAGCCCGGAAAAGGGGTATCGATCACCCCAATTTTCCCGTCAATTGCCGAAGAGCGATTTCGCGGAGAGATTGCAATGGCGGGGCTCAAGGAATTGGGCTACGACGTTCAGACTCCGAAGGAAACCGAATACTCCACCATGATGATTGCGATTGCCAATGGTGACGCTGATTTCTCGGTTCATCTGTGGGAGGAGCTACACAAATCTTTCTACGAGAAGGCCGGCGGCGATGACACGATGGTGAAAACCGGCAATATTATGCCGGGCGTATTACAGGGCTACATGATCGATAAGAAAACGGCTGACGAGTATCACATCACCTCTATCGATGATTTGAAAAAGCCAGAGATTGCCAAGCTGTTCGATAGTAATGGCGACGGTAAAGCGGACCTGACAGGTTGCAACCCCGGCTGGGGCTGTGAGCTGATCATTGCCCACCATATGAAAGCCTATGGCTTGGAAAAGACCGTTTCCAATAACCAGGGCTCCTATTTTGCCCTGATGGCTGACACCATTGCTCGTTACAAAGAAGGCAAGCCGGTTCTCTATTACACCTGGGTACCTCAGTGGATCTCCGGTGTTCTGGTCGAAGGTAAAGACGTGGTTTGGTTAACCGTGCCGCGTACGGATCTCCCTGGTGGCAAAAACGATGTCAACACTACCTTCAATGGTAAAAACCTTGGTTTCGCGGTAGACAGTGTCAAAGCGGTCATCAACAAAGAGTTCGCAGAGAAAAACCCGGCAGCCGTGAAGTATCTGTCTGAAATGCAGATCACTACCGACGATGAAAGCGCGCAAAATCTCAAAATGCACAATGGTGAAAAAAGTGCAGCTGATATCACTCGCCACGCTAAAGAATGGATCGCGGCTCATCGCGCGAAATACGACAGCTGGCTGGCAGACGCACGAGCAGCGGCTAATACCGCCACCGCAAAAAAATAGTCCCTTTATTTAAATCTGCATAAAAAGTTGCTCTTCCACGGGCAACTTTCTCATCCGTTTCGGCGTTCATCATTCAGGAATCATGAAATGCAGTTGTATTCATTCGTCCAGAATTTCAGTTACCAGGACGCGCCCCTGCATACACGCGAGTTGGTTAAAACTTGCCTGCTCGACATCATTGGTGTGGCCGCCGGTGCTCGCGACAATCAAACCAGCGCAATGCTCAAAACCTACGCTGACACCCACTACGCTGCCAACAAGCTGTCCAGCCGCCTTTGGTTCGACGGCAGAGCCGTACATCCATTGGGTGCCGCGTACGCAGGCGGTTTCTGCGTTGATAGCCTGGATGCACACGAAGGTCACTTCACATCCAAGGGGCATGCGGGTGCAACCGTTGTCCCGGCCATTGTTGCATTGGTAGACGCGTATCGCAGTCAGGGCAAAGACATCAGCGGCGAAGAGTTCCTCAGCGCACTGTGCATCGGTTACGAGACCGCCTTGCGGGCCGGTCAGGCATTGATGGCCACTGCCCCTGAATATCATGCCTCAGGTGCCTTTTCCGGGATCGGGGTCGTTTGCGCCGGCGCCCGCCTGCTGAAGCTTGATGAAACGACGTTCCGTCATGCGCTGGGGATCGCGGAATACTTTGGCCCGAGGTGTCCGATGATGCGCCTGGTGAGCTTTCCAACGATGTTGCGTGATGCCCACGGTGCCGGGGCGTATGCCGGACTGAACGCACTACTGATGGCACAGATAGGTGTCACTGGCGCTCCAGCCGCCACCGTTGAACCTTTGGAGATTTCCACTTTCTGGCAGGACATCGGAACCCGTTGGGAAATCGATGAGCAATATTTCAAGCCTTGGCCGGTATGTCGCTGGGCGCAACCGGCACTCACGGCCATGACCGATTTGATGCGAGCACATCCAGTCATCACTGCGGAGTTGATCGAGACCATAGATGTCGAAACATTCCATGAGTCTGTGTGCTTGCAGGGGCATTTTCCGAAGAATGCGGACGAAGCGCAGTATGCGCTGGCGTTCCCGCTGGCTGCCTTGATCGTTCGCGGGAAGCTGGGGCCAAAAGAGGTCACCGGGGATTCCATTCATGCGCCAGACATCTTGAGCATCAGCGAGAAAATAACCCTACATGAGGCGCCTGACCTGTCCGCCAGGTTCCCGGAGGAAATTCTGTCCCGCGTCACGGTTACCCTGAAAGACGGCACGCGACTTACGAGCCCAACCGCGACGGCCAAGGGCGATCCCGGCAACCCTATGTCGAGTGACGAACTCACCGCTAAATACCATTTACTGGCTGATGACAGCTTGGGAACCACTCTCAGCAATGCCATCAAGAACAGTGTTGAAGCATTGCCCGGTAGTGATAACTGCCAAGCATTCTTTGATTTGTTGCTGTCCGCTCCAAATACCGCCGCCTAGATTCCGCAAAGTGTTCTCAGCTATTCGTTCAGGTGTCAAAGAGGATTTATGCCATTCGTATTCGAGAGTGTGCTCAAGGAAAAAAACATGGGGTACTCCTATACGGCGGAGAAACCAACAAAGCCGCAGGCGGTGACTCGTGTAGCTTTCGTGCTTTTGAACAATTTCTCGATGATGTCGTTCACCGGCGCTATCGATGCGCTGGTGACCGCCAACCTGATTAGCGAAACACCAGCGTTTGAGGTGTTGACTGTTGGCATCAAGAGCCGTCTGGTAATGAGCGATCTGGGAATTGCGATTTCAGCAGACCTGGAGCTACCACAACTACCGGATCGTATCGACGTTCTCATCGTTGCCGGTGGTTTGCGAGTGAAGCTGATCAGCGACCCGCTATTACGGCGCAAGCTACGTAACGTCGCCTCTCTTGGCGCGACCATGGGAGGTTTGTGGAACGGTGCATTTTTCCTGGCGGAAGCTCAGCTAATGGACGGTGTCGAGTGCGCCTTCCATCCAGATGGGCGAGCGATGATGGAGGATGTTTTCCCCAAAGTCCTGGTCTCTTGTCGAACTCACGTAATAGACAGAAACCGTATCACGTGCGCTGGCGCCAGCAGCTCGTTACGCATGATGCTGGAGCTCATCACCGCTAAACAAGGCGTGTCGCTGACCCATGCTGTCGAGGAAATACTCAGTTGTGATCAAACCACTGAAGTCTCTGGGATATCGACTGTCATAGTTGACTCTGACCCCACCTTGCCACAAACCCTGAAGCTCGCTTTAGAACTGATGCAAAAGAACATAGAAGAGCCGTTATCGATCGACGAGCTGGCTGAGTGTGTGAACATTTCCCGACGACAATTAGAGCGTCGCTTCTGCCGTTTCGTGGGTGCCACGCCCACACGCTACTACCTTGAGCTGCGTTTGACGCGTGCGCGTCAGCTTATTCTGCAGAGCAATCGGCCCATCACTGATATCGCTATTGCGACCGGCTTTTGTAGTTTTGCCAATTTTCATATGCGATTTCGTGACTTCTTTGGCGTCGCGCCGAGTAGTTATAGAGCGACATATGAGCGCAGGCGCTAAGTTTTCCGTAACCAAGGCACGCGAAAAACATACGAAACCCACACTGTCTAAGCCGAGTAAACGATGGCTAGGATTATCGATAAGGATTACCGAGAATTATGAATGCCCCATCGCCGGTGTTGGTACCCACGGCTAACCACAGCGAGCGGATGTCTACACGCATGGCCTTCCTTATCGCGGGTTTACTCATGTCCGCATGGGCGCCTCTGGTCCCATTGGTTAAAGCCCGCGCTGGCTTGGACGATGGTGGCCTGGGGTTGCTGCTGCTTGGCCTGGGCGGTGGTTCAATTGTGGCCATGCCCTTCGCTGGTTATCTCACTGCACACTATGGATGCCGCCAGGTCGTAATCTGGGCGACGATTGTCTTGTGTGCCGTTCTTCCGCTGTTGAGCACCTTGATGTGGCTGCCGGGTATGGTCATTGCTGTCATTATCTTCGGTGCCAGCATGGGCATGCTTGATTGCGCCATGAACATACAGTCAGTCATCGTCGAGAAAAACAGCGGGCAGGCACTTCAGTCCGGCTTCCATGGCCTTTACAGCGTCGGAGGCATATTGGGCGCCGGGGCGATGACCGCTCTGCTGACCTTGGGCCTGCATCCGTTAATTGCTGCGCTCTGCATCGTTGCCACAGTTTTGGGAGCGCTTTACAAGGCAGCTCCTGCTTTGCTGACTTATGGCACTGAACGGGGCGGACCAATGTTCGCGGTGCCCAAGGGTATCGTGCTGTTTTTAGGTGCGCTCTGTTTCATCGTCTTCCTCACTGAAGGCGCAATCCTCGACTGGAGCGCGGTTTTCCTTGTCTCGAGCCGAGGGTTAGAGCCGAGTATCGCAGGCTTGGGCTATGCATCCTTCGCCGCTGCGATGACAGTGGGCCGCCTGACAGGAGATGCCATCGTCAGCAAACTAGGCGGCGTGCGCGTCGTTGCGCTTGGCGGACTCTGCGCAGCCGCAGGCATGATCGTGTCGCTTGGAATCGATGGCTGGGCCGCGTCCTTGATTGGCTACGCTCTGGTCGGTGCTGGATGCTCAAACATTGTCCCTGTGCTCTTTACTGCTGTAGGCCGCCAGCAACGGATGCCACAGGCGGTAGCCATCCCCGCTGTCATCTCGATGGGCTACGCGGGAATTCTGATAGGGCCCGTATTTATCGGGGCGGTCGCCCATCTGAGCACCTTGTCATTCGCTCTTGGCTGCGTAAGTTTTTTGCTGGTTTTTGTCAGTACGACAGCTCGATTACTTCGAAACTAACCTGATTTTTTCAGACGCGATTTCAGCATTGGGCATTGCGAATCGAGCTCAATCGTTCAGAAAACCGGGAGACATCACGATGGATGTATTGCTGAATTATCAAAGGGACCTGCCAAGTATGTTCAAGAGGTAAAAGGTCATGCAGTCGTACCCACTGACGTCGGAACAAAGACTCCTGCTACAGGGAGTGGTGATGCGGGAGGCACTCCTGCGAATCCTTGCCCGGCCTTCTCAAGTGATTGGGGTTGATGGCGTGGATACAGAAATCTGTGTTCGCTCCTTGAGCAATGCGCGCCTGGACATCGGCTTGCCTCCTTTCTCGGGCACTCCCCTGCCCGAGAGCCTGGAACCCACGATTGCGCGGGCATTGACGGATGCTCCCCGAACGGAACGGGACTTCAAGATTCTGCTTTCGGCTCTTGAGGCCCTGCTGTCCAGTAGTCGCTGGATAAAGCGATCCGCTGCAGAAGGGGACGATGATGCTTTCGAAGAAAAGCACCGACATGCGCTGATTCTCGGCAAGGGCGCACTGCTTGAATGTTCGACTATGACAGTGGGGTTGGCGGTAATGGAGCCCGATCTTTGCTATCCGTACCACAAGCATCCTCCGGCAGAGTTTTATGTCGTTTTATCGGAAGGTTACTGGTACCGAGAAGATGTCGGCTGGTGGAATCCCGGTCCGGGCGGCGTGGTGTTCAACCCACCATCGGCTGTCCATTCCATGAGGTCAACCGACAAGCCGTTGCTGGCACTTTGGGGACTTTGTCATGCAGTGGATTGATGCACCGACAATCAGCAGATTGCTCGACTACCCAAGCTTATGTGCCGATTTCGCCCATGGCCAAAAGCGTCCAGCGCTCGCCTGGCACATCGAGGCTTCTGGCAATCGGACCCGGATAAATAACTGTCGCTCGCCATTTAGTTAGCGCCTGAAAGCATGTGTTTCGCCCGCAAGAGCCCTAATTGTTGGCACCGATGCCGAGATGTCACGGACCCAGTCTGTTCCTCTCGAACCATTGCCTATGCGGGATTTGTGCAGATTTAGAGGTGGGTCAGTCTTGCTTCAACTCGTGGGTCAATTCGGCGCCGGCGTCAACAATCTATGTGTTCCCCTGCGGCTCACTGACTGGTGACAACGGCAATGATGCAATTATCTCAGCGTGGCAAACCTCGAGTATTTCATCAGCCAGAGAAGAATCATCCGGGCAGGCGCGCGACAACATGACCGCACCGATTGCATGCGCCAGCATGTCGATCATTTTTGCCCGTACCCCATCCTGCGGTGCGTCTTGCCTCGCTTTGTACTTTTCTTCGAGCGCTGCCAGCGTGCTTTCTACCCCGCTGGCAAAGGTGGCTTTCAACTCATCTGATTGACGCGCAGCGTCTCCACAAAGGGCCGCCATGGTGCAACCGCTGCCCCTGCCGTCTCGGTGATCCCTCGACACATACAAATCAATGAACTCAGCAACTTCGAGACCTTCGGAACTGGTCAGCGAATGCGAAAGACTGTTCGCTGCCGCTTCAGCCATCAAATCAGCCTTGGAGCCGAAGTGCTTGTAGAAACCGCCTTGCGTAAATCCGGCTGCTGCCATGAGTTCGGCCACCCCCACGCCATCGTAGCCTCGCTCGCGAAACAGCTCTGAAGCCGTCTCAACAATGTGAATTCTATTGGCGAGTGATTGCGCCTTGGTGATCTTCATTTCCTGCGCCTCTGCATCTCAAAGCAATGCCCTCATCATACTCTGATGTCGATCATAATCAAAAGCGTTGACAGTTTTGAGTGTGATCGACATCATAAATGCGCCAACGCGAATATTCCCTGGCACGGCGCATGTCGCCTTCATTAATCAACGAGTATGGAAACGATATGAACGATAAGACGTTATTTGAGCCGTACCCGCTCGGCTCGCTGACACTTTCCAACAGAATCGTGATGGCTCCGCTGACGCGTAACCGTGCGGGAGAAGGCTTTGTCCCGAGCGAGTTCGCTGCAACCTATTACAGCCAGAGAGCCTCTACAGGCCTGTTGATCTCCGAAGCCTCGCAGATCTCGCAGCAGGGACAGGGCTACCAGGATACGCCCGGTATCTACACGCAGGCGCAGATTGATGGCTGGCGCAAGGTCACCGATGCCGTCCACGCAAAAGGCGGACGAATTTTCCTGCAACTGTGGCATGTCGGACGCGTATCGCACGTTGACCTGCAGGAGAACGGTGCCGCTCCGGTAGCACCCTCCGCTCTCCGTCCCGCGACCAAGGTGTTCGTCAATAATAGCTTCGTGGACGTTTCAGAGCCGCGAGCGCTTGATATCAGCGAGCTTCCTGGGATCGTTAATGATTTTCGCCAAGCGGCGGCAAATGCCACCGCTGCGGGATTCGATGGCGTAGAGATCCACGGCGCAAACGGCTATTTGCTGGATCAGTTTGTCAAGGACGGTGCCAATATCCGCACCGATGCCTATGGTGGCTCGATTGAAAACCGCGCTCGCCTACTGCTGGAAGTGACGGCAGCGGTAGTAAACGAGGTCGGAGCAGAACGCACAGGCATACGTATATCGCCAGTTTCGCCAGCCAATGGTGTCTCCAGCAGCGAACCGCAGGCCCAGTTTGACTACATTGTCGACCAACTCGATGCCTTGGGCATTGTGTACCTCCATGTGGTCGAAGGCGCGACTGGCGGGCCGCGCGATATTGCGCCCTTCGACTTTGGTTCTTTGCGCCAACGCTTCAAAAACACCTACATCGCGAACAATGGCTACGACGTGAATTTGGCCACCTCTCAACTCAACGATGACAAGGCTGACTTGATCGCCTTTGGACGTCCCTTCATAGGTAACCCGGACTTGGTGGAGCGCCTTAAAACCGCTGCCTCTTTGTCGGCATTCGATCCTGCGACCTTGTATGGCGGCGGTGCTGAAGGCTACATCGACTATCCAACCCTTGCTGAATCCAGTACCCGGCACCGCTAAAAATCACGTCTGCGCACGTCCTCCGGACACCACGCATGACTCGCCTATCGATATCCGAAACTGAGGATCAATTCATGAGCATCCCTACCACCGTTCTCATTACCGGCGCCTCCACTGGCATCGGCGCTACCTATGCCGAGCGCTTTGCACAGCGCGGGCACGACCTCGTACTGGTTGCCCGCGACAAAGAGCGGCTGGATGCTCTTGCAGCGCGGCTGCGTGAGAAACACAACATCACCATTGATGTTCTCCAGGCTGACCTGACCCAAATCAGCGATTTGACCACGGTTGAGGCTCGCCTGCGCGACGACGCCAGTATTGGCATCCTGGTGAACAATGCAGGCGCCGCACAATCCGGCAGCTTTATCGAACAATCCACCAACAGCGTTGCTCAGTTGGTTACGCTCAACACTACCGCACTGGTACGGCTTGCCAGCGCCATCGCCCCACGCCTGGCACAAGCCGGAAACGGCGCGATTATCAACATAGGCTCGGTCGTTGGCCTGGCACCGGAGTTCGGGATGACGGTCTACGGCGCGACCAAGGCTTTTGTGCTGTTTCTTTCTCAAGGCATGAGCCTGGAACTGTCGCCCAAAGGCGTCTACGTGCAAGCCGTTCTGCCGGCAGCCACTCGCACCGAAATCTGGGAGCGAGCGGGCATCGATATCAATACCCTCAGTGACGTCATGGAAGTGGGTGATCTGGTCGATGCTGCGCTGGTCGGTTTTGATCGTCGCGAACCGGTGACCATTCCGCCGTTACAAGACGCCGCTCGTTGGGATGCTCTGCAGGCTGCACGCCAAGGTTTGCTTTCTGAGATCCGCCAATCTGCAGTCGCTGAGCGCTATCAATCCAAGGCGTAATTGTCACGCAGCAGGCTACTGATTAGGCATTCCTTGATGTAAAGGCGCTTGCTGCAGATTTTCTTATATTCACCTGGACGCCCCTCATCAGGGCACGGTGCGCACATGATCGTTGAAGCCACAAATCGTGACCTTGGATCGCCAGCGCAGTTCGTCTGCGCGGCGAACCAGCGGGTGACCGTCGAAGGAACAGCATTTGCCTACCGGGACTTGGGGCCGAGAGACGGGTTGCCGCTCGTTCTGTTGAATCATTGGGGCGCAGTCCTGGATAACTTCGACCCACGCATCCTCGATGGACTGGCCCGCACCCGGCGAATCATTGCCACTGACTATCGGGGAATCGGCGCATCTGGTGGAACCGCCCCGTTGACCGCCAGTGAGATGGCGAACGATGCCATCGCCGTGATCCGCGCTCTGGGATTCGAAAAAGTCGACCTGCTGGGCTTTTCATTAGGTGGATTTGTTGCACAGGACATCGCGCTGAAAGCCCCTGAGCTGGTGCGCAAACTTATTCTGACCGGTACCGGGCCGGCGGGCGGCCAAGGTATCGACAAGGTGTGGTCTGTGTCGTGGCCGTTGATGCTTAAGGGTCTCCTGACATTGCGCGACCCGAAGTTTTACCTTTTCTTCACGGCTACAGCCAATGGGCGAAAGGCTGCCAAGGATTTTTTAAATCGCCTGAAGGAGCGTGAGAAAGATCGAGACAAAAATCCAACGCCTGGCGCCTTCATGCGGCAACTGAAGGCGATTCACTCCTGGGGCCGGCAACAGCCACAGGATCTCAGCCACATCCAGATACCCACGCTGATCGTAAACGGTGATAACGACATCATGGTTCCCACTGTGAACTCTGCCGATTTGGCGAACCGTATTCCAAATTCGCAACTGATCATTTATCCCGACGCGGGGCATGGCGGGATCTTCCAGTATCACGCTGATTTCGTGATGAGAGCGACTGCTTTCTTGAATGCCTGAACGTCTATTCAGCTCGCCGCACAGCAGCATGCGAGGTTGCGTGCATGCTGCCATCCCATTGAGACCATGAGAACTGAATCATGAAAGCCTTCCTGATCGACCGTTACGGCAAGACTCATGGACGTATTGGCGAGGTACCGGTACCTGAACTGGGAGTCAACGACGTCCTGGTTGAAGTGCATGCCAGTAGCGTCAACGTGCTGGATTCGAAGATCAGCAAAGGTGAATTCAAGCTGATCCTGCCGTATTCATTCCCTTTGATTATGGGTAATGACCTAGCCGGCGTCGTCGTTCGCGTGGGGTCAGGCGTGCGCCACTTCAAGCCGGGTGACGAAGTCTATGCCCGCCCACCCGAATCGCGCATTGGTGCCTTCGCAGAGCTGATTGCAGTGGAGCAAAGTGCCCTCGCGCTGAAACCGAAAAATATCACCATGCAAGAAGCTGCTTCTCTTCCCTTGGTTGCGCTGACCGCCTGGCAGGTGCTGGTTGAAACAGCCCGGTTGAAAAAGGGGCAAAAAGTCTTTATCCACGCGGGTTCCGGTGGTGTCGGCACAATTGCCATCCAGCTTGCAAAGCATCTGGGTGCTTTCGTTGCCACTACGACCAGCACAAGTAACGTGGATTGGGTCAAGGCGTTAGGGGCGGACGTTGTCATCGACTACAAGCGGCAAAACTTCGAAAACGTCTTGAGCGACTACGATGTCGTATTGAACAGCCTAGGCCCTGTCGACCTGGAAAAATCACTCAGCATTCTCAAGCCTGGTGGCCAGCTTATCTCCATCTCTGGGCCACCGACGGCAGAGTTCGCAAAAGAACAAAAGCTGTTCTGGGGACTGGGTTGGGTCATGCGTCTGTTGAGCAGCGGCATACGCAGAAAAGCCCGCAAACAGGACGTCAGATATGCGTTCGTATTCATGCGTGCGAGCGGTACTCAATTGAAGAAAATCACTGCGCTTGTCGAGTCCGGAGTTATCACACCTGTAATCGACCGAACCTTCCCGTTTGAGTCAACGGCTGAGGCATTGAGCTATGTCGAACGGGGCAGAGCCAAAGGTAAGGTGATCATCAAGCTCATATGACTACAACTGACACTCGATAACTGGAACTCGGGACGAGGGTTCATATCGTTTGCAGATAGACGTATGCGAGCAGGTTAGGAAAATAGGGTAATGACTGTCGAGAATTTGAAGACACGTAAATCCGTGCTGCCCGCCTGAATCAGCTCAAGTTCAAGGTCAAATGGGCAGCGTCGACTTTCGTTTCCACCCTTGTCCCAAACATGTCCAGTGGAGGCTTCGATCCAAGCCCGCGAATCAGCGAGGACCTCCATTTTTTCGCAGCGGCTACGTCGCCTGCTAACAGGGTAAGGGTTTCTTGAAAAACCGTGATCAATGCGATTAAGCGATCGGGGTGTTAAAGCAGCCTGCTTACTGGGCATCGCAGGACTCTATAGATCTCAGAAACCACCTGCATCGTTGCTTCTTCAATCGTTCCTTCATTACGGCATAAAACCCAGCCGTGATCTGCAATCGCTCGCTCGAACGCCTTGGTACAAGCGACATGTTCTTCCAGCTTATGGATCACAGTACTGCTCAGCCCACGCCGTCGTGCCGCTGCCCTCGCCCATGAAATATCAGGGGCGGTAACAACCCCGACATGCAGGTCTGGCACTCGCACGTTTCGATCAATGTTCAACTGTAGAATCTCTGAAAACGGGACTATCCGGCGAAACGCGGCATCAGACGGGTACCAGCGATCGATCAAGATGATGCTGCCTGGTGGCTGTTTAGCCAGCACGTGCTGGGAAATCCAGGTACGGCTATCAGCAAAGCGCTCACAAACCCCCAACTCCAAATCCCGGGTGGGATTTCTGACGAGTTTGTTAACGAGGGTCATTGTTTCACCCCTATAGGGATCGCTTTTTTTCTCGCAAAGTCGGATCACCTTTTTGTTGTCTGCCCTCAGTACTTTCGTAACGGCCTCCAACAGTGTGGTTTTGCCGGTTCCTTTGGGCCCATCTAGAGAAACAAAAAGCGGACGATTCATTCTTCAAATATCGATTGATATACGGTTTTTTTGCCCGGTTCGTTCGCTGGAACCGCTTGGCGCGACTACGCGAATCGAGTGGTGGACCCTTATGAGCAGAGATTGATGAGCACTCTAACTTAGTTTCTGGCTAACCGGTCTCAAAATCCAGGGTTACGGCCGCTTATGAACACCAGATTGCATTACAACTTTGTCATTGTGCTGTTCGTCGGCTGTTGGAGTTGCCTTGTTACCGTGAACTCACTGCCGGCGGCAGCGACCTCGGCGTGACGCAGGAAGCTGGAGTAGACGCACAAGCAGCATAGCCCCAGCTATTCCAAAGCCTATGGCGCTCTTTATGTTTTTATTGGAGTCAGTGCTTTCGACTGTCAGATCCTTAAACTCGGAGACGAGGAAGCTTTTCCCTAGGCGCGGCTTAAGGGTCGGAATCTGAAACTGCTCATCGCCGCGGATGGGTTTCAAGCTGACGTTACTGATTGGCGGCCCATGGCTGAAACGCGTCACGCCGAAGGGGGGCAGCCTTGCCGCCGACTTCGAGAGACTTCTGAGGCTTGATTTCGAGCATATCGTAGGCGCTCACGGAGAGCTCTTGCATGATGCAGCCCAACCTATGCTTAAAGCGGCAATTGCTAAGGCCTTGCGAGATTGAACGGGTGATAGTCTGCTTGCGACGTATGCGTCCGGGCAACACTCCTTTCCTGAGTCCGACGCTTGAGGCGATGGTTTCCATCAAATCCGCGGACACCATCACGTACTCAATGAGAGTGAACTGGTCGACCTCCCCCCGTGGATGACGCGAGTCACTCCAGTAGATAAATCAACTGGGGCTCAATTGAAGTCGCAGAGACCTCAAGCAGGGCCAGCGTTACTGGCAGCTTGAAGCGTCGTCGTCCCGCACTGCCAGGATTGAGGTAAAGCTGCTCACCACGCCATTCTATGCATGGCTTGTGGGAGTGGCCGGTGATCACCAGCTTTATGCCAGGATCGAGCACGACCGGGACATCGACAATGTCATGCACCAACAGCGTCTGCCATCCGTTGACGTCGAAACGTAGAAAATCAGGGAGATTTTCTGCCCATGGCGCGTCTTGGTCATTGTTGCCGCGTACGACGTGCAGAGACGCGATAGTCGCCAGTTGATCAAGAATCTGCGGGCTACCAATGTCACCCGCGTGAATGATCAGCTCACTTCCCACCAGTGCAGCTTGAGCTTCGGGGCGGAGCAAACCATGGGTATCGGAAATCACGCCGACTTTCATGCTGTCTCCAGATATGGTTCAGATTGCCCCTATCGTACGCCAGTAATCGATCAAGGCCGGTCACGCGAGTTTGATGGCACTACCCTGGATATCATCGCGCGCCATTCGTAAGTCATTAGCATCCTGGTTGAGCTGATGAATCAAGTTGAGCAACCGTTGGCGCAGCACTTCGTCTTGGATCTGCTCAGCAGCACGCATCACATCAAGCGCCGCTGCCTCATTGTGAGAGGCAACGGCGTCGAGCAGTTTACGCATGCTTCTTGATGGCCGATTCATCTATAGCACCTCTGAGTTTTCAGTGACGCTAATCATAGGGGCTGAATGTTTCGTCAACGTTTCAGTGCACGAATCGATTTTGTGGTGCCTTCGTTTCGTGGGGCAGGTGCATGATTTCCCAAAACTACTTCAACCGCCCCGCCCCATCCAGCCAACCTCGCGCGCCTTTCTGCAACCATTCGGTCGCCGCGGGATTGTGTTTGATGCGGCTGTCCAGAAACGCCACACCAATTGCCTGAATCGCAGCAACTTGCTTGGGATCCGGGGCCGGCTCGCCCACCATCCGGCTATGCAAACCGCCGTCGGATTTGGCGCCGCGCTTGTGCCCTCTACCTTTGGAAGTATCGCCGGACGAATCGCTGCCCTTGTCGGTCTTTTTAACCGGCCGGTTGAACAACTCGGTACCGGACAGGGTCTTGTGCGTCGCGTTGTCCAGTTCCAACTGAACACTGCCCGCCACCGTAACTGACTCGCCCAACACTTGTCGCTGGCGATAAGAACTGACCCAGTTGAACGGATCTTCATCCTCCTGACCGGTCATCGACAGCACGGGCGCCGACATATGGGCGAACACTTCTCGCCCGGCACCGGCTTCCACATAAGGGCTGAGCAGCAACACCGCTTTGGGCTGAATCGCGACGCCCGACGTAGCGCCAGGTTCCAGCGCCCCGGCCAGTGCCTCAGCGCTCTGCGCCCCAATATCAAAGCCGGCCACCACGACTTGGTTCCAGTCAATGGCAGCCAGTTGCGCGTCTCCTTTCGCGGCCCGTGCCCGAACCTCGGTCAGAACTTTCTGCAATGTAGACAGCCTGTCGCGTAAGGCGGTGGCGGTGTAATGACTGCTCGCCACCCCACGGAAGTCGCCATCCAACGCCTGCGCCGACGCAAAAATCGAATGATCATAGGTGTGCCCCTGAACAGACAGCACCGCATAACCAGCTTGCGCCCAAGCCTTGCGCCACGTGACTCCGCCCGAGGCCGGCTCCCCCAATCCCGGCAGGTAAATAATCAGCGGCAAGCGCTCATGGGTAGCCGGCGCCAACCACGCAACATCCACCGATTGCTGATCGAGTTGCCAGATAGCGCCCCAGCCAGCCGTTTCGTTGCAGGACGGTTGATAGGCGGTGGTCAGCTCTTTATTGACCAGCTCGGTGAATTTGGTACGCGGGTCTGGCGGATCGCCCGCACAACCAGAGATCAATCCCAGACTACCCACCAAGGCGCCCACAGCTAGCCAGTACCGAGGTTGAAGGTTCATTCGATTCACAAAGTCGTCCAGATCAAGATGGCTGGCAGCCTAACCGACCCGCTGGCGAACGAGGCGCAGGGGCAGGTAAAGAATGGGTAAAGGGTGATTATGCTGACTGGGATCTCTCTGAGTGCCGCAAACTACAGAACACCAGAGGAAAAATGAGCAGGGGAAAACGAACAGCAGAAGCGCGGCACCAGCGCGGGTAAATCGCCAGCTTTCAAAGCTCGATAATCAGATCAGGATCAAAACCGGTGTGCTGCCCTGGATAACCGCGCGGATTTGAAACAACCCGGCATCCATTTTTGGTGAAGCTTGCTGCTACGTGAGTATGGCCATATACCCACAGATCAGTCTTGCCCAACAAATCTGACCAGTCATTTGCATAGGCAGCCGCCAAGTGGCCGGCATGGTCTTCAGAGAGATAGTCTGCTACTGGCGCGTGATGGGTGACCACCACGGTTTTGCCGTCGAAAGGTGTACCTAATTCCTGAGCTAGCCAGTTGTAGGAAATCCTGGATTTGGTGATCAGATCAGCAGGCCGCAAGAGGCGGTAGCTCGCGTCAGCCCTTATCAGGCGAAAATCGTTCATCCACTCCCAAGCGGTGCGGATCGCGGCTTGGACATCTCCAGTCGAGGTGTAATCCGTCCACCCCGTAGTAACCAGAAAACGAGTCTGATCCAAAATCAGCCCCTCATTTTCAAGCACGTGCACATGCGGTAAGGCCGCCTCCTTCATCTTGAGCAGCGTGTATTCGAGGTGCCCACCGTAGTACTCGTGATTTCCACACACATAGATCACTGGGCACTGGAATGTTTCGTTCGCCCAGTTCACTCCGCGCGATCTCAGATCGATGTCACCCGCGAGGATGACCACGTCAGCATCGTTTGGGACGGGATCGAACCGAGCAAATTCGTTGTGCAAATCTGAATAGATTTGAAGCTTCATTGGAATATCCGCCCTGAGCAGCGCTCAGCACATTCCATCGCCTTCACAATGCGAAAGCGAACGTGATAGCGAGGCGAGCGCCTACCGGTAGCCACTGGCACACCTCTAGAGCCTCTCGCGGGTGATGCCATGTTTCGGCACTTCCGACATTGGGGGGCTCTTCAGCCGCCTGCCCTTCACATCTATAGCAGGATCCCGACTATGACTTCACGTACCCCGCCGAGAACAAGGCCACCGTCCTCGAAGGCTTTGCAACCCTGTTCAATCGCAAGGATTTGGTTGCGGCGGAACGCTTCTGGGACGGTGTGATGGTCGAGCACTGGGACGTGATCGAGGACGAGGCGACGCGTGAAAGCTCTGCGGGCGGGTACCCCATGTTTGGAGATCAGTTCCCGGGCTAACGCTCCATTCCACCTCACTGGGCGGTCTTTGATCAACCGGCCCCTCGATCTGGACGGGTGTTTGGGGTGGACCGATCACGCGTCGCTGATTCCTCCCTGGGAGGCACAAGCATCGCGATGATCAAATCCGCCCCGACGTTACACTGGCCAGCGAAGCTCGACTCCTGTCCTGCAACATGTGCCCATTTACGTGCTTACGTTAGCCCGCGATCTTTATTGCAAGCTCTGCGACGTGTTTACCCTGGAAACGGGCAATATCCAGTTCATTTTGTGACGGTTGCCGTTTACCGTCGGCGCCTGCCAGGGTGGTCGCGCCATAGGGCGTACCGCCGGTGATCTCGCTCATGTTGGTCAGCCCGGCGCAGGTGTAAGGCACACCCACGATGACCATTCCCTGATGCAGGAGTGTGCTGTGGAACGACGTAATAGTGGTTTCCTGACCACCGTGCTGGGTGCCGGTAGACGCAAAGACACTGCCGATTTTCCCGACCAGCGCGCCGCTCATCCACAGTCCGCCGGTCTGGTCGAGAAACGTGCGCATCTGTCCCGACATATTGCCAAAGCGCGTCGGTGTACCAAAGATAATGGCATCGTAATTGGCCAGCTCGTCAGGTGTCGCCACCGGTGCCTTCTGGTCAAGTTTGACGCCGATGGCTGCTGCCTGTTCGGCCGGGATGGTTTCAGCGACACGCTTGAGCGTCACGTCGGTGCCGGGTACGGATCGTGCGCCTTCGGCCACTGCACCAGCCATCGTTTCGAGGTGACCGTACATTGAGTAATAGAGAACCAGTACCTTCGCCATGATTTTTCTCCTGGATTAGGCGCCATTCGATGAATTAGGAAGATCTTGGATTACACCACTGCCAACGAACAACAGCGACAGGTGTAGCGCTTTGCTCACGAACAAAACTGCGGTTCACACCCACCCGACTGTAGAGACTTTGACGGCACGCGGACTTAACACTAGCAGCTTTGTATGCTGCCTGCTGGCAGACAGAGACGCTTTTATTACCCCTCCCCGTCCCAGACTGAAAGCCGGAATCTGAATATCGATGAAGCGATCTTGACGTGCCGAAAAGATAGGCCCAGATGCCGAGCACCTCTTGCACCTCTTGCACCTCCTTTCCAAAAACTTGCAACGAAAAACAGTCGATATACGGACACCCCGGTGAGTCGATGAAGCCCGGGGTAAATTATTTAGTGAGATCGCCTACTAACTACTAAGTAGTAGCTGGATTTCAAGGTATACGGTGAGTTCCAATTAATGCCATTGACGCTTTATTTCGTGCCACTGGTTGTCCGACAGCCACTTATCTGCCAAGGGAAAGAAAATATTTTCCTCCGACTCCATATGGTCGTAATATTTTTTGATGAAGTCATCGATAGTGTCAGCAATCACTCTCGTTTCCTGAGTTGTGTCCTCCAACATTTTCAGCTGTCCAGCAATGCGCCCAAATGCCTGATGATCTCGCTCGATATCCTTCACCCGTTGGTGGATCGGTGCCTCAGTCGTTAGTAAGGCCAGCCGAATAAGTTCTTCATTTTCATGGTGATGTCGTTCTGCATCACCATGCAAGGCTTCCAGCATCTTGAACAACAGCTTGCAGTCATCAGCACCATCGGGCTCATGCCTCAGCTTCTTCAGCAACTCTTTGATCTGAGTAATTTTTATAGACACTTCATGATGGTAGGCCTGAAGTTCTTTTAACAAGACGTTCATATAAAATCCTCGTTACGACAGCAAGCCATCACCGAAAAATGTTTTTTAACAAGCAACGATACCCATATCTTTAAATTTCAATAATTTTCAATACCTTGGCAATCGCACTCACCAACACTGTTTAACAATTTTTAGTATAGGTGAGCAAAAAAGCTCTCACCCCAGGAAATTTGCCACCCTTGGAAAAAATTGAAATATCAAGTGAATGTTCATGCACTATTTGATCTACAGGAGGATGCAATGGGCATGGCTGCTACTCACTAATGGCTGCCAGGCGACGCAGCTATCAAGGAATCAGTAATTTCCTCTTGTGCTTTCCCTCGGCCAATCAACCAGCGTTGAAATGCCCGACATTGCGCTTTCTGCAGCGTGTTGGGGTGCCAACTCAGGTAATACGGCGAAGGAAGAGGCATGGCTCGCAGCCAAGGAATGATCAAGCGCCCTTCATCGATGTCACGGGAAATCATCGAAAACTGCGCCAGCACTATGCCCTGGTGATCGATGGCGGCTTGAATGGCCATGCTGGACGAAGAAAAATTGCGACGTATGGCAATCGTATGCTCGACAGCAGCGCCTTCCAGCTCAAACCATTCGGCCCATGAGGGCGGGGAGTCAAATTTCGGCCGTGAATCGATACGCATAAGTGGGTATTGGAGCAGGTCACTCGCATGTTTCACATTGCCGGGATCGCCTAATAGCGTTGGTGAGCATGCCGGCACTACACAATCGCGGAACAGCACAACGCTATGCCCGGCATATTGGCCAGGTTCGCCATAGCCGATTCGAAAATCTGCGTTTTCCTCCTCCGAAGTATCCGCCAGCGTGCCATCCAGATAGATGTCGAGATCATCATCTTCATGCTGCCATTCGTAGGTGAGCGGCGCGAGCCACTTGGTCATGAGCGAAGGCAGGCCACTGACATATAAATTGTTGGGATTTTTCGACCGCTCTACTTCGGAAACGGCCGCTCTCAATTCTTCAAATGCTATAGAACACCGCGCATGAAAACGGCGGCCAATGGCGTTCAGTCGCAAGCGCTGCCCCTCCTTGACCGTCAGGCTCATACCCAGCGCCTCTTCAAGCAACTTCATCTGCTGACTCACCGCGCCGACGGAAATGTTCAATCGCGTTGCAGCTTGGGAATTACTGCCGCAGTGACCGACGGCTTCAAATATTTGGAGGGCTCGTAAGGGCGGTAAGCGACTCATGGCGATGCGAAGGCCTCGAAAGTATTTCAGGTTTAGAAAATCTAGTAAAACTGACAGAAATTACCATATTTTCTTCATTATAAAATCGCTTTAGTCTTCTCGCACACTCAATCGGGCTGACGACTCAGTCCGCCCTGCCCCTCCATCATTTCGTTTCTCGGGAGTTCGCAATGAAAGCTCATCCTCAGCAAATCACTCAGGTCGTCCTCGGCGATAGAGAACCTTCCATCGAAGAGTTCGTAGCAGTAGCCCGTTATTCAGCCAGAGTGTCGTTTTCCGAGGCCTACAAGAACCGCGTGAAAAAGTCCCGTGGTTTGGTCGAGCGTTTCCTCGATGAGAATCGCTTGGTCTATGGTGTGACCACGGGGTTTGGCGATAACGTTCGGCATGTGATTTCTGCGCAGAATGCCAAGGAGCTCCAGGTCAACATCGTGCGCTCCCACGCCGTCACAGTGGGCGAGCCGCTCAAGCGTGAGCAGGTTCGTGCTATCCAGTTGATGATTCTGGTCAGTCTTGGCAAAGGCTTTTCGGGGGTGCGCCTGGAGTTGTTGGAGCTGATTGCCGGCCTGCTCAACAACGAAGTAGTGCCGTTTGCGCCAGGTGAGGGGTCGGTAGGCTATTTGGCAGTCGAGGGGCATCTGGCATTAGTGCTGCTTGGCGAAGGTCAAGCCAGGGTTAATGGCGGCGAATGGGTGGATGGCGCCACCGCGCTTGAACAGGTCGGTCTGCAACCGACAGACCTGCAGTGCAAAGAAGGATTAGCCCTGCTCAATGGCACCACGTCAGTGACCGCCATCGCTATTCTGGCACTCTACAACGCCATGCAGACAGCCTCTATTGCCGATGTCGCTGCGGCTATTTCGCTTGAAGCGTTAAAGGGCACGATTCGCGCATTCGACCCTCGTTATCACTCGGTCAAAGCACACAAAGAGCAGGCGCAAACTGCCAGGGATATAAAGGCGATGCTGCATGACAGCCAACTGATCGCCGACAACATTGATTACCGGCTTCAGGATGCCTACAGCCTGCGCTCCATTCCCCAGGTGCATGGCGCGTCGAAAAAATTCATTGATCACGCCCGCGAAAACATCGAGAACGAAATTCACTCCTCGGGCGATAACCCGGTCATTTACCCGCTTGACGACGGCGATGGCATTGCCATCTCAGGCGCCAACTTCGACGGCACCTACATCGGCATGTCAGCGGATTCGTTGTGTGTGGCGCTGGCCAACCTGGCGAAGATTTCCGAGCGCCGTATCGACCGTATGGTCAACTCCCACTTCAGTGAAATGCCGGCCTTTCTGGTGCGCAATCCGGGCCTTAACAGCGGGTACATGATCCTTCAATACACAGCCGCTGGCCTGTATGCGGAAATGAAGACGCTGTCGTTCCCTTCCTCTGTAGACAGTTTCTCGACCTGCGGCAATCAGGAGGATCTGGTCAGCCTCGCCTATAACGCCGTCATCAAGGCTTATAAGGTTTCCGAAAAACTGGAGTCGGTGCTGGCGATTGAACTGCTGGTGGGTTGCCAGGCCTTGGACTTCCATGATGTGCGCAAGGCGTCTAGCGTCACCAAGGCGGTTTATGATCTGGTGCGTAGCCGAGTGCCGGTCGCCGACAACGATCGTGCATTCTATTTGGATATGGTGAGTGTTACCGAGCAGGTACGTAGCGGTGAAGTGCTTACCGCGGTGCTGAAAAACCTGAAGTAAATGTGTTGTACTCCAAGGCTGTCGTTTGGCTGTCAAAAGGTAGCGTTTCGCTACATCTCGACGACTGAAGGATTGCCTTGGGGCCGAACCTGGATCCGCATCACCGCTTACGCAAGCGATGTGGCCCCCTCCTCCGCGTGCTCATCAAGCAGCAAATGCGGAAAGTCGATCACCTCTCCCGCTTTCCCCCCTGGCTTTAAGCCGTTTCCAAAGCGCACCAACTTGTTACCGAACGCCCCAACGTGGCGCAAAATCACATTCAAGTTACAACCATCACGCCTTCGCAAAAAACCCTCCGAAAGAATTTGATGCCTGGCAAACCGTTGTCCCTAGGGCTTTTCAGCAGATCCAGCACTTTATTGAGTGACTATTCAATAAGTTGGCCGCTTGATTGCATATGCTTGTATGTACAAGTAAAGACGTATGAGCATGAGCACGGAAACTCGACCATCGTCCACTGATTCGCCGGCGTGCACATTTTGCGCATTGGCTCGCTTGCCCGCTGCGCATGTTGATGAACAACCTCGACCTGGAAGTCGCCGAGAACCTGCCGATGATCACCGGTTGATCCATCGGACAAGGGCACATGGAGATGGGGAAGCTGTTCAGGCTGAAACCATTTTGGGTGCGAAATAAACGGCTTAACTGACCGTTGGCTTTTATGGTTTTGTCTTGTGTGCACAAAAATAGTTGTGCGCACAGATATTGGAGATTCGGCCTGAGCCGGATCAGTTCGCAACACTCCATTGATTAGGCAGGAAGTAACAAGATGTCGAAGAAATCAAGCTGGTTGGGTTCTGTAGCGCTCAGTGCAATGGTCCTGGCGTGTGCTCCGGCACTGCAGGCCAAAGAGTGGACCTCGGTGAATATTGCAACAGAGGGCGCCTATGAACCCTGGAACCTGACACTCCCGGGTGGGAAAATCGGAGGCTTCGAACCGGAGCTGATGGATGTCATCTGTCCGCGCATGAAGCTTAAGTGCAATATCGTCGTACAGAACTGGGACGGGATGATCGCCAGTCTCAATGCCGGTAAATTCGACGTGCTGATGGACGCCATTGTCATCAACGAAGAACGCCAGAAGGTCATGGCCTTCTCGGTACCTTATGCCCAGACACCGGCCAGTTTTGTTGCGCTCAAAGCCGATCTGTTGCCAGGTAAAACCGGTGCTGATGCCGCCATTACTCTGGGTACCGATGCCAAGGAAGTACGCGCCGGCGTTGAAGAGCTGCGCAAGGCCCTCAAAGGCAAAACCATTGGTATCGCCTCGGGCACGATTTACACATCATTCATTGATCAAAACTTCAAGGATGTGGCGACCATTCGAGAGTACGGCAGCTCAGCCGAAGCCATTCTCGATCTGCTGGCCGGCCGTATCGACGTAGCGTTCGATGACGTGACCTTCTTCAACTCGGTCATGGACAAGCCTGAGAACAAACCGCTGGTCTTTACCGGCCCGGTTATCAAAGGCCCGATCTGGGGTGAAGGCGAAGCGCTGGGCTTCCGTCAGAAAGATACTGACCTGAAGGCCAAGTTCGACGCTGCCCTCAAGGAAGCGATGGCTGACGGTACGATCAAGAAACTGAGCGAGAAGTGGTTCAAGGCAGACCTTACCCCTAAGCAATGATTCTGAATGTCCCGGCACCCTAAAAGGTTGCCGGGTCTGCTTAAACCTTTTTATAAGTGGGACCCTCTATGAACCTCTTGGAGCTACTCAGTTTCGGTGACTCAGGCTGGGGAATGGCGTTGCTCAAAGCGGCGGGCATGACCGTGATATTGACCCTGGCAGCCCTGCTGGTGGGTGCGGTATTTGGCAGCCTGGTTGCTGCTGCCAAGCTATCCCGTCAGCGCAGTTTGCGCTGGCTGGGGGATCTGTATTCGATACTGTTCAGGGGTATCCCCGAGTTGCTGGTGATCTACCTGTTCTACTTTGGCGGCGCCAGTGTCGTCACAGCGGTTGGCCATTGGTTCGGCGGTGAAGGCTACATCGACGTGCCGCCTTTTCTGGTCGGCGCATTGGCTGTCGGGCTGATTTCGGGCTCCTATCAGGCAGAAGTCTACCGTGGCGCTTTTCTCGCGGTATCCAGAGGCGAACTTGAAGCCGGGCTGGCCATTGGCATGACCCGTGCGATGCGCTTCAAACGGATTCTGGTCCCCCAGGTACTGCGATTCGCGCTGCCCGGGCTGGGTAATGTCTGGCAAATGAGCCTGAAAGACTCCGCGCTGATTTCAGTCATCGGCTTGGTGGAATTGATGCGTGCCAGTCAGGTCGCGGCCGGGTCGACGCGTCAATATTTTACGTTCTATATCATCGGGGGTGCCGTGTACCTCATTCTCACTGGCCTGTCCGGTCGGCTTTTCAATATGGCTGAGGCTCGCGTGCGTCGCACGCAGCAACGCAGCCCAGTCTAGTTCGAGTCGGGAGCGCCACTTATGTTCGATTTTCCGTTCCTCGCTGACACCATGCTCAAGCTTTTGGCAGCGTTACCCACCACGCTGACGCTATTTTTCAGCTCATTGGTGATCGGCCTTACCCTCTCCGTAGGCATTGTCAGCCTGCGGGTCAGCCGCTGGTGGTTTTTCAGCTATCCGGCGCGGTTCTACATCATGTTGTTTCGCGGTACGCCGCTGCTGATTCAAATGTTCCTGATTTACTACGGGCTGGGCCAGTTCCCTACCATTCGCGACAGTTTCGCCTGGGTACTGCTCAAGTCGCCCTATGGCTGCGCGGTGGTTTCACTGGCCTTGTGTACCGCCGGTTATACCGCCGAAATCATTCGCGGTGGGCTGCTTAGCGTGCCAAAGGGGCAGATCGAGGCGGGCAAGGCCGTGGGCATGTCGCCCTGGGAACTGCTGCGCCGGATCATTGCGCCGGTTACCTTGCGCCAGGCCCTGCCGGCCTACTCCACCGAAGCCATTTTGCTGGTCAAGTCCACTGCGTTGGCCAGCCTGGTGACTGTCTGGGACGTCACTGGCGTCGCGCAACAGATCATCCAGCGCACCTATCGCACGATGGAGGTATTCATTTGCGCGGCCTTGATCTACCTGGTGCTGAATTTCCTGGTCGTCCGTGCTGTCGCCTGGCTCGAGTATCGCCTCTCGCCGCACTTGCGTGAGCGGCCAGCCGACGCCATCAAAAAAGTCAGCCCCTCGCTGACTACCCATTCCTGATTTTATACGGAGCATGCCATGAGCACTCAGCCCGCTTCAGCCTTGTCGGTCACTAACATTCAGAAGTCCTTCGGCAACGCACATGTCCTCAAGGGCATTTCCCTGGAAGCCCACAAGGGCGACGTAATCTCGATCCTCGGCGCCAGTGGATCCGGTAAAAGTACTTTCCTGCGTTGCATCAACCTTCTGGAAACGCCCGATCAAGGCATCATCAGCGTCAATGGTGAAGTGATCGAAATGAAGCAGCATGCCGACGGCCGCCAGACCCCGAGCAACGGCCGCCAGGTTGAACGGATGCGTAGTTGCCTGGGCATGGTGTTCCAAAGTTTCAACCTCTGGTCGCACATGACGGTGCTGCAAAACGTCATTGAAGGCCCGATGCGGGTGCTCAAACGTTCCCGCGCCGAATGTGTCGAGGAAGCCGAGGCACTGCTGCACAAGGTCGGACTGTACGATCGCCGCGACTATTACCCGGCGCACCTGTCCGGTGGCCAGCAGCAACGCGTTGCGATAGCCCGTGCATTGGCGATGAACCCACAAGTCATGCTGTTCGATGAGCCCACCTCGGCACTTGACCCTGAACTCGTTGGCGAGGTGTTGCGGGTGATGCGCTCTCTGGCCGAAGAAGGCCGCACCATGCTTGTCGTTACGCACGAGATGGGCTTTGCCCGGCACGTGTCAAATCGGGTGGTGTTCATGCACGGCGGCCTGATCGATGCCCAAGGCACGTCAGCAGAACTCTTCGAAGGTTTGCCTACCGAACGCTTTCGCCAATTCGTATCCAGCCATAACGATAGAAGTGCCGAGTAAGTAGTGCCCTGAGGGGAGACGCCGGCACGGCGCTACGCTGGGGGTGAACTCACTTTCGGCAAGGAAGATACCTTCTTTGCCGGGGTGGGTTGTGAACATTGGAAGAACGAATTCGGTAACAACTCTGCCAGCACAACTGGCACCGAGGCCAATACGCCGTTTCTGATTCTGGAATGGCATCTGTAAGCGTTTTGCACATACGCCAAAGCATCGTCCCTGATAGAACTTTGCAAGGAATCTCCAAACGGCGACCTGATTAGCATGATCAGTAGTTTTTAGAGAAGCCTTGAAGGGGATAGACGAACCTACGGAGAGTGCAATATTTGAGCATTATTGTTGATGATGGTTTGGATAACTTCAACCGACCCGTTGATGGCAAATTGAACCCCCATGCAAACGAGTAAAAAGCCCATCAAACGTGAAATCGCATCAATGCCTGACTCTCCTGTTGCTTTCATAATCAAGTCTGAAGCGTACAAGCAACACCACAGTATTAAAGCGGTTAAAAGAAAGATCAACGGAGGTGCTGTCAACAATACCCAAGGCGGAAAAGATGTGCTGTTTTTAATGCTGGCAGAAGCGCTAATGATCATCGCGATAGTCCCTGGGCCAGCGGTACTGGGCATGGCTAAAGGTATGAACGCAAAGCTGGTTCGTTTTGCCGCGCTATCGTGAGAAGAAGAGGTCTCTGGGGGCCGAGGGAATAACATGCTTGAGCCGATCACAATGAGAATTCCACCGCCGGCAATCCGCAAGCCCGGGATGGATATACTAAAAACACCCATAATAAATTCACCAATGTAATAGGTGAACATCATGATGGTAAATACGTAAAATGCGGTCAGGAATGCTTGTTTATTTTTTTCCTCTCGACTGAACCCTTGGGATAAGGCTAGAAAAAGTGCCACTGTCGTAGGGGGATTGATCAATGGCAGCAATGCCAGTAGTCCGAGTACGATTGCATCAATCAAACTAGTCATCTCTGTATATCCTGCAAGCACCTGAAGACACTTAGTGATACGCAATTGTGGAGTTTAATCAGTTCCGGCATTGTTTTTCTACCTGATATTATCCTTCGGAACAGCACTGGACTTCCAAAAGAGTTTAGGCGCGATCTGGATTTTTACCACTCACCCGTAGCGGGTGGATAAGGACGAGAGAACTATTGCTTCTCTTCATCTGCAGTAACTATCTTCCAGCTGTCATCTGGATCAAAGCGCTTCATCGACTGAGCCAATTTTTCACCACCGGGTCCCAAGTCTTTCTCGAACACCTGACCTTCATGACTGATCATGAAACTCATCACCCCAGTGTCATCGTATTTCGTCGGCCAGGCGATCAGCGCAAAGCCACGGCTCATCTTGTCACCGATCAAATAACTGTAGGCGCCACCCGGTGCCGAAGGACCCTGGCCTTCAAGGATGCGGAAGTGATAACCATGCCAGTCTTCGCCGGCAATAGTTTTGCCGAACAAGGGGCCCAACGGGCTAATCTGACCGCTATCGTCGTCCGCCCAATAGAGTCCGTCGTGCTTGCCGGCAGTGCTGAAGATTTTCTGCGCATACTCAAGGGCTCCGTCACCGTCACGATCCATTGACGCATAGTCCATCTGGGCGTCGTGATAGGTCAGCACCGATTGCAACGCGGCGAGTTCGTTGCGGCCAATTCGACGCGCACGGACTTCGGCGTTACCGGCCTTGATGTCGAAGCGCCAACCGTTCTCGACTTTTACCATGGGGATTGGCAGTGTCCAGTGTGCACTGCCCACCGACAAGATCGCCTTACGGTCGGTGGTTTTTTCGATGGCATGTTGCTCGCGGTATTGCTTCAAAAACGCATCCACATCTTTGCGCTGCACGCCTTCGCGCGGGATGTAACTGCGCCATTCTTTACCCAGCAACTCGCTCAGGCGTGCCTGATCGGCGTGTTCCGTACCCAATGCTTCGACGAACGCTTGAGTGGCCTTTTCTGGCGTTGGAAATGCCTGCTGTGCCGTAACAATGCACGACCACGCCAAGCCGGCAGCTATCACCAGGACATGAGCGAGCAAGCCCATGATTGGATTCACTCCATGATTGTTTTTCAACGACGGCCCCCCCCTCGCGATGGTGGATTGGACGGCCGACTGACCTGACGGCCAGCTGAACGCGAGGCACTGGGGCGATTCGCGGACGCTTGGCTGGCCCGGCCACGGCTGGCTTGTGCATTGGTCTGGGACGGTGAGCGTGCGCCGGCGAATGCGTTGTTGCGAGCACTGCCCTTACTGGCGGACGGCCGTTCTGGCGCAGATTGGCGCGCCTGCTTGGCGCCCTGCCCGCCCTGCCCGCGCTGACTCGTCTGAGCGGTTTGTTTCCTGGGTTGCTGACTCTCCCGAGTGTTTCTGGCGGTGCCCTTGCTCGTATTAGAGGCCTTCGGTCTATCGTTACCTGCCTGCAAACGATTGCTGGCCGTGTTTCCAGATTGGGCTCTGCGCGCTTGATCACGAGCCTCGCGGTTACTGGTGGCGGGTCGTTCGATACCGGCTTTGTCCATTGAGCCCCGGGCTTTTTCACGTGCCTGGGCTCGCTGAGCATTATCCCCTCGATAGGCCTCACGCTGACTGGCTCCGGAAAGTTGTCGGCCGTACTGTTCGCGGCTCCTGCTGTCTCGATAGGGAACGCCTTCGCGATGAGCGGAGTTGTGTTGCCACTTGGTCTGATTATTGGTGATCCGGTTGTTGCCATTGATGTTGTTGTAACGTTCGACGTTGATGTCGACGTCGTTATTGCCCCAGTTACATTCACCCCACAGCGCGCCGACGATAGCCACACCGGTACCAAACGCCAGCCCGGCCATCAAAGCCGAACCGGGGTAATAGGCTGGCGGCGGTGGATAATAGGCGGGAGGCGACGCGGGATAGGGCCAGGTGCCGTAGGTTGTCGTCGGGTTGTAACTGGGGACGTACACCACCTGCGGATCGGAAGGCTGGATGATGATGGTGCTGCTGGAAGGAGCCGGAGTTGTGGACGTGGATGCGGGTGCGGGTGCGGGTGCGGCAACAGTCTGAACCGTTACGTTCTGATATTGGTTGCTCTGCAGATTACCCGCTGCTTGCGCCTGGCGACGCAAGCGTTGCACGCCTCCCATGACATCGTCGGGCTGCGCCAGAAAGGCGTCACCCAGGCGTTGTACCCAGACGGGATCTTGTCCCAGCGTTGCCAGGACCTGAGGGAAAGCGACCAGCGCCTGCACGCTCGGATCCCAAGGCTGGCTCGCCACTTGCCTGACCGCATCATCACCCTTGGCGTCCGGGTGTGCTTTTGACCAGGTTACCGCCTCGGCGACTTCCCCAGGGTAGGTGGTGGCCATCAGCACCTGTGCCAGTAGTGGGTCCGGGTAGAGTGCAATGGGAGCCAGCATTTGATCCAGCTGTTCCTGGGAAAACACCGCATCTTTGGCCGCCATCGTGGCCGGAGCCATATCGGCAGCGGTCGCACCCAATGTCTGCGCTATGCATGACGACCCGCTCAAAAGCAGCACAGCTGACACTGCGTACAACAATAGAATGCGCATTACCGCCCCCCCATCTGGTCAGGCAGGCTTGAAATGAGCGGATAAATTTCAGGGAAGTAAAAGCCGATTCTGCAAGCCACAGAGCTCTGCCTCGTTGCCGCTCCTTAATGGTAGCAAGCTTTGCCAATATTTCACTGCTACCGATATCCGGGTGTGCTGTAAATACCAAACGAGTGCAAATGGGCTACAACAATAGGTAGAACTCTGGAGTCCTGACAGGAAGCTAGCGAATGTGGATGAAACGCAAACTCTGCGTCGTCAGGCTGGTCCGGTTCACATCCGCTTCGCGCCTTTGCCAGATCCCAGGACGTCCGGGGCTGCTCCAGAAAATTCGATATCGTCCCCCTCTCCATCCACCAGTTACTGGCTACGCTTTCACTGGCCTCGATAATCCCTGTCCGCTCGGGCAAGGTTGAGCCGAGGGCTAGCTTACTGATGAGTCCATGCACAAGGATTTGATCAACTCGCAGCTACAAGATTCATGCAGTCAAAAACCGGGGGTTTAGCCCCTCTCCCGACGACAAGTAGTCAAGCGCCGGACTCAGGGTCAATGCGTTGAGCAGATCAAGGAGTTTTCGATGGCCGATTCAAACAAGAAAATGAGCCTCATGGGGCTTACCACACTGGTGACGGTGAACATGATGGGGTCGGGCATCATCCTGTTGCCGACGAGCATGGCCCAACTCGGTGCCGTTTCGTTGCTGTCATGGATCGTCACTGCCATAGGCTCCATGGCCATCGCGTATTGTTTTTCCCAGTGCGGCATCTACTGTCTGCGTTCAGGGGGGTTGTCAGCCTACACCGAAGAGGCGCACGCCAAATCGGGCTTTTTCCTCTGTTCGTATCTGTACTTTCTCTCGCTGGGCATCGCCAACGTGGCCGTCGCTATCTCCGCTGTCGGGTACATGACATCGTTCGTGCCCTGGCTGGGCAGTGGTGCCATTCCTTTGTCCATTGGTACGATCGGTCTGCTCTGGCTCACCACCGTGGCTAACTTCGGTGGCCCCAGCATCACTGGCAGGATCGGTACGATTACCGTATGGGGTGTGATCATCCCGGTGGCCGGATTGAGCATCATTGGCTGGTTCTGGTTCAAGCCCGATGTGCTGATTGCCGCCTGGAATCCGAACGACCTGCCCATCTCCGAAGCCATCAGCAAAGCCATTCCCCTGACCCTGTGGGCTTTTCTTGGCATGGAGTCGGCGGCACAGGCTTCCGATGCGGTGGAAAACCCCAAGCGCAACGTACCGTTGGCCTGCCTGTTTGGCACGCTGGGTGCGGCAGTGGTCTATGTGCTGTCGACGACGGTCATTCAGGGGATCATTCCCAATGCCGAACTGGCCAACTCTTCAGCGCCCTTCGCGCTCGTCTATGCTCATATGTTCAACCCCACAGTCGGCAACATCGTCATGGCGCTGGCGGTGATGGCCTGTGTTGGTTCGTTGCTGGGCTGGCAATTCACCCTGGCGCAAACGGCCAAAATGACGGCTGACCAAGGTATGTTCCCGAAACTGTTCAGCAAGGTCAGTGCGCTGGATGCACCCATTGTCGGCATGCTCGTCTGCGGCGTGTTGCAGACCTTGATGGCGCTGTCGACCATTTCGCCCAATGCCAACGCCCAGTTCGGAAAGCTCGTCAGCCTGGCGGCAGTGACCAATCTGATCCCCTACGTGACAGCCGCCACAGGCCTGCTGGTCATGATGTACAAAGCCAACGTCAGTAGAGGAATCTACACCCGCAATACGGCGCTATTACTGATCGCCGTGGCCTATTCGTTGTACGCCCTTTATGCCTGCGGCAAGGATGCTGTATTCGGTGGCCTCATTGTCCTTGCGTTCGGCTACCTGCTCTATGGCTTCCTCTCCAAACGTTTTGTCGAGGCATCTCCAACCGCTCAGATCCGGGCCGACAACCCTTAACCGTAGTCTTCAGGACTGCACAGACATCTGAACTCGGGGAACCAGGATATGAACGTAAAACTGACCAAAGCCAAGCACCTGCTGCTCGCCTGCCTGCTCACGCTGGTACCGGTACTGGCCAATGCCAACACCCTTGAACGCGTGCGGGCGAGCAATACCTTCACCCTCGGCTACCTGCCGGATTTTTCACCTTTTAGCGTCCAGGCGGGCGATAAAGCCAGCGGTTATGCCATCGATCTCTGTCTGAAAATCGCCGACAAGGTCAAGACCGAGTTGGGTTTACCCGGGATGCAAATACACTACCTGCCCGTCATGATCACCGACGAGATGAGTGCCGTCAGCTCGGGCAAGATCGACATTCTTTGTACGCCGACCCCTCCCACACTGACGGGACGCAAGGCTGTGAGCTACTCGGTGCCGATCTATACGGCCGGCCTCTCGGCAGTGGTGCGCCCGGATGCATCAGAGGAGTTGCGCAATGTGCTTAATGGCAAAGTCGCTCGTACCGGGCCAACGTGGCGAGCAACTGTCAATCATGGGCTGACCAACCAAACCTACGCCACCATCACTGGAGGAATCACCGAGGCATGGATCCGTCAGCAGATGCGATTACTGGGTGTGGTGGCCACGCTGGTCACGGTCGAGAACACTGACGCTGGCCTTAAAATGGTTGCCGAAGGCAAAGCCGATGCCTTCTTTGCTGAACGCATGATGCTCAAGAACCTCATCAGTACACATTACTCCGCAGGAAATTTGATTCTACTGGAGCCTATTTTTGAGTACGCACCGACTGCATTGGCGGTGGATAGAGACGATGAGAATTTCCGT
The DNA here is from genome assembly GCF_949768125.1 of Pseudomonas sp. IT-P253. Classification (NCBI taxonomy): domain Bacteria; kingdom Pseudomonadati; phylum Pseudomonadota; class Gammaproteobacteria; order Pseudomonadales; family Pseudomonadaceae; genus Pseudomonas; species Pseudomonas sp. IT-P253. The sequence goes on along the minus strand of NZ_CATKPT010000022.1, from coordinate 292,760 downwards.
TTGCTGGTCGACACCGCGCTGAGCGAAATGTACCGCTCCGGCGAGATTGAGCAGGCATACGACAAATACCTGGGTGGCGCCGACCGCACGGCCAAAAAGCTGTTCAAGATCTATGCGATACCTTAGGTACAAGCCAGAAATATCGGGCCTGGCTAAAATAGCGCTCGATGCTTCAGCTGCTACGCTTTGAAGAATGGTCTTTGTCGATGGACATTGATGCTCGCGCAAAGCTTGTTCGTTATGGCGATTTACGTCTATTGAGCAAAGGAGAGGAAATGTCGCCCGCCAAAAGAACGACGGTCGGAGGTTCGACAAAAACTGCGAAAGTCATAGGGGACGAGCCAATCTTTCGCTCGCGCAAAGAACGTTTGAGCGCAGGTGAGCAATTATGCGAAAGCGTGCCACATTCGTCTCACGCTGTATGGAAACCACCGCGCAAGCACCGCGACCCTATCGACCTCCTCGAAGAGTCAAACCGGTATCGACTCCCCAATCTAATCCCGGTGCGCTACGGTCGCATGCTGCGCAGCCCTTTCACCTTTTTACGCGGCGCTGCAGGGTTAATGGCCCACGACTTGGCTACCACCCCGAATACCGGGATTCGGGTACAGGCTTGCGGGGACTGCCACCTGTTGAATTTCGGACTGTTTGCGACGCCCGAACGCAATCTGATTTTTGACATCAATGATTTCGACGAAACGCTTCCGGCCCCATGGGAATGGGATGTTAAACGTCTAGCGATCAGCTTTACCGTGGCCGCGCGAGATAACCGACTCAGCGACAAGCAAGCTCGGGAGGTCACCGTCGAATGTGTTCGTGCTTATCGTGAACGGTTGCGCCAACTGTCGAAACAAAGTCCGCTGCACGTCTGGTATGACCGCCTTGATACCCAGACAATCATCGACATGGCCCCCAGTGCCAGTGTCAAAAAATTCCGTGAACAAGTTGTGGCGAAGGCAAGGATTCGTGTCGGCGACTACCTATATCCAACAATCAGTAGTGAGGTCGCGGGGCGACGGCGCCTGATCGATCAACCGCCCTTACTTTTTCACATTTACGAAAAGGGCTTCGAGCACAGAGTTCAGCTGGCGTTGCAGGCCTACCGATTGACGCTGCCTGATGAGCGGCGCGTGCTCTTCGATCGCTATCGCCTGGAAGACTTTGCCGTGAAAGCCGTGGGCATCGGCAGCGTCGGTACCTATTGTTTTGTCGGGCTGTTTTTTTCTGCGGAAAATCATCCGTTGCTCCTGCAGCTCAAGGAAGCCGGCCCTTCCGTGCTGGCGCCTTATGCCGGTAAAAGCGTCTACGAAAATCATGGGCAACGCGTGGTCACCGGGCAACGGTTGATGCAGTCGTCCAGCGACATTTTTCTGGGCTGGACGCAAGGCAAAAAAAATCGCCATTTCTTTGTACGCCAGTTGCGGGACATGAAAATGTCCGCCCCTATTGAAGGCGCATCGGCCGCGCAAATGAAGATGTACGCCGAGTTGTGCGGTCTCGCACTGGCCCGCGCACACGCCAAATCCGGAGATGCCGCACTGATCAGTGGCTATTTGGGAAAATCGGACACCTTCGATCAGGCCATCGGAAAATTTTCAGCACGCTATGCGGATCAAAATACGAAGGACCATGCGGCGCTGGTGGCTGCAGAAAAAACAGGGAAGATCAAAGCGCTGAGAGAGGAGGATTAGCCAGGCTATATCCGCGTGCCCCCATATCTTCAAGTCACTTTTAATCGCAGTGCCCGATAATCGATCGTGCGTTGGCCACTGATGGGCGATGTGCTGAACGTCATATGCGACCTTGTAGTGAAGGTCTGACCATGGTTATTGTCACCCATGAAATGGAATTCGCCATCCGACTGGATGCTGCACTTGAAACCATACGATGCGATGCCGGAATCGAGAGTGCGGCGCTCTATGGGACTCAGTACTCGATAGCCAAACCTGTCTACGACTGAGGATCATGCGTGAGCATGGTGCTGCAGTAGGCAACCACTTTTTTTGAGCTTCCTTCTTTCAGGAAAACACGCATGAATCTTGGAATAGCTGGACGCTGGGCGCTGGTATGCGCCGCCAGCAAAGGTCTGGGCAAAGCCTGCGCACAGGCACTCGTCAGCGAAGGCGTGAACGTGGTGATCACCGCCCGCGGCGAACAGACGCTGAATGAAACAGCCCGTCAGCTCAGGGCGATAAATCCTGAAGTGACGGTCATCGCCGTGGCCGGGGACATTTCAACGCCTGAGGGTCGGGCGGCAGCCCTCATGGCCCATGAGCATTTCGATATTTTGATCAACAACGCAGGAGGCCCTCCTCCCGGGGATTTCCGCGAATGGAACCGCGATGTCTGGCTCAAGGCGCTGGATGCCAACATGCTCACCCCTATCGAGTTGATCAAGGCAACGGTAGACGGTATGGCGACACGCGGATTTGGCCGAATCATCAACATCACGTCGAGCGCCGTGAAGTCCCCGATCGAAAGCCTGGGTCTGTCCAATGGCGCGCGCAGTGGTCTGACGGGGTTTATCGCAGGGCTTGCCCGGCAAGAAAACATTGCCAGTCGTAATGTGACGATCAACAACCTGCAACCGGGCTCATTCGACACCGATCGCCTGCGTGACAACCTGGTCGAGGCTGCCCAGGAGTCGGGGCAAGACAGTGAGGCATTCCTCGACGAATGCCGTAGCGAAATCCCTGCCAAGCGCTTCGGCTCACCCGAGGAATTCGGTGCGCTTTGCGCCTTCGTTTGCAGCAGTCATGCGGGCTACCTGACCGGGCAAAACCTGTTGATTGATGGCGGGGCCGTTCGTTCCAGCCAATAAAGCCCGCAGGCACAATTAAGTGGAGCGGATGCCAAAGATGCTTTCGCCATTCGCCTCCTGTGTCTGATGGGTTGGACTGTCGGTTACCCCGAGAACCTCTATTCCCAACCTCAAACAACAGACATCCTTTCAGTAAGGTTTTGCTGCAAGTAAGCCAGAAAACGGCGCTGAAACAGCATCGTATGTTCATGCGCCGCGTGCTCGGCTTCATCTGGTTTGCGGGCGGCTATGGCATTCACCATTTCATCGTGGTCTCGACCTAATCGAGTTGAGGTGCTGGCCGCGCTGATGATGTAGTCAAAGTGCAAATGCAGCAGGCGCTGGCCTTCACCCAACAGCTTTTCGTAGTAACTGATGAAGTACGGATTTTTCCCGGCTTCGGCGATGGCCATGTGAAAGGCCTTGTTCGTTTCGGACATGGCCTGGAAGTCCCCGGTACTGACCGCTTCCAGATAGGCCGCGTCGGCCTCGCGTATACGAACCAAATCGTCATCGGTGTGCTGCAGGGCCGCCAGCCTGGTCACCGCGCGCTGAATCAGATCCAGGGCAGAAATATAGTTTGGGAACTCTTCGATTTCGAAAGGCGTCACCAACAGCGTGCGGTTAGGCAGAATAGTGACCAGACCTTCGCTGATCAGACGAGCAAGCGCGTCACGCACCGGTGAACGGGAAAGACCGAATTGGGCGGCTAAGGACACCTCGTCCAGCGGCGTGCCTGGCTTAAGCTTCAGTGTCAGAATCTGCTTGCGCAACTCTTCATAGATATAGCGACCGCCGTGGCGTTTCGCACCACTAGCGATCTCAGTCGTTTCTTTGCTCATAAGGTCATGTTCTCAGCAGTGCCGGCCAGTCATCTGGACCAGCTTGCAACTTTAACACCTGCCTTGGGCCAGTTAGAAACCCTCACCCCAGGTATCACTCAGCACGAAGCCTGCGGCCAATGGGTCGTCGGGATCGACGCCGATCTGGTGCAGGCCGTAAACCCAGGCGCGCCCGGTGATTCTCGGTAGCACCGCCTGTTTTCCGCCCACTTCTGTCAGACCCAGCAGCTCGACCTGAAACTCACCGCCAATGGTGGAACGAGAGGTGAGCTTGTCACCCACCTCGACCAGGCCTCGCATGCTCAAGGTCGCCAGATTGGCGGAGCTGCCCGTCCCGCAAGGCGAACGGTCGACCCGCCCGGGAGGCAACGTGGTGCAGGTCTGGTAGGTGCTCTTGTCCAGACGGTTGCGGAACATCACATAAGCCACTTCGTCGAGTTCTTTGAACAGCGGGTGACTCACCTTGACTTGCTGGTTGATCAGCCGTTTCAGGCGAACCCCCTGGGTCGCCAGTTCACGGGCGTTTTCCGGGGCGATGGTCAAACCGACCTGATCAACGTCAACCAGCGCGTAATACACACCGCCGAACGCAATGTCAGCCTTGATTGCGCCGAACTCCGGTGTCTGGATGGGGGCATCCAGCTGTTCGACAAAGGACGGCACCATATCCAGCGAGACACTCCGGCAGCGCCCGTCCTCGCATACCGCACGGGCGGTCACCAAACCGGCAGGCGTATCCAGCACCACCGTGGTAACGGGCTCCACCATCGGTAGCATTCCCAGTTCCAGCAACGCGGTCACCACGCAGATGCAGTTGCTCCCGGACATGGGATGAGCCTTGTCCGCCTGCAGCACGATAAAACCGGCCTGGGCTTCAGGCCGGGTCGGTGGCAATAGCAGGTTCACCGACATTTGCAGGCAACCGCGCGGCTCAAGAATCACCAGCCGTCTCAGGCTGTCGTCGACTTCATTGATGTAGTTCATCTTGTCGAGCATGGTCTTGCCAGGAATATCGATGACACCGCCGGTGATGACCTTGCCGATCTCTCCCTCGCAGTGCACATCCGCCATTTGCAGCGTTTTTTTCCAGCGCATAGCGGTCTCCTTTACTTGATGTACCAGCCCCACGGCTGCTCGCTGTCATAGCGGGTGATCTGCTTGGTTTCCAGGTAGTTGCTCAACCCCCACTCCCCCAGCTCGCGCCCGATGCCGCTTTGTTTGTAACCACCCCAGGGGGCTTCGGTAAAGGTCGGTTGCGAGCAATTGATCCAGACAATACCCGCCCGTAGACGACGGGCAACACGCTCGGCCCGCTCCAGATCCCGCGACATCACGGCAGCGGCGAGGCCGAAGCGCGAGTCATTGGCACTGCGCAGCGCTTCAGACTCATCGTCGAAGGGACGAACACACACCACCGGGCCGAAAATTTCTTCTTTCCAGATCCAGCTGTCCTCCGGCACATCGGCAAAGATTGCCGGTGTCAGAAAGTAGCCTTTCTCACAGTTCGCCGGGCGAGTCCCACCGGTGAGCAGCGTTGCGCCCTCCTCTCGCCCGCGTGCGATAGCTTCCAGGACTTTGTCATACTGACCGTGACTGACCAGAGGCCCGAGCAATACACCCTCGTTCATCCCATTGCCGATACTCAGGCTTTGAGTCTGCGCCACCAGACGCTTGAGCAACGGTTCATACAGCTCCCGCTGAACCAGCACCCGGGAGGTTGCCGAACACACCTGGCCCTGATTCCAGAAAATCCCGAACATGATCCACTCGACAGCCGCTTCGATGTCGCTGTCATCGAAGATGATAAAGGGCGACTTGCCGCCCAGTTCCAGACTGATGTTTTTGATATCGCGCGCGGCTGCTTGCATGATCCGGGTGCCGGTCGGAACGCTGCCGGTAAAGGCCAGTTTGTCGATGCCTTGATGTTCGCTCAGCGGCGCGCCGGCCTCCGGGCCCAGGCCGGTCACGACATTGAGCACACCGGCAGGCAAACCCGCCTGATGGGCAATATCGGCCAGTTCGAGGGCGGTCAGTGGCGTCAGCTCCGACGGTTTGAGCACCATGCAGCAACCCGACGCCAACGCCGGCGCCACCTTCCAGGCGGCCATCAACATCGGGAAGTTCCAGGGAATGATGGCCCCCGCGACCCCCATCGGCTCCTTGCGTGCGATCGACGTGAAGCGTTCATCCGCGAGTGAAATGCGCTGTTCACGGTGACCGTCCAGGTCATCCGCCAAATCGGCGTAAAAATCGAAACAGCCCGCCGTATCAGCAATGTCCCAAAGGGCTTCGGGTAATGGTTTGCCGTTGTCACGTACCTCAAGTTCAGCGAGTGTGTCCTGACGTTGGCGAATGCCGGTGGCGATGGCCCGCAGAATCGTCGCACGTTCGGCTCCGCTCATTTGCGGCCACGGGCCTTCATCGAAGGCACGGCGCGCGGCTTTTACCGCCAGGTCGACATCCTCCGCCGTTGCCGCAGCGACTTGAGTGATGACCGACTCAGTGTTGGGGTCGATGGTGTCAAACGTGCCACCTTTCTTCGGGCGAACCCACTGGCCGTCGATATAGAGCTGGTCATAGGATTTCATGCGTGGTCTCCAAAAAGGGCAAAGCGCTTGGCGCTAAAAGGGGTCAAGTCCTGGGCGGGCGTGCGACCGGCGACCATGTCGGCAATGAGTCGCCCGGTCGTCGCGCCCAAGGTCAGGCCGAGCTGGCCGTGGCCGAACGCCAGGAATACGTTCGAAAAACGGCTGCTGCAGTCAATGACGGGTTTGGTGTCGGGAAGAAACGGGCGATAACCGACCCCGTACTCAATGTTGTCCAGTTGCAACTGCGGAAGGATCTTTCGGGCCTTCTCAAGAATGATGTCGGCGCGCTTGAAGTTTGGCTCGGCATTCTGGCTGGCGAACTCGATGGTTCCGCCGATCTGCAAGCCTCGGGTCATAGGACTGAAGCAGAACCCGCCATCGGCATAGATCACCGAATGCCGAACCGCCACCCCTGGTGTCGGCAGCAGCACTTGATAACCCGCGATCCCGGCCAAGGGAATCTGCGCGCCGATCTGCTCGAAAAACCGTCGCGAACCCGTACCTGCGGCAATCACGACATGGTCGGCCGCGTAGCGTTCACCGCTGGTCAAGGTGACGCCACTGGCACGGTCGGCCACTTCATCGAGCTGTTTGACCTGGGCACGTACACGCACGCCGCCCTGGTTGATGAAGCTTTGCGTCAGCGCCTCGATAAAGCCTTTGGTGTCGCTGACCGAGCGCCAGTCCGGAAACAGCAGGCCATGGCTGAATTTACCCGCCAGGGAGGGTTCAAGGTCGGAGATTGCGGCACGATCAAGCACCTCGGACTTGAAGCCCAGCGCCTCGCGTAGCTCCAGATGTGGACGTTCGTGGTTCAGCCCCGAGGGCGAGTCGAACACCTCGATGATCGGCCTTTCCCCCATCAGATGCTTGTCCGGGCAGGCCTCCAGCAAGGGCGCATAGTCCTCGTAGACATGATGCGTGAGGGTCGCCATGTGCTCGGAAATCTCGACGATTTTCGAATGCCTGGCACACGCCAGAAACCGCAGGAACCATGGCAAGATGCCCGGCAACGCGCCGGGTCTTAGCGCCAGAGGGCCTTTCTGGTCGAGCAGCCAACCGGGTATTTTTTTCAGAATGCCGGGCTTGGACAGCGGGATGACTTCGCTGACCGCCATCTGTCCGCAACTCCACTTGGCGGTGCTGTCACCCGCCGCTGCCGGGTCGATCAGCGTCACCGCATAACCTTCTCGTTGCAGATAAAGGGCACAACAGACGCCAACGATTCCCCCGCCGACCACGACGGCCTTTTCACGCAGGACAGCCGCTTGTGCAACAGACTGCAGAGGGGTCATAGGGAATTCTCTTGCGCAGGGGCCGCAGCGGCAAAATCTTCCAGACTGAAGCCATCCCACCAGGGTTGGGTATCGTCGACAATAAACTCCGCGCTTCCTGTGATCCACGCCCGTCCTTCAATGCTGGGGCGAATCGCAGAACGGCCATCTTCCAATTGAAGCTGCTGCGCCACACGCCCCACAAAAAAGCTGCCAATCAGGCTTTCATGGCGATAGGCGCCGTTTTCGCCAAGCCAGCCACGGGCAAATCGCTGAGCGACCCGGGCCGAACTGCCGGTGCCACACGGGGAACGATCGATGAGGCTGTCCCCTGCAATAACCACCGCCCGCCCCTGGGACTCGGCCGACAATGGCGCGCCAGTCCACATACAGTGTTTGACACCTTTGATCGCCGGGTTTTGCGGATGGACCACGTCCAAGGATTGGTTGACCAGATCCTGCATCTGCCGCCCCCAGTCCAGCAGCTGCTGCGGGCTGAAATGTTCACAACCCGGATAATTGGGTTGCACGTCGACAATCGGATAAAAATTGCCTCCGTAAGCAATGTCGACCTTCAACGGACCCAATGGCGCAAAGTCGATGATCAAATCACGGTGCAGCAAGAATGACGGGACATTGGTGAAACACACCGAACTGATCTTTTCACCGCTGCGGGTGTAGGTGGCGTGAATCTGCCCCGCCGGAACATCCACCACCACCGTACCCGCAACCTTCGGTTCGATCAGGCCGGCCTCCAGTGCGAAGGTAATGGAGCCCAAGGTGGCATGCCCGCACATCGGCAGGCAGCCGGAGGTCTCGATGAACAGCAGACTGAAGTCACTGTCCGTCCGCATCGGCGGATAGAAAATCGTGCCCGACATGTGCGAATGGCCGCGAGGTTCGAGCATCAAGGCGCGGCGAATCCAGTCGAACCTGGCCATGAAATGTTCGCGTCGTTCACTCATGGTCGCGCCTTCAAGCTCCGGCGCTCCGGCGACCACCATACGCACGGGCATCCCCTCAGTATGGCCTTCGATGCAGTTGAATACGTGTCGGGTCATCTCATATCACTCCGTAGAGCCGCACCGGTCGGGCGTCGCGACCGATGCGGCAGTCGCCATTAACCCTGAGCCAGTTCGTAAGCTTTGCGGAAGCTGGCTTTTTCTTCGGTGGTCAAGGGTTGCAACGGCATCCGTGCCTTACCGGCGTCGAAGCCTGCCAACTCACAGCCGTACTTGACCTTCTGAATGAACTTGCCGGATTCCATATCCGCCAATACCGGAAACAGCGAACGGACGATGGCCTGGGCGCCCGACAGGTCGCCGCTGCTGTAGCGGGTGTAGAAGTCGCAGACCTGCTGGGTCAAGCAATTAGCCGGGCCGCAGATCCAACTGGTCGCGCCCCACAGGAAGAAGTCCAGTGCCTGGTCGTCGGAGCCGCAGGACAATTGGTAGTGGTCCTTGTAGGTGCCGCCGATTTCGATGGCACGCAGCAGGTTGCCGCTACTTTCCTTGATGGCGATCACGCGCCTGTTGTCCTTGAACGCATCCAGCACGCCAAAGCCGACTTCAACGTTGGTGCGTATCGGGTAGTTATACAAAACCACATTGATATCGGGCGCCGCATCGAGGATGGCCTGATAGTGACCGATCAACTCGTCCTGGGATGGCAGTGCGTAATACGGCGGAGCGATCAGCAGATTGGTGTAGCCCGCGTCACGGGTCTGCTTCACCTGCTCAATGACCTCACGGGTGCAGGAACCGTTGGCACCGGCAATCAGCACACCACGGTCATCCACCACTTCGCGCACCGTGGCCAATACCTGGCGCCGCTCTTCATTGGTCAGTGCGTAGTATTCACCGGTGGAGCCCAGCGGCACGAAGCCTTTGACGCCGGCCTTGAGTTGAAACTCGATAATGTTGGAGAGCATGTCGTAATCGACATTGCCGCTCTTGTCGAAAGGCGTGACCAGGGCAGGCAGGATGCCTTTGAGTTGAGTCATTGAAGACACTCCACTGAGTTGGATGACAGGGTTGGGGTTAGTACGCATAGCGGCGCAGCATCCGCGTCTCGATCACGCTGACCAGACGGGTCAACGGGAACGCGACGAGGAAGTAGATGACAGCCACCGCCGAGAGAAACTCGACCGGGCGGGCTGTGCTGTTGGAGATGTTCTGGCCCACGAACATCAGGTCGGCGATACCCACCGAAGAAATCAGCGCGCTCTCCTTGAACAGCGAAACCACATTGGAGAGCAGCGGAGGAATGCCCCTGAGCAAGGCCTGGGGAAATACAACGAAGATCGTTTTATTCCACGACGCCAGCCCTAATGCGACGCACGCGTCATGCTGTTCGCCGGGAATGGATTTCAGGGCGCCACGGAAGGTCTCGCTGGTGATGGCGGTCATGTACAGGGTCAGGGCCAGCAACACCGAAACGTAAGGTGGAACATCGATGCCGAACACCACCGGGAAGCAGAAGAACACCCAGAACAACTGAATCAACAGCGGCGTGCCGCGAAACAGCTCCACATAAAGCCCGGCAGGTACGCTCAGCCAGCGACTATGGGACGATCGCAACAGGCTCAACAAGAAGCCGAACAAGCTGCCGAGGATGGCGCACCCCACGGTGAACGCCAGGGTCAGGGCCAACCCCTGCAACAAGGCGTGCCAGTAGGAGAACACCACGGTGAAATCAAGATTCATGACAGTCTCCTCAGCGCGCGAGCGCAGCGTCCTGACGACGCTCCAGCCACTGCACCAGCTGGGCGATGGGCAGCGACAGGGCGAAGTAGATGAGTGCGATCAGCGAGTAGGTTTCCAGCGGGCGGTAGGCTTCAGTGGCGATGCTTTTGCCGACATACATCAAATCCCCTACGGCGACGATTGCCACCAGCGCGCTCTGTTGAAGGATCGAGATGCCGTTGGTCATCAGCACCGGTATGGCACTGCGCAGCGCCTGCGGAAGAATCACGTAGAGCGTGCGCTGCCAGGGGCGCAGACCTAATGCAACGCAGGCATCCAGGTGTTCACGCGGTACCGCCTGTACGCCGGCCCGATAGGCTTCGGCGTTGAACGCGGTAAGGTTCAGGCCCAGGGCGAGCACGCCCATGGTGATCGGGTCGATGAACACGTCAAACAGCATCGGCACGCAATAGAAGAACCAGACGATTTGCAGCAGCACCGGCGTGCAGCGAAAGAACTCAATGAACAGCTGTGCCGGCCAGCGCAAGAAAAACCAGCGGCTCAGGGTCAACAGACACAGGCCAAAGCCCAGCACCAGACCGACAATATTCGACACCAGCGCCAGCTGCAGGGTGACTTTCAGGCCATCCCACAACAGACCGAAATTGCCGTTAAGAAAGTTGAAGTCAAATTGATAATTCATGATCGCCGTCCTCAGTCCAGGTGCAGCACTTTTTCCAGAAACTCGCGGGTGCGGGGTTCCTTGGGGTGCGTGAACAACTGATCGGGATGGCCTTGTTCGACCACTTTGCCGTTGGCGCAAAACACCACGCGGGTCGCGATATGACGGGCGAAGTGCATGTCGTGGGTGACGATGATCATCGCCATCTTCTGCTCGGCCAATTGCAGCATGACGTTCTGCACCTCGATGACCATCTCGGGATCGAGCGCGGAGGTGACCTCATCGAACAGCATCAGCTTGGGCTCGAGCATCAGCGCCCGGGCAATTGCCACACGCTGTTTCTGGCCGCCGGATAACTGACTGGGGTAAACATTGAGCTTGCTCTCCAGCCCCAGCCGAGCCAGCAGCTGTCGAGCCTTTTCAGTCGCCTGAGCCCTGGACAGGCCATGCACTTTCATCGGTGCCAGAATCAGGTTGCCCAGTACTGACAGGTGCGGAAACAAGGTGTAATGCTGGAAGACCATGCCCACCTGGGTTTGCAGCGAGCAGTCCATTGGCTTGCCTTTGCCGCGAGCATTGCCATCGATGTAGGGCTTGCCCTGAAAGCGGATGGTGCCGCCCTGAATGCTCTCGAGTCCCATCATCACCCGAAGCAAGGAACTTTTTCCGCTGCCGCTCGGGCCAATGATGACCAAGCGATCATCGGCCCGCATATCCAGATCCAGGTGGTCCATCACCACCAGATTTTCACCATAGGATTTATAGACGTCGCGCAGTTGAATGAACTCACTGCTCTTCGTTTCATAGGCGTGCTGAGTCCGTGGCGGTACCGCCGCTAGATTGGAAGCTTTCATCGAACATTCTCCGAGAGCGCGCAGCCCGCTGCGCGCCCGGCATCGGCGGGGTTTACTGAGGGGTTTTGTCGGCATTGGCGAGTTGCGAGGCTTTGTCGACCAAAGCGTCGATTTCACCGGTCTCGCGCCGCTGGGAGAGATAGATGTTCAGCGTCTGCAAGTCCGCGGCACTGACATCCCGACGGACACCGAACGCGACACCCTGCTTGGCCAGCGCGGGCTTGGGCAGAATTTCCTTCGACCAACCCGGGTTGGCCACGGCAAACAGATGGTTGGTGTCACTGGCATCCACCAGGACATCGGCACGCTTGGACATGACGGCCAGACGCACTTCGTCCATGCCTGGCAGGCGCATGATCTTGCCTTGCTTGACGACCGACGAAATGGCCTTGTCCTGGGCGGTGCCGGACATCACCGCGAAGGTCACGTCCGGCTTGTCGAAGTCGGCGATGGAGTTGCCGACACTCGCCAGCTTCGGGTTGTCCTTGTTGATCAGCAACGAGACTTGGTAGTCAGTCGCCGGCACTGAAAAACTCACAGCCAGCGCGCGTTCCGGGGTCTGGTTCAGGGCCATGGCCATATCCCACTTGCCACCCTGCAGCCCGGCCACGAGGTTGTCCCAGTTGGTGTCGACGAATTCGACTTTCACCTTCAGCACTCTTTCGCCGAAGTCGCGGCACAGATCCACGAAGTAGCCACTGTATTCACCCGAACGGGCATCACGCATGACGTAAGGCGCGGCCACGGCTGCCCCACACTTTAGAACCCCCGCTTTCTGAATGTCTTTCCAGAGTGAAACATCAGCCGCCTGGGCTGGAACCTGAGCGAGCAATGCGCCGATGGCGCCAGCACAAACGAGCATGTTGCGGATGGTGCGAGGAAGAAACTGAGCCATTTTGACCTCTCCGATGATTTCGTTCTTGTAGGCAGGAAGGTACAAATTCAACAACCATGTGCGCTGACTTGTGTGCAGCGCTGTATGCAGACTAGAATTGAACGCAGCACGCTGTCAACACGCGTCGAAAAAAATTTATCAAGAGGATGACCGAGCGGTCGGACGAGCGCTCTGAGGTGGGAAAAGACGTCTGCTGAGACTTATGTCAGAGGGAATGAGCGGGTCCTTGTCGAGGCTCGCTCGCTCCAGGTCTCAGGCAGAAAAATACAGGCTCGCCGATTTCAAATGGCGTGAATCGGCAACTCTGAACTGGACAGAGGTATCAAGGTGATGAGTTCCCAGACGCTTGAAGGCAGTGGGGGAATGTCGATTGAGACGAAGAGCTTGTGCTTAATGCGGAACGGTTTCTCGAATTCCTTCGCCCGATGGCGGCGTCACGAGATCTGCCCGCACCGTGGTCTCATTGACAGGCGCGCTGCAGCAACCCAAAGCCGGAGCGGGGAAAACCATCAGGTCGGAGCTGTTTGGCCAACGATGCGGTGCATCAATGCGTGCCTGGAGCTGGCCGACAAATGCATTGGCTTCTTCCTGGGTGTTGAAGCTCACCGCCAAGGCATCCATGTGCACAACCCAGCCATGGGTTGTCTGTTTCTTTTTGATATCAATGTTCATAGATAACCTCCGTCGAGCGTCGAGAGTCACCCACTGCGCCACCACGCCTGACCCAATCGCCGCGCCAAGGCCGGTATGTCGTGCACTTGAGTTCTGCCCGACTCCAAGCATGTGCTCATGAGGCGGGCGAGTGATTGATATTGGTCAACGATTTGAGAAAAGACAAAGGCACAACTCACCGCACGTCGGACAGCATGCCCCGTCAGCCGCCCTTTTGACAAAGATCAAACCGCCTCCCCCGACCAGCAGCAGGATCCATACAAGGCCCGCTGGCCACCTGCACCGTTGTCAGTGAGCACAAACGATTCTGCAATGATCTACGGGAGATACATCATGTCTGAGCAATCACGTTTAATGCTGGTCGTCTCGCCCCTGATGGAAAGCAGCCCCGCATTCGACCGGGCCGCCGCACTGGCCAAGGCTTCGGGCGCGGCACTGCACATCGTGGCATTCGATTACCTGGAGGGGCTGGCAAACGCCGGCATGGCCAACGAACAAGCGCGGGAGCAGATGCGACTCGGGTATGTCGAGCGCCATCGCCAATGGCTCGAAGACCAGGCCCGACCCCTGCGCAAAATCGGGGTGCCCGTCACCACTGAAGTGGTGTGGGTGGAAAGACCCTTGCAGGAAATCCTCATTCACCTCAGAGAACAGCCCATGACAGCCTTGATCAAGGCGCTGGAGCACGAGTCAACGCTGTCACGCCTGATGTTCACGCCGCTGGATATGCATTTGCTGCGCGAATGCCCAGTGCCGCTGCATTTTGTCAGCCATGTGCGGCACGCCTTGCCGCGCAGAATCGTCGCCGCCGTAGACCCCTTCCACCGGGATGGCCAATACGAAGGTTTCAACGACAGGATTCTGCGCGAGGCCGCAAAACTGGCGAGCACCTGTAACGCCGAACTCGATGTGATCTATGCCCATGACCTTTCATCCATCACTGCGAACGAATTCGGCTTCGACAACGCGGCGATGTTTTTCTCTTCAAGCAAAGCCAAGGAGCTGTACGACGCCCAGGGTGATGCCTTCCGCGAGCTGGCCGAGCGCAACGGTATCCCGCCGGAGCGCCAGCACATGATCATGGGCAACCCGGCCAAGGTATTGTCCAGTTACGCCGATGCCTATGACATCGACATGATTGTCATGGGCCGAGTGGGTCATCGCGGCATCGGCCGGTTGGTCGGCAGTACGGTGGAACACCTGCTGTACAAAATGCCTTGCAGCATTTGGGTGATTTCACCGGAGATACTGACTGACCAGTAGGACACTTCGGGCAGTTGTCCTCTTTCTGATTAAAGTCAAACAGGGTTGGGGCATTCAAGCAGACATTAACGTCAGCAGTCGCCTCATCCTTTTCGGTGAGTGCAGATACTCTCGTTTCGTGGAGGCTCTCATGGCTACGCACCTGCAAGGCACCCAACCGGTCATCCCACAAACTGCCCCGCCCCTTGCAGGCAGTTTGCGCCAGGTGGAACCCAAACGTCTGTCCCTAAGCCTGCTGATTGCCCTGGTGGTCGGTTCGATGATTGGCAGCGGCATTTTCAGCCTGCCGCAGAACATGGCTGCCAGCGCGGGTGCGGGGGCAATCCTGATTGGCTGGCTGATCACCGGCGTGGGCATGCTGTCGCTGGCGCTGGTCTATCAGACTCTCTCCAACCGCCAACCAGCGCTGGACAACGGCGTGTTTGCCTATGCCCGGGCCCTGGGTGGCGAATACCTGAGCTTCAACTCCGCCTGGGGCTACTGGATCAGCGCCTGGATTGGCAACGTCAGCTACCTGGTGATTTTGTTTGCCGCGCTGAGTTACTTCTTCCCCTTGTTTGGTGAAGGTAATAACAAAGCGGCGATTGCCGGGGCGTCTGTGGTGCTGTGGTCGTTGCACTGGATGATCCTCAGGGGGATGCGCACTGCGGCACGGGCCAACGCGCTGACGACGGTGGCCAAGATCGTGCCGCTGCTGTTGTTTATCGGCCTGGTGATCGCGGCGTTCCAGCGTGAAACCTTCAGTGTCGACTTCTGGGGATCACCCGCGCTGGGTAGCACCCTCGATCAAGTCAAAAGCACCATGCTGGTGACCGTGTGGGTGTTTATCGGGATTGAAGGCGCCAACGTGTTTTCCGCCCGCGCCGCGGAACGGGCCAATGTCGGTCGCGCCACAGTCATCGGTTTTGTCATCACCTTGTTGCTGCTGATTGCGGTGTCCCTGTTGTCGCTGGGCATTCTCAAACAACCGGAACTGGCAGCCCTGAAAAACCCTTCGATGGCTGGCGTGCTCCAGGCAGCGACCGGGCCCTGGGGCGCGGTGCTGATCAGCCTCGGCTTGATCATTTCGGTAGGCGGCGCCCTGCTCGCCTGGACGTTGCTGACAGCCGAGTCGGTGTTCACACCGGCCAGGGAAAAGGTCATGCCGGGCGCACTCGCCCTGGAAAATACCCGAGGGGTACCGGCCAATGCACTGTGGATCACCAACGGCTGCATTCAACTGTTCCTGCTGCTGACCTTGTACTCGAGCGCCACTTACCTCGCGCTGATTTCCCTGGCCACGTCGATGATTTTGCTGCCGTACCTGTTCAGCGGTTTGTATGCATTGAAATTAGCCTGGCAAGGCCAGACCTACGCCGACCACCGCGGTCTGCAACTGCGCGACATGGCCATCGCCTCGGTCGCCACGTTGTACTGCCTGTGGCTGCTGTATGCCGCCGGGCCCAAATACATGTTGCTCAGTGCCTTGCTCTACGCCCCCGGTTCGTTGATTTACCTGGGCTCCATGAAGGCGCGCCAGGGACAACCACTCAGCGGTCCCGAGACGGGACTGCTGATCATCATCTGGACGGCAGCGGCCTTCGCCGGCTGGATGCTGTGGTCTGGGACGCTAATCTTGTAAGGGTGAGTGTCGCAAATTCGTTCTGTCCTGGCAGCCCCGCGCAGAGGATGTTCGCCGTCTGCCTTCTACCTGAGAGGAGTACTGAAAATGAGCGATTCCACGAAAAAAATGCCGGTCACTTCCGAAGACAAATCCAGTCGGAATCCGATGGCGACAGACCTTTGGCGGCCACTGGAAAAACTGCGGCAACAGGTCGATCACCTGTTCGAAGACTTCAATCGTGGTTCGGGGCTTTCACCCTTTGGTCGTGGACTGTTCGATGTCGATCCGCTTTGGCGTCGTGAACTGATCGGCCATGGCATACCCGCCGTGGACATCACCGAGAAGGATAAAAGCTTCGAACTTACCGCCGAATTGCCCGGCATGGATCAGAAGGACATTGAGATCAAACTGTCCAACGGCAGCCTGATCATCAAAGGGGAAAAGAACCAGGTCAAGGAAGAAAAAAGCAAGGGCTATCACCTTAGTGAGCGTCACTATGGCTCCTTCGAGCGTGTGTTCAACTTGCCCAAAGGGGTCGATGCCGAGAAGATCGACGCGAGTTTCAGCAAAGGCGTGCTGAGCATCTCGATGCCGAAAAAGCCTGATGCCATGAAAGCGGATAAAGTCGTGCCCATTAAAGGCGAGTGAATCACAGACTGCCCTGCCCCTTGCCGGTAAACCGGCAGGGGGCTTTAGTCATCGTAAAATTCGCCCTCACGTGCGTGCTTATGAGTGCAACCTGCGGTGGTTGCCGGCAGGAAAGCGAGGTGAGGCCGCTTGATAAGCCTCAAAGGAGCTGATACATGCTCAACGATCACCCGCTTCTTTTTGCTCTGCAAGGCAGTGAGCACTATGCAACGCGCGTCGCGCAGTGGCTTGGCTGCCAACTGGCCCTTCATGAAGAACACGACTATGAAGATGGCGAGCACAAATGCCGACCGCTGGAGTCGGTTAACGGCCGCGAGGTCGTGGTGTTCCATTCTTTGTATGGGGATGGCCGGCAGAGCGTAAACGATAAGCTGTGTCGCTTATTGTTTTTTTGCGCTGCACTCAAGGATGCCGGCGCGCGCCATGTGCAGGTCGTAACGCCCTACCTCTGCTATGGTCGCAAGGATCGTCGCAGCCAACCTCAGGATCCAACGATCACTCGCTATCTGGCGGCCATGATTGAAGTCTGTCGCATAGATCGTCTGATTGCCCTGGAGGTTCACAATCCGGCGGCGTTTGACAACGCCTTTCGCATTCCTGCGTGGAACGTGCAGTGCGCAGAATTATTCGCTCAGCATTTCGCCGGGCTGGTCGGCGACGCCGACGTGGTTGCAGTGTCCCCGGATTCCGGTGGTGCCAAACGCGCCGAGCAGTTTCGTCAGGCCCTCGAACGACAACTGGGACGCTCGGTGGGCAGTGCTCTGATGGAAAAGCACCGTGATCACGCTACGCTGACGGGCACCCTCCTGGTTGGTGAAGTATCGGGTAAGACAGCCATTGTTTTCGACGACCTGATCAGTACCGGCGAAACGCTGAAGCGTGCGGGTCTTGCCTGTCAAAAGGCTGGAGCCACCCGGTTGTTCGCAGCGGCCACTCATGGTTTGTTCACTGCTGGCAGTCATCTGTTCGACAAGCCGCTTTTCGAGCACATCGCGATTTCTGACAGCGTGCCTCCGCTTCGCCTGCCCCCCGAGTGTGTGACGCGGCACCTGCACGTACTCGACAGCACGGCCCTGATAGCCACCTTACTGGCTGAAAGTGGAGCATTTGGCACCGTCTGAAATTTCTAGCGCCCATCAAGGTAACGGAACAGTTCCTCCTCCTGATCGAAGTGCAGTCGCACGAGGGTATCCAGACGAATCAACTGATGCTGAATCTCATCAGCAGGTGCCGTTGCGGGGTTGGCACTGAAGTCGCTGCTCATGCGTGCCAGTAAATGGATCAGGCGAAAAATCTCCCGGTGCACGTGGCTCATGGCCGACATCGGATCCTCGCCCGGCATGCTTCGCGTCAGCAGCGGGTACAGTGTGTTTTCATCTTCATGTTCATGCTGCGCCAGTGATGTCTGCAGCTTGTTGACCAGTTCCAGCAAGTCGGCCTGTGCTTGCGCAAGTGGGCGTTGGGCAAAGTCATTGGCCAGTTGGTGCAGATCGCTCAGTACGGTAGACAGTTGCTGGTGTTCATCTTGCAGGCGATCGATATGCTCTGCGGTAAGCTTTCGTTTCCTCAGCGCCCATAACGGTCCCAATGCCCGCAAGGCGTTAATGATGATCACCACGTCGATGCCCTCCTGCACCATGGCGCCAATCAGCGGCGGCAGGTAACCGAGGGCCGCCACTGCCATGGCCAGCAACGACATCCCCATTCCGACCAGCACACCTTGGCGGGCGATGAAGCGGGTTCTCCGGGCAATGTCCAGCGCCTCGACCAGACGATCCAGACGATCCACCAGCAGCACAACACCAGCGGCTTGTGCGGAAGCAGTGGCACCGCCGGCCCCCATGGCCACGCCGACGTTGGCCGCCGCCAGCGCGGGGGCATCGTTGATGCCGTCGCCGACCATCAGTGTGCTGGTGCGCAGGCAACCTTGCTGTACAGCAAGCACTTTTTCCTCAGGGGTCAACCCGGCACGCAGCTCGTCAATTCCGGCAGACAGCGCGATCATCTCCGCAGTTTCCAGGCGATCCCCGGTGAGCATGACGATCCTTTCGATACCTCTGTTACGCAGTCGACGCAGAGTCTGCGGGGTTTCGCGCCGAACGTTGTCGGAGAACACCAGCAGGCCAGCCAGTTCCCCATCCACTTCGATGAAGCTTCCACTGCACGCCAGGTAATCCATGTGGCGCAGCATGGCGGCGGCCCAGTCGGTCGCAGAGGCTTCTTTGTGAGCAAATGACAACGTGCCAAAACGCACCCGCACGCCATCGACTCGCCCACAAAGTCCTGAGCCCGGGCTTTCTTCTACTTCCTGCGGAACACTGAGTGGCAATTGGCGCTGATGCGCTGCTTCAACAATTGCCTGGGAGATCGGGTGCGTCGAGGCTTGTGCCAGCGAAGCTGCCAGACCAAGCAGACGCTGCGGATCGGCCAGTCCGTTGACCTCTATCGACTGCAGACGGGCATGGCCGCTGGTCAGCGTGCCGGTCTTGTCGAGAAACACCTGCTTGACCCCGGCCAGCGCTTCCAGGGTCACGCCGTCCTTGATCAGGATCCCGCGTCGCGCAGCCCTCGAAATGCCAGACATGAAGGAAATCGGTACCGCCAGAATCAAAGGGCAAGGCGTGGCCACCACCAGAACCGCCAGCGCCCGCAAGGGATCTCCACTCAACTGCCAGGCCAATCCGGCAATCAGCAACGTCAGTGGGATGAGGAACAATGCATAGCGGTCGGCAAGACGCACGAAAGGTGCGCGTGAACGGCGTGCCGCCTCGGCCAGCCGCACTATACCGGCATAGGTACTCTGCGCGGCCGTTCGCGTGGCGATCAGCAGGATGGGCGCCCCGACATTGGAAACGCCGCTGGGCAGTTGTTCACCTTCTCGACGGGTGACGGGCAACGACTCACCGCTAAGCGCCGATTCGTCCAGAATAGCCGCGGGACTTAGCAGCCGACCGTCAACCGGTATCACCTCCCCCAGCCGCACCAGCAATGTCTGATGCGGCTGGACCTGCTCAACGGGGATCTCGCGCAAGCCGCCCTCCTCCTGCAACCAGGCAAAACGCGGCGCCCGGTCGATGAGCGCACGAAGCTCACGCTCCGCGCGTTGCCTGGTGAAAAACTCCAGGGTGCGTCCGGTGGCCAGCATCAAGGCAATCACCGCCGCCACCAGTGTCTGCTCAAAGACCAGGGCGGCCGCGATCGACAGCAGCGCGATCAGGTCTACACCGGCCTCGCGCCGGGCCAGGCGCCTGACGATTTCAACGAGCAGTACCGCGGACATCACCAGACTGCCTGCGGCCCAGGACATCGATGCCCACTCAGGCTTTTGCGCAACATACGCAACGCCGCCGGCCAGCAGCGTCAGTGCGGTGAGCAGCAATAGAACGGGGTCCAGCCACTTATTGAGCATCGAAGTGAGTTCCTCAAAAGCGATTTGCATGCTTCGCTGTAAAAACATCTCTCGCTCATCCGAGGTAGAGCTTAGGACTCGCTCCGTGCCTCATCCCCTGAAAATATCGAATGGCTCGATCCTCAGAACCTTGCGGATCCCCAGGTAACTGGAAAAACCGGCGATCAAGAGCACCAGTCCAAACGCCAGCCCTAGATTCCAGAAGGTGATGATTGCTGCGTAGTTAGGCAGATTGGTACGCGCAATGGCGATCATCAGGGTCACCAGGCCGATGCCCAGCCCATAACCGGTCATGGCCGTAAACGTGGCCATGAACAGGATCATATAGACCAGCTCCCGGCTCTTGGCACCAATGGCCTTGAGGGCGGCGAATTTGTCCAGGTTTTCCAGAATGAAGGTGTAGAACGTTTGGCCGGATATCGATAGCCCGACCAGAAAACTGATAACGGTCATCATCAGGATGTTAGTGCCCACCCCGGTCTGATAAATGTAGTAATTGGCAATGCGCTGGTTGAACTCCTTCTTGGTCAGGGCGACATAGCCCAATTGCGCCACCTGCTGCTTGATCGCCGCCTCCGCTTGCTTGCTCCTGGATTTGAGCAAGATGTAAGACACCGTGAAGCGAGTGGTCGGCAGGTATTCGATGGCTCTGCGGTAGGTGGTGTAAAGCGTCGGCACACCGGTCAACCCACTGACGAGGACCTTGGCAATACCCACAATGGTGCCCCGGTGATCGTTGAGTTCAAATGAGGTGCCGATCCTGGGGTTGCCCAGTTTCGCAAACTCGGCATCGTGGACCATGATGAACGCATTCTCGGCGTAGATATCCTCGATAGCGCCCTGCTCCAGCGCCGGACGGCCGAACAGGCTCGTGTCGTCCAGGCCGATCACGCTGACCCCTTGGTAGGTGCCGTTGGACAGCCGCACCTGCGCACTGCCAATGAAGATCGGCACGGCAAATTCAACTTGCTTCATGCTGCGCACGGCATCCAGCAGGTAATCAGGCAGCGGGATGACACTGGTGGGTGTGTTCACCGCCGGGTCGAGGATCC
The DNA here is from genome assembly GCF_949768125.1 of Pseudomonas sp. IT-P253. Classification (NCBI taxonomy): domain Bacteria; kingdom Pseudomonadati; phylum Pseudomonadota; class Gammaproteobacteria; order Pseudomonadales; family Pseudomonadaceae; genus Pseudomonas; species Pseudomonas sp. IT-P253. The sequence continues at coordinate 271,494 of NZ_CATKPT010000022.1, read as the reverse complement.
ACATCGGTGCACCGATGTTGGTCACCGTCGAGTAGGCCCTGTTCAGGATCCCGGCAAACATCGCGGTCATTTGCATCATCAGGAACACCGAGAACGTAATACCCACCAGCAACGCGGAAAACTTGGCGCGATCATTGACCAGGAGTTTGTACCCGATGCGCAGGATGCCGGCGTACTTCATGGGGCCGGCCTGCTACCGGCAGCGTCTGGACGGTTCCACCACCCGCCTCCCAGGGCAACGAATAACCCGACAGTGTCCTGATGACGTTGGGCCAGCGCTTGCAAGTAGGCGATGTTGACCTGATGCAGCTGCACATCGGCCACCAGCAGATCCAGATACGTCACCAGCCCCGAGCGATAGTTGGCCTGCAATAATCTCAATGCCTCCTGGGCGCTGGCTTGTGCCTCAGCCTGTTTTTGCAAGGATTGGGCATCGAACTCCAGCGCTTTGAGGACATCAGCCACTTGGGCGAAAGACTCCAGCACCACTTGCCGATAATTCGCCGCCGCTTGCTGATAGGCATCGATGGCAGCCTGACGGCCAAACCACAGACGACCGCCCTCAAACAGCGGAATGTCGATCGATGGCCCGACACTCCAGAAGCGTCCGGCACTGGCGAACAGTGATCCGGTGGAAGATCCGGCGGTCCCGTAGGTGCCCGTCAGGCTGAAGCTGGGAAACATCGCCGCCGTCGCCACGCCGATATCGGCACTGGCCTGGTGCAACTGAGCTTCAGCGGAAAGGATATCCGGCCGCTGGCGAACCAGCTCGGAAGGCAGACTGACGGGTAGATCCCTGGGCAGTGAAAGTGTCGTCAAGCGGATGTCGGGGAGTTTGACTTGCGTGGGTACCACACCTTCGAGCGTAGCCAGCAAATGTTCAGTCTGGCTGATTTTCAGTTTCAGCGCCGGCAACAAAGCCTCATTGGTAGCGATCAGACTTTGCAAACTCAGGATCGCTGAATAGGGCACCGTTCCGCTGCGCACCTGGACCTCAGTGGACTGAAGCTGCTGCCTTTGCAGTTCAATCAGCTGCTCCGTGGCCTCGATCTGCGCGGCATAGGCTGCACGGGCGATGGCCGTATTGACGACATTGGCGGTCAGGGTGAGGTAAGCCGCCTGCGTCAGCCAGGTTTGATGGTCGACTTGAGCTTGCAAACCTTCGACGGCTCGACGCTCACCACCAAAAATATCGAGGGTATAGCTGATGGTGCCACTGAGGGTCATCACATTGAAGATCGAGCTGGTCGTCGTCAGCCCTTGCTGAAGGGGGACACTGCGTTCGCGACTCGCACCGAAGTGCGCGTCCAGGTGCGGGTAGAAAACGCCGTAGCCCGCCATGAGTATGTCCTGGCTTTGCCGCAAACTGGCCTCGGCCGCCTGCAAGGTCATGTTATGGGTAATCGCCTGCCGTACCAGCGCATCCAGCGAAGTGGACTGGAACAACCGCCACCAGTGCGGCGTGACCTCGCCCCCCGGCACAAAGCGTTGTACCTGCCCCTGTGCCGCGACAGTATTCGGCACCGCGTCGCGCAGGTAGCTCTGCTGCGCGGGGGCTGCCGGGCGCGAAAAGTCCGGCCCGACCTTGCAGGCGCTGCTCAACATCAGCAGGCTCAGCACGAGCCAGCGACCCCATACGCAGCGAAACCGGCCTGCCCTGTCCATTATTTCTGACCTATGAAGACATCCACCAACTGACCCGGATACACCATCGGAAGATCTTTTTTCTCAAACCGGAATATCACCGCCAGAACCCTCAGGTCGACTTTCTCCTGGCGCTGATTGGACAACTCGATTTTCGGCGACACGTAGGGTTGTACGCGGACGAACTCCAGCGGCACTTTGATATCCGTGCCATGGATCAGCATCTGCGCACGAATGTGCTCGGGGGCGGGCAAACGAGCAATCAGGATCTCATCGACGTAGCAGCGAACTGCCAGATGCTCCTGATCGGCACTCATGACAACCAGCGGACTGAACCCTTGTGTGTAAGTATCGTAGGCCCCCTGGGGTGACACATAACTGCCGACGGTGCTGTTGATTGCCAACACCACCCCGTCCGTCGGTGCCTTGATCACGTATTGTGCCAACGCCACGGCCGACGCTTTCAGCGCCGCTTGCGCCTGGGCCGCCGTGTCTTTCGCGGTATCGAGGGTGTCCTTGCTGATCGATTTCGGGTCAATGGCGTAGGACTCCAACCGCTTGTTGTACTGGTCCCGAGCGGTCGTCACATTGGCTTGTGCCAACTCGAAATTAGCCCTGGGCAGCGCGTCGTCTATCGTCACCAACGGCATGCCACGGGTGACCACTTGCCCTTCATGCACCAGCACTTGAGTCAGGGGCCCGGCCACTTGCGGATAGATCACGATGTTGGAACCGCCAGATTGTTCACTTTCGATAATGCCATTGGCATAGATCGCGGTGTCGTAAGTACTGCTCGCCGGCGCAAAGGCTGGCGGCAGCGTTTGGGGGGTGCGCCCAAACAGGTACGCGGCGATCAATCCGACAAGGACACCGAGTATCGCCAGCGCGAACAATAGGGGCTTTTTCACGGCGGGGTCCGCTCGGGCTCGGAGATACGGCCGTCTTCCATGTAGATGATGCGATCGGCGTACTCGTTGATCCGTGCGTCGTGCGTGACGATCAGGATGCACCGCTGCTGATTGAGGATCCGGGCCTTGACGAAGGCAATGATCATTTTTCCGGTATCACCGTCGAGGGAAGCGGTGGGCTCGTCCAGAATCAGGATCTGTGGCCCGCTCACGATCGCTCGGGCAATGGCGACGCGCTGTTGCTCGCCGCCGGAAAGCTTGACCGGCAGGATGTCCCCCCGATCCTTGAGGCCGACCACTTCCAGGCTCTGCCTGGCCTGCACGATGGCATCGTTCCAGTCGTGGTGCTGGAGAATCAGGGGAATGGCGACATTCTCGGCAGCGGTTAATCGCGCAAAGAGGTGATAGTCCTGAAATACAAACCCAATGTTATTGAGGCGCAGCTCCGCCAATTGATCGCTGCTCAAACTCCAGATGTCCTGGCCATTGATCATCACCGTCCCGGCATCGGGTCGCAATATGCCGGAGATCATGCTTAACAGCGTGGTCTTGCCACTGCCGGAGGGCCCCACGATAAAGACCATTTCGCCAAACTGCGCGACCAACGCAACCTGATCGACCGCGGTCATGCGCGCACTGCCTTCGCCAAACCATTTGCTCAGCCCACTTGAAACGATTGCCGGATGATTGGCCGTGGCCGCTGGGACGGTACTCATGTTCTCTCCTCCCAACAGTCCTTGACCGAGGACGACAGCAAGGCTGGCAACGGCTCCTGGGGAGGTACGGCCCTGAGTTTCATGGCGCAATCCTGACGCGGTGGAGGTCATTGAATCAGCATTGCCGATCGCGCCACGTAGGCATTGATATAAATCAGACAGCGCCTGAAGGCTCATCGCAGGTGCCGTAAAAGCCCTTATTGTTTGGCCCCCAGCGCCGCCATGTAATGAGCGACGGATTCGGCATCTGCCTCAGACAATGCATGAGCATTTTGCTTCGTCAGGTCGCCCCGGGGACGCTGACCGGCCTGTTGAAACACCTGGATCTGGCGAATCATGTAGGCGGCATGTTGCCCCCCCACGCGGGGTATCGGGCCACTGCCCTGGCCGTCAGCACCATGACAGGAGCTACACCGAGCGACGCCGGATTCAGGCACGCCTTGGCGAAAGATCAATTCACCCCGCGCATCAGGCGTATCGGCGTCAGCCTTCATCGGGCTCTGACTTGAAAAATAGTCTGCCAGCTCGGTGATTTGAGTCTCTGTCAGACGGGTAAACCCCCACATGTACTGAGTTCCGGTTTTATCGACGCGCGCATGGCCCTTGAAGTCAGTCAGCTGCAATTTCAGGTACTCGTTTTGCTGACCGGCCAATTTGGGAAAGGTCGGCGAAATGGACTCCCCTGTCAGTCCATGGCACAGGGAGCAAACGCTGTCCGCCATGGCGACACCGGCCATGGGCGACGTTTTTTGCGATGCCTCCTCGCTCGTGTGGGTACAGCCCATGAGCGCAGCGACACAGAGGGCAAGCGCTAGCTGTGAGCGGTTGAAAGTACGCTTCATGCCAAATGATTCCATGATCTACGCCCCTAGGTTCAGCGGATCAATACGTGCCCTTCACATACATTTCAATTCCCTCTGAAAGACGCTGCCTGGTGACACCTATGGCTGGAGCCTAGCTAGACACAGACCATTTACAAGCTCGGAGGAAAACGAGCCATTAAGCCTGATTCGGGATAACGCGCTCATCGCGTCAGGTCATGTTCGGCAGCCAGCGAATACTGGCTCCAAACAGCGTCGCTTAAGGCATTGCACCCTTTGTTGACGAAACTCAATGATTGGTCTGGATCAGGGTGTAGAAATAAACAAACAGACGACAATTGTATCGAGCGCCTGCAGATTGATTTCGGGCGGTTGAGCGTTGATGAAAGACAAGCGCAATGCCACTGGCGGTAACCCACTTTTATGGGGATAACGGTCATGAATACCCCTTCCCAAGACCTGCTGGATAAACTGTATGGCTCATCTCGGCACATCGATGAGGCCGCCATCGCGCCTCTTCTGCGCCAGTACGCTGAGCCACTGCCCACGCTGGATTCTCCCGCTTTTGGTGAAATGTTCGATCGCTACGCGGATGCCCGTGTGGTGATGATCGGTGAAGCCAGTCATGGCACCAGCGACTTCTATCGAACCCGGGCGGCGATTACTCAACGGTTGATTGAGCAGCACGGGTTCAACATTGTGGCCGTTGAAGCGGACTGGCCGGATGCCGGCTATGTCGACCGGTATGTCCGGGGGTTGGTACGCACGGCCTGGAAGCGCCACATTTTCAGCCGATTCCCGACCTGGATGTGGCGCAACACCGAGGTAAGAGCGTTCGCCCACTGGCTGCATCAGTTCAACCACCAATACGCCCCTGAGCGTCGCGTCGAGTTCCGCGGCCTGGACGTTTACAGTTTGCGCAACTCGATTCATGAAGTGTTGAGTTATCTCGACGGGGTCGACCCGCAGTTGGCCCATGAAGCCCGGCGGCGCTATGGCTGTTTGACGCCTTGGCAGGATGAACCGGCGCTGTACGGCCACTTCGTCGAACGTGGCGGCTTGATGCCCTGTGAGCAGCCGGTGATCGAGCAGCTCAATGCCATGCTGGCCGAACAACTGGCCGGGCTTATCCAGGACGACGAGGCATTCTTTAATGCGGCGCAAAATGCCCGTGTAGTACAGGCTGCGGAACAGTATTACCGCGCGATTTATCGAGGATCGACCAGTTCCTGGAACCTGCGCGACCGGCACATGTTCGACACACTACGTGCACTGCTTGAGCACCGGGGCCCGCAGGCCAAAGCCGTGGTCTGGGCGCACAATTCTCATATCGGCAACGCGGCTGCCACGGAAATGGGCTGGAAGGGCCAGTTCAACATCGGTCAGCTGTGCCGCAGTGCCTATGGGCGCGATGTCGTGCTGATCGGCATGAGCACCGACCGTGGCCAGGTGGCCGCGGCCGACGACTGGGACGGCGACATGCGCATCAAGGACATCCGTCCCTCTCGCCCGGACAGTTGGGAGCATCAGTTTCTCAAGGCCGGTGTGCCGGCGTCATTGACCGACTGGCGAGACCCACAGCGCAAAGAGCTGCGCCGGGTGTTGTCCAAACCGTTGTTGGAGCGGGCCATCGGGGTGATTTACCGCCCCGAAACCGAGCGTGGCAGTCACTACTTCGAAGCGATGCTGGCCGAACAGTTCGACGCCTTGATCTGGATTGAACAGACCCAACCGGTGACAGCACTGGCACTGCCAAAAAGCCAGCAACTCGAACCGGAAGACGAAACCTTTCCGTTTGGTGTATGAGGCTACTCAAGGACTGCTGCGCAGATGCTTTTCGAACCAGTCGCCAGCCAGTCTGGCGACTTCCTCAAGGGCTCCGGGTTCTTCGAAAAGATGGGTCGCGCCTGCCACGATTTCCAGACGCTGCTCACACCGCAAGGCATGACGGCTTTGATCATTCAGTTCGAGCACCACGGGGTCCTGTGCGCCAACGATCTGCAGAGTGGGCGCCCTCACCTGCGACAGTTCCGGACCCGCCAGGTCGGTGCGCCCTCCCCGGCTGACCACCGCCTGCACCACCTCCGGGCGCTGCGCCGCCGCAACCAGCGCCGCCGCAGCGCCGGTGCTAGCGCCGAACAGACCGATTCGCAGCGAGTGCAAGGCTACGTCCCGACCGACCCAGTCGATCACCTCCACCAGTCGCTTGGCAAGGAAGGCGATATCGAAACGTAGCTCCCGGGTGTAGTTGTCCAGGCGTTGCTCTGGCTCCGTGAGCAGGTCGAACAGCAACGATCCCAGCCGCCGCCTGGCCAGCGACTCTGCGACATACTGATTACGCGGGCTTGAACGCCCGCTGCCGCTGCCATGAACGAAGACCACCAGGCCGCTGGCGTTGGTCGGCAGCCGCAAATCGGCTGACAACACAACGTCCTGCAGGTCCAACTGGCGGGATTGAGATTCAAGCATCGAAACGCTCCTCAGTGGAGGCCCCGGCATCGGACTCTCGTTGCCAGGCCTGCCGCAACAGATCAATGACCTCGTAATCTGAAGTCTGGGAGAAATTCAAGTACCAATAACCGATCGACATCATCCACTCAGGCGTGAGTGTGCAGATCACCTCATCGACTTCGCTACGCAGCGCCTCTGCCGTATCCACTGGCGCAACCGGCACCGCAACGACGATGCGAGCCGGCGCCTGCAATCGCACCGCCTGGATCGCCGCCATCATGGAGGCGCCAGTTGCCAGACCGTCATCGATCAAAATCACCACCTGATCCTTGAGTTGCACAGGTGGGCGGTTTTCCCGGTACACCTGCTCGCGACGCAACAGCTCCCGTGTTTCCCGTGCGACCACGGCGTCGAAACTGGCTTGATCAATCGGGTGAGCCCGCAGCGCGTCTTCGTTAACGATCTGTATGCCGCCACTGGCAATGGCGCCCATGGCGTACTCCGGGCGGGACGGAACGCCCAGCTTGCGGACCAACAAGAGGTCCAGGCGCACCTCCAGCGCGGTGGCCACTTCATACGCCACCGGTACACCGCCTCGGGGCAAGGCGAGGATGATGACATCGCGTCGATGCGCGTATTTGAGCAACGGTTCCACCAGACGTCGACCGGCGTCTACCCGGTCCTGCAAGGTGGTTTGCAATGAGGGGATCTGAGTCATTGGAATACCTCCTCAGGCGACTGCGCCTGCTTTCGTAATACCGGGCCTTGTCCGCTCTAGACCGCCAGAACACTGCAAGGCACCTGATACAGGATATGTTCGGTCGTGCTGCCCAGCAGCTTCTCCAGGCCGTGGTACTGGACCCTGCCCATCACGATCACATCCATGTGCTGATCGTTGGCAAAATCGCTCAATGCCGAGACCGGGTGTCCGAGAACGAAATGCCGACGGTCAGAGGGTACGCCGTACCGAGTGGCTAATTTGAGGAACGATTGTTCCTCGGTTGTGCGCAACTCTTTGGTGATGTCAGAAAGCGCCAGGCCGCCCATGTCCGCCAGATAGACATTCGAAAGATCGCAGGCATACAACAGGTGCAACTCAGCATCGCACTGCAGCGCCAGGTTGGAGGCTTGCTGAATGATTCGCTCGTTCAGTTCGTTACTTTCAGGATGCAGATCCGACGCATCAACCGCTGCCACGACCTTGCGCGGCAAGGCGTGGCCACTGCCGCCGACCAGATAAACCGGGATCGGGCAGTGGCGTAACAATTGCCAGTCCAGCGGCGTGAAGAACGCGCGTTTTAGCGCTGATACGTGCTCAACTTCCTTGATTAACAGGTCCGGCTGCATTTCCGTGACATGATCAAGGATGTCTTGCTTCATGTCCTCGGCCCACGTCACCTCCACCGTCACTTGGAGCCCGAGAGCGTGGAGGTTTTTCGCCTGGTTCTTCAACCAGTCGCGATGGTCCTGAAGGTAGCTTTCCCGGGCTGTTTCCCGCACGCTTTCTTCAAGCAGTGACAGTATGTCCAATGGCTTTGCAAACGCAGCAATATGCAGGCTCGCGCCACTGGCCTTGGCGAGGGCCGCAGCATGGTTTATCGCTGGGGAATGGCGCAGGTCCGGGTTGATGATCAGCAGCAAGCGTTGATATTGGCTCATGATCTGACTCCAGACAGGTGGGACTCGACGTCCACCACTGCCCCGTTGCCGAGGCCCGTCGTGACGCCTGCGCCGAATCCGGCGGCGTTGATTCAGAGTCCTCTGTCGAGACTACTCTGGCGTTGACTTTTATCAAATGCCAGCGCAAAACCCGTCTACTGGAGCGGCGTCTTACGCCTCTCCGCCGAGCCCCGCACCACCAAAATGGACCTGCACCGCCATGGCCATGATGCGATTCGGCATAGGCCGGTAAGGCAAGGCTTGTGGCAAACAGGATCAACCCTGTCAACGCGCAACGTTTTACCGTGTCGGTGTTCATGATATTTACCTGATCGAACAGTGAGTAGCGCTTACTGCTGGCCTGTTTCGTCCTGGTCACCGTCCATCTGCAGCCTGTGCATGGGCATAGGCATGTGCATGGGCATCTGCCAACCGTCATAGCCGGCGTTCCTGTGATGCATCACCGTCCAGAACAGGTCGAATATGGTTTTCTGTTCAGTCTCCAGCGCGTCGTAGAAGGTTTTGGTACGCACCTGAGCAGCGTCCAGACGCACCAGATGCTCCTGCATCCAGGTGGTTTGTGCGCGCAGGCGCTCTATCCCTTTGGCCATCCTTTGCGGCGTTGTTTCATCCATCAGCGCTTGCTTCGAACTCGCCATCTCGTCGCGCCGGGTCTTGTCCTTTTCCAGTTGCTGATTGGCATCGGTAATCACGCCTGTGGACCAAGCCTCCCAAGCGGGCATTTGCTCCGGCTTGAGATTGAGCTTGCCTTTCAGATCATCCAGGGTCTGCTGCGTATGTTTGACCCAATCGAACTCCTGGAAATGATGGGACATGCCACCTTGCGGTGACATGGGTGGGTTGGCGAAGACGCGGGTGGATGGCAACAATAAAACGCTTGCCGCTATCAACATGCATTGGCCGATCATGCTTGCTTTGTTCATCTCAGCTCATCTCGACACCGTGGGGGATGGTTCGAGATTAGGAGCCGGGCGGGTGGAGAATCTGATCCACATCAGAAAACAGCCAGACAATCGGGACTGAGGATAAACGGTCAGCCAATCCAGCGGATCTCCGGCGCCTTGTGCACGATGGGTGCGGGCGCAGATTTCGGATGGCCAACGATAATGGGCGCCACTGGCGTCCACTCGGCCGGCAGGCCAAGGGCATGCTTGCCATCCGGCTTGCGTAAGCCCAGCTGTTGACTTAAATCAAATCAAGGCAGACCAGTCTCTCGTTTCATCTGACGACTCGCGCACTTACGAACGACGCCACGTCGAGCGAAATTGATCTGCATCAGATGGGCGCTGTGCGCTCACTGCACACTGGAAACGCCTGGCTCGCTCTCGCAAAACGGGCAACGCGGTAAAATGGCTCGCGCAGGAGCGCTGACGTGCGTGGAAAAATCATGACGTATCTCCACGGAAACACCGTGTTCCAGTTGTTAATGCGCGCCGTGCTGGTGTGTGTTTGCGGACTGGCCTGGGGCGCGGACAGCGCCGAACCACACGTCACGATCCTCGTTTACCACCGTTTTTCGGAGACGGCGGACGACTCGATGACGGTGCGCATGAGCACCTTCGAATCCCAACTACGTGTCCTGCGTGAGCACGGCTACCACATCGTGCCGCTGCGTGAGGTGGTCGACTGGCTACGCGATCCCGATGCGACGTTGCCGCCCAAGCCAGTGGTGATCACCGTCGACGACGGGCATCGGTCGGTATATGAAAAACTGCTGCCGGTGATGCTGCGCGAACGGTTGACGGTCACGCTGTTTATTTACCCATCCGCGATCTCCAACGCGTCCTATGCCATGACCTGGGAGCAATTGCGTGCCCTCAAACAGACCGGGCTCGTGGATATCCAGTCGCATACGTACTGGCATCCCAATTTCAACATCGAGCGTCGACACCGTACACCAGAGGATTTCCAGCAATTCGTGCGCACACAACTCGAAAAATCACGGCAACGTATCGAGTCGCAAACCGGTTCCCATGTCGACATGCTCGCGTGGCCGTTCGGTATCTACGACGATGAGTTGATCACGCTCGCCGCCGATGAAGGCTATACCGTCGGTTTGACTCTGGACGCGCGCAAGGCTGACCGGCACGCACGGCTGCTTGCACTGCCGCGGTTTTTGATGATCGATGCCTACGGTGCAAATACTTTCGCGCGCCTGCTCGGCGAACCGACTACCCAGTCAACGACCGCTGCAGGGAGCCCACCATGACCTTGATCCGCGCCTTCAGGCGTTTGGCTCCCCCGGCGTTGCTCGCCTTCAGCGCCCTGCTGGTGGATCAAGCCCTGGCGCTCAGCGGCGTCGTACTCGACTCCAGTACCCGTAATCCGGTTGCCGGCGCGACCATCACGACGTCGGCCGGTGTGACAAAAACCGACGACCAGGGGCAGTTCGAGACTGATGACGCGGCCGAAAGCGTCGCGGCCCGCGCCCCAGGGTATCTGCGCACCGAGGTTAAGGTGTTCGACGAAACCTCTGTGACGCTCGAATTGACTCCATTTCGTCCGAAAGCCGTTTATCTGTCGGTGTTCGGCGTGACCAGCGCGCCCCTGCGCAACAGCGCCACCGCCCTTGCCGACAGCACCGTGATCAATGCACTGGTCATAGACGTCAAGGGTGACCGCGGCCTGACGCCCTATCGCAGTGCGGCACGCGAGGCCATTGGCGCGGAGGCCCGTGTGACAACGCACGCACCTCATGCACGGGATTTTCCTGCGTTGCTTGCCAGGCTGCATGATCAACACCTCTACCTGATCGCACGCATCGTGGTGTTCAAGGACGATCCACTGGCCGACGCGCATCCGCAGTGGAGCGTGCATACCGCAGACGGCGAACCCTGGCGCGATAGCGAAAACCTGCAATGGATGGATCCGTTTTCCCACGACGTCTGGCAGCACAATCTTGATGTCGCCGAGGAGGCGGCACGGATGGGCTTCGATGAGATCCAGTTCGACTATTTGCGCTTTCCCGACAAGAGCGGGCTACGCTTTGCCCTCCCGAACACCCGGGCCAACCGCACCGCGGCAATTGTCGGGTTCCTGCAGGCTGCTCGTACGCGGCTCGCGCCCTATAACGTGTTCATCGCCGCGGACATCTTCGGCTACGTCTGCTGGAACCTTGACGACACCGCGATCGGCCAGCAAATCGAACTGCTCGGCGCAGAGCTCGACTATATTTCACCGATGCTGTACCCGTCCGGCTTCACTTGGGGGCTGCCAGGGTTGACCGACCCGGTCGCCGATCCCGGCCAGATTGTCAGGCGCTCCCTGGCAAAGGCGAAGCATCGCACCCACCTGCCAGGCGCGCGTTTCCGTCCGTGGCTGCAAGCCTTTCGCGATTATGCGTTCGATCACCGCGTGTTTGACGCGGCGGCAATCAGTCCACAGGTAAACGCCGCTGATGCTGCCGGCTCCAATGGATGGATGTTATGGAACCCACACAATCACTACGACGCCGCAGATCTGCCCACCCGTTGATCGGTGCACTCAAACGCTGGGCACTGTTGTTTGGCTTGGCGGTGGCGATGGCTACGCAGATCGCGGGTGCCGCCGAGATCGATGCGACGGCGCGCCTGCAAATCGCCGGAACCGTGGAGGGACAGATCGCCGCCGGACGTATTCCGGGTGCCGTCGTCCTGATCGGGGACGCCACGCATGTATTCTATCGCCAAGCCTTTGGACAACGGGTGACGGCGCCCTCCTCTGAACCGATGACGCTGGACACCGAGTTCGATCTCGCGTCGTTGACCAAGGTCATCTCGACCACCACGGCGGTGATGCAACTGGCCGAAACGGGACGAATCAACCTGAACGCGCCCGTGGCGCGGTATTGGCCGGCCTTTGGGTCATTCGGCAAAAACACGGTGACGGTGCGCGAACTGCTTGCGCATACCTCCGGGCTGCCACCAGACCTGCCTGCGCGGCCGCCGCAAGCCGGCCGGGAAGCCGTATTGAGCGCGATTGCGGCGCAGCGTCCGCGCAGCGCACCCGGTGAACGTGTCATCTACAGCGATCTTAATTTCGTGGTGCTTGGGGAGCTGGTCGAGCGCATCACCCACCTTCCACTTGACGCGTATTGCCGGGTGCATATCTTCGGCCCACTGGGCATGCGCGACACGGTCTTCGTGCCGGACGCCGGAAGAGCGGCACGCAGTGCACCGACCATCGCCAACCAGGCCGGCATCCTCCGCGGACGCGTGCACGATCCGACGGCCCGATGGATGGGCGGCGTTTCGGGTAACGCGGGGCTGTTTTCCACTGCGGACGATCTCGCCCGCTTCGCGCAGATGATGCTCAACGACGGGCGCGCGGGCACCGTGCGAATTCTGCGGCCCGAGACCATCGCCGCACTGGCGGCGGCGTCCTCACCGCTCGCGGCCGTGCCGTGGCGCGGCCTCGGCTGGGAACTGGCCGCACCGTTCGTGCAGAATCATGACCGCCTGCCGCCGATTGGCGTCATCGGCCACACCGGCTACACCGGTACGGGTCTGTGGATCGATCGGGTAACAGGCCAATTCATTGTCATCCTGACCAACCGTGTGTACCCGGACGACCGCGGTGATGCTCGCCCGCTTCGTGCGCAGTTGCTCGCGTTGCTGGCAAGCCGGGCCGCGCCTGTGAGCGCTGCACAAATCGGTCGGACGTTGCCGTCAGCGTTGCCGGCGCTGCGTGAAGCCAATCGCCTGCCGACCTCGACGGGCCCAGTGCAGGCCGGCATTGACGTGCTGGAGGCGCAGCAGTTTGCGCCGCTCGCCGGCCTGCGCGTGGGTTTGATCACCAATCGCAGCGGCTTTGACGCCGAGGGCAGGCGCACCGTCGACGTACTCGCGCATGCGCCAGGCGTCACGCTGGCGGCGCTGTTCTCGCCGGAACACGGACTTGATACCGATGTGGACGAACGGGTCGGCGACACCCGCGACGCGGCGACGGGCCTCACTGTGCACAGCCTGTACGGCGCAACGCAGCGCTTCCCGGCGGCGTCACTTCGTGGGCTGGATGCGCTGATCTTTGACATACAAGACGCCGGCGTACGCTTCTTCACCTATGAAACGACGCTCGGCTACGCGCTGGAGGCCGCAGCGGCGCGAGGCATTCCGCTGTTCGTGCTGGACCGACCCGACCCGCTAGGTGCGCAGCGCTTCGGCGGACCGGTGCTGGACAGCCGGCATGAATCCTTCACTGGCTATTTCCCTGCACCGCTTCAGCCCGGCATGACGGTCGGCGAACTGGCGAACCTGTTCAATCGCAACAAACACATTGGCGCGGCTCTGCGCGTGGTACCGATGCAGGGCTACCTACGCACAATGACCTTTGCCGACACCGGTCTGGGTTGGGTACCGCTATCGCCGAACCTGCGCACGCTGTCCCAACTCGACCTGTACCCGGATGTCGGTTTGCTCGAAGGCGCGAATGTAAGTGTGGGGCGTGGTACACCGCATCCGTTTGAGTGGATCGGCGCGCCGTGGGTTGACGCACGCCGGCTCGCCACCGCGCTGAATGCGCTCGACGCCGGCGCGCATTTCGAGCCGGTCGACTTCGTCCCCACTGAGTCCAACTGGCGCGGCCAACTCTGTCATGGTGTGAGCATCACTCGCGACGCGGCCCCCGATCGACATCCTGTGGCAAACCTGGGACTGTCGCTGCTCGCTACACTGCACGCGCTCTACCCCGACACATTCAACCTTGCGGCGACCCACGGTTCGGTCGGTTCGCAAGTCGTGTGGCAAGCGATTCAGGACGGCGTTAGAGCGGATGCGGCGCAAACACTCGACGCCGCGGCGCTTGCGCGCTTCGCCACACTGCGGGAGCAGAGCCTGCTCTATTGACTGTGTGTGGTCCTGCCCTAGACCGCCAAGACGCTGCAAGGCACCTGATACAGGATGTGTTCGGTCGTACTGCCCAGCAGCTTCTCCACGCCATGGTCCTGGACTCTGCCCATCACGATCACATCCACGTGATGCTCGTTGGCAAACTCGCTCAACGCCGAGACCGGGTGTCCGATAACGAAATGCCGGCGGTCAGCGGGCACGCCGTACCGACCGCAGAACTTCAGGAACGATTTTTCCAACTCTCTGCGCAGGCCTTTGGTCAGGTCCGAGAGTTTCAAGCCGCCGCCCAATTCCTCCAGGTAGTCTTGCGAAATGTCATAGGCATACAACAAGTGCAACTCGGCATCGCACTGTATGGCAAGGCTGGAAGCCTGTTGGATGATGCGGTCATTCAGTTCGCTGTTTTCAGCGTTGCCCACCGACGCATCAACCGCTGCGACGACCTTGCGCGGCAAGGCATGAGCACCGCCGCCCAGCAGATAGACCGGTATCGGGCAGTGGCGTAACACGTGCCAGTCCAACGGAGTGAAGAACGCGCGTTTGAGCGCTGATTCGTGCTGCACTTGCTTGATCAACAGGTCGGGCTGCATTTCCGTGACGTGATCGAGAATGTCTTGCTGCATGTCATCGGACCACGTCACCTCGGTGGTCACCTCGATACCTCTGCCACGCAGATTGATGGCCTGATCCTTCAGCCAGTGGCGATGCTCATGCAAATAGTTCTCCCGAGCCTGTTCCCGTGCGCCCTCTTCGAGCAGCGACAGTATGTCCAGCGATTTTACAAAGGCGGCAATATGCAAGGTCGCACCGCTGGCCTTGGCCAGGGCGGCGGCATGGTTGATTGCAGGGGAATGGCGCAGAGCCGGGTTGATGATCAGCAGCAAGCGTTGATATTGGCTCATGATCTGCCTCCAGACAGATGGGATTCGACCTCTGCGCCGGTTCAGGTGCCAGCGTCAAGCCAGACTGCGCCGCTGGAAGGTGCCTGACGTTGATAAATATCAAATACCGGCATGAGGCCTGTAAGACCCACAGCCTTTCATTTCACTGTACTTGATCACTATCAATCGGGTCCGGACCTCCCTTCTGCGCACGGCAGCCATCACTCAGGGAACGGTGGTTGGGCAGGCGATTCCTTTTCTGGAATATCGGTCAAGGTCGCCTCGGTCAACAGCAGGATGCTGGCGACTGAAACCGCATTTTCAAGGGCAATGCGCACTACCTTGGTCGGGTCAATGATGCCCGCTTCGTACATGTCGACATAACGATTGGCGGAGGCATCGAAGCCGATGTTTCCAGGCTCCGCGAGCATGCGCGCAACAACGACGCCAGCATCCACCGCCGAGTTTTCGGCTATGAGTCTGGCCGGTGCTTCCAGCGCCCGACGAAGAATCTGCAGTCCAGTCCTGGCATCCCCCTCATAACGGGCTTCTTCGGCGGCGATAATCGGCACGGCCTTGAGCAGCGCAAGCCCGCCACCGGGAACAATGCCTTCGGCGATCGCCGCGCGGGTCGCTGAGATGGCATCATCCAGCGCATCCTTGCGTGCCTTCATTTCTGCCTCGGAAGGCGCCCCGACCCGGATCACCGCGACACCGCCGGACAGCCTGGCCAGTCGCTCCTGAAGTTTTTCACGGTCGTAATCGCTGGTGGTAGCGTCCATTTGCGCACGGATCTGCTGCAGACGCGCCTCAATGGCCTCGCGTGTACCGGCGCCCCCTATCAGCGACGTGCTGTCTTTTTGCACCACGACTCGGTGCGCTCGTCCCAACTGCTTCAATTCCACCTGTTCGAGGGTGATGCCCAGCTCATTGGACACCACCGTTGCCCCCGTCAGAACGGCCATATCCTGGAGCATTTCCTTGCGTCGATCACCAAAGCCTGGTGCCTTGATCGCCACTGCGCGCAATACGCCCCGAATCTGATTGACGACGAGCGTGGTCAACGCCTCACCTTCGATGTCGTCTGCAATCAACACCAGTGGCTGTCCGCTTTTAGCCACGAGCTCAAGCAAGGGAAGCAGGTCTTGGAGTACACCGATCTTATGGTCACAGAGCAGCAGGAAGGCATCATCGAGTTCGACCTGCATCTTCTCGGCGTCGGTGACGAAATAAGGCGAGACATAACCCCGGTCAAACCGCATGCCTTCCATGACCTCGACCACTGTTTCGGTGGTCTTGGACTCCTCGACACTGACGACGCCTTCAACGCCGACCTTTTCCAGGGCATCTGCCACCAGTTGACCGATGACGGCATCGTTATGCGCCGACAGCGTGGCGACCTGGGCCTTTTCCTTGGGGGTGCTGACGGGGCGCGACTGGGCGGCAAGTGATTCCACGACCAACAACAGCCCACGATCCAGGCCCCGTTTGAGGTCGATCGCACTGGCCCCCGCGACGACGTTGCGGATGCCATCGGCCAGGATTGCGTGGGCCAGCACCGTTGACGTACTGGTCCCGTCCCCTACCGCATCGCCTGTGCGCTCTGCCGCCTGTCGCAGCATTTGGGCTCCGAGGTTTTCCTCGGGGTCTAGCAGGTCAATTCGTTTGGCGATCGTCACGCCATCATTGCAGACGGTGGGATTGCCCCATTTATTCTGAATCAACACCGATTTTGATTTCGGGCCCAGCGTCACGCGCACGGCGTCCGCCAACTGTGTGGCGCCACTGAGGATTTTCTCGCGAGCTGTCGCACGAAACACGATCTTACTGTGAGCCATCAGGTTGTTCTCCTGCCAGTTCTACATCAGTGTGTTCTAGCTACCTCTATGAAATGGTCTCGCCAATGTTGACTTTTATCAACAAAATCGCCCCCTCGCAGCGTCCTCCCGTCGCCTCACGAGAATACCGGCAGCAGTGGTTTTGACCGGTTGTCAGCGCTCGCCCCCAGGTTGAAGGTTCGGCCGTCTGCTCACAGTCGCGCCCGGGGCCGTCGCATCGTCGCGCTACTGATCCAGTCACAGATTCGCTACTATGTTTAACCGTTACCTTTACCGTCAGCTTTGCTTATTTTGGAGCCCGAATGCCTAATCAAAAGGACATCGCCGTCGATAGCGGCGCACCGATGATTCCTGAACAGCGCCGTGAATTGATGCTGCGACAGTTGCGCAAGCATCAGGTGCTGAGCGTTCATCAACTGATGGAAATGTTTGACTGTTCGCACATGACCATACGCCGCGATATCGCGTTGCTGGAGCAGGAAGGTCGTGCTTACTCGGTAACGGGAGGAGTACGGATCGCCAGCCAGCTCCATAGTGAGCCCAGCCATCAGTTCAAGGCGGTGGTCGAGTTGCCACAGAAGCAGGCCATGGCCAGGCTCGCCGCTCGACTACTGCATGCCGATATGACGATCTACCTGGATGCGGGAACCAGCACACTGGAAATCGTCCCTTACATCAAGGCGCTGTCCGGCATGACCGTGGTGACTAACGACTTCGGCATTGTCCAGGCGCTGATCGAAGCACCGCATGTCACGGTGATTCATACCGGCGGGCAGCTGGATCACTCCAATCAATCGTGCGTGGGCGGTCTGGCGGTTGCCACCTTGCGTCAAGTCGTCACCGATATTGCCTTTATCTCTACCAGTTCCTGGGATTTGCGCCGCGGCCTCACCACGCCTTCGGCGCTGAAGGTGGAAGTCAAGCAAGTCGCGATGCAATCGGCTTCGCAAGTGGTGCTGGTGGCCAGCAGTTCGAAGTACGGCACGTTCAGCATGTACAGGATCGCCGGGCTCGAACAGTTCGACATCATCCTCAGCGACGACGCGTTGACCCCTGCCGCGGCCGATAGCATTCGCAAGCAGGGTGTCGAGCTGATGCTGCCGTCTGACAGCCCCCCGGTCTGAAACAACGGACGCCTGCATCGAGTACAGCCCGTGTTCCCCTTCCCCTTTGCGCTTAGCGCGCTTTCCAGTCCCGCAACCACTGCAAGCCGGCAGACGTATTGCCTCGCGGCCGGTATTCGCACCCTACCCAGCCGTCATAACCCAACTGGTCGATCAGCTCGAACAGATACGGATAGTTGACTTCTCCCAGATCGGGTTCATGCCGGTCCGGCACGCCGGCGATCTGGATATGGCCGATTCCGTCGAAGTCCCGACGAAGTTTAGTGGCCAGGTCTCCCTCGACGATTTGGCAGTGATAACAATCGAACTGCACCTTCAGGTTACTGGCGCCCACTTCCTTGCAGATGGTTTGGGCCTGGTCCTGCCGGTTGAGGAAAAAGCCTGGCATGTCCCGCGTATTGATCGGTTCTAGCAATACCGTGATCCCGACCTTGGCCGCCTGAGTGGTGGCGTAGCCGAGGTTTTCCAGGTAAATGCCGTGATGCCGTGCCCGGTCATTCTCGGAGGGCAGCAGGCCGGCCATGACATGGATGCGTGAGTTACCCAACACGCTGGCGTATTCCAGGGCGCGATCAAAACCACTGCGAAATTCACTCTCCCGGCCCGGCAACGACACCGTGCCCCGCTCGCCCGCCGCCCAATTACCGGGTGGCGCGTTGAACAGTGCCTGTACCAGGCCGTTGTCGCTCAAGCGTTGCTTGAGTTCTTCAGCACTGTGGTCGTAGGGAAACAGGTATTCCACCGCTTCGAAACCATCAGCCGCCGCGGCGGCGAAGCGATCCAGAAACTCATGTTCGGGGTAGAGCATGCTGAGATTGGCAGCAAAACGAGGCATGGTAGCTCCTGAGATTAAAGGTTAGACAAAGGGCCAGATCAGCAGGGTAATACAGAAACCCAAGGTACCGAGCAAGGTGGTCAACACCGTCCAGGTACGCAAGCCGTCAGCCACATTCAGTCCGGACAGCTTGGTGAAGATCCAGTAACCGGCATCATTGATATGGGACATGGCCAACCCGCCACCCCCCATGGCCAGGCACAACAGAGCCATGTGGTTCGGGGTGAGATTGAGGGTCGCAATCAGCGGGCTGATGATGCCGGCAGTGGTCACCAGCGCCACCGTGGTCGAGCCTTGGACCGCGCGCAACAGCAGGGTCAGCAGAAAGCCCAGCGCCAGCACCGGCAAACCGGTTGTGCGCAACATATCGGAGACCACGGCACCGATGCCGGTATCCACCAGCACCTTGCCAAACACCCCGCCGGCACCGGCTATCAGGATCACCATGGCCACACCGGGCAAGGCCGAACCGATCACGTCGGACACCTGAGTACGACTCCAGCCCCGACGCGAACCCAGCAACCAGGCACACAGTAAGGTGTCGATCAGCAGCGCCACCAGCGGTGCGCCGAGCACCGTCATGATGCCGCGCAGAATCGAATCGGCAGGCAGCAATGAGGTGGACAGAGTCCCCAGCAGAATCAGAATGATCGGGAGCAGGATCAGACTGACGATCAGCCCGAATCCCGGTGCCGGTGCCGGCGGCAACTTGGAAACGATGCTGCTGATGGACTCTTCCAGGCCCATGTGGGACACGGCCACGGCAGCTTGCGCAGTGCCTTTGTCGTTGCCATTGGACCAGGCGGCCAGGTCTTCATTGGTGACATGCGGACCGTAGACCTCGGCACGAATATCGTCGGTCATCGGGTACACCCGACGCGTCATGCGTCCGGCCACACGGTAGCCGACATAGCAAAGCAGCGCGGTCATCGGCAAACCGAACATCAGCACGCGGCCCAGGTCCGCACCCAACTGACTGGCAGCGGCCACTGCGCCCGGGTGTGGCGGCAGAAAGGCGTGTACGGTCAACAAGGCAGCACACATCGGCAGCGCAAACACCAACAGCGGCTTACGCGCACTGCGAGCGACGCTATAGGCCAGGGGCATGAGGATGATCACGCCCACTTCGAAGAACACCGGTACCCCGACCATGAAGCCGGCAATCGTCAACGCCAGGGGCGTACGCCGGTTGCCGAAACGAGAAATCAGCGTCTTGGCCAGCGCCTCGGCACCTCCGGAGAGCTCGATGATCCGTCCGATCATCGCGCCCAGGGCGATGATGATCGCGATATGCCCCAAGGTCTTGCCCATGCCGCCTTCGATGGTGGCGACCAGATCGACCGGCTTCACGCCGGCCACCAGCGCCACCAGAATGCTCACCAGCATCAAGGCCACGAAGGGTTGGAACTTGTACTTGAGCACCAGGAACAACAACAGCGCGATGCCCACCCCGGCAGTAATCATCAGGATTAACGGGCTCATTGCACAGGCCCTCCACGCTGGATGGGCGCGAAGGTCCTGCAACTGGAACTGAAAGTACCGCCGTGAAGGTCAGTCATGTTTGGATTTCCTGTTGTTATTGTTTTTTCAGGCAAGCCGCGTCCGTCGAGAGTCGCTGTGCGCCCCCCGGACCGGGCCTGCGGTGTCGATCTGTCGTGTTAAGCCAGGGTTTTACCAGTGCGCGCCGAAGGTCTCGCGCAATTCGTCCAATGCTGTCTGGTCGAGGGGTTGCGGTTTGGGATTGCTCATCAGCCAGAGCCGCGCAGTTTCCTCGAGTTCTTCCAGGGCGTAGCTGGCCCGGGACACCGAACTTTCCCAGACCACCGGGCCAAGCCGCTCAAGCATCACACCGCGGACGCTGTTGGCCAGTTGGGCGACCTGTTTGGCCACTTTCGCAGAACCGGGTCGCTGGTAGCCAATCAACGGAATATGCCCGACCTTCATGACCTGATAGGGCGTCAACGGCGGCAGAATGTCGTCCGCCTGCCAGACACCGGCCAGCGTCAACGCCACCAGATGGGTGGAGTGGGTATGCACCACGCCGCCGACAGTCGGGTTGCGGTCATAGACCTGGCGATGCAGCGCCAACGTCTTCGAGGGTTTGTCACCGGACACCCATTCGCCGGCCAGGTTGACCTTGGCTATGGTCGCCGGATCGAGTCGCCCGAGGCAGACATCAGTCGGCGTGATCAACCAACCATCGTCCAGGCGCGCGCTGATATTGCCAGCGCTGCCAACCGTATAACCGCGCTGGTAAAGACTGCGGCCAACCTCACAGATTTCTTCGCGCAAGGCGTTTTCGTTACTCACTGCACACCTCCGGCGAGTTGGTTCAAGGCTTTACTGAAGAAATCCCGACCACCGAAGTTGCCCGATTTGAGTGCCAGCGCCAAAGGTTCGTCAGTATTGCTGACGGTTGCCGGCACCCCCGGGTCGATCTGCGCGCCGATTTGCAGCAGCTGTACGCCCAATGCCTGAACCACCGCGCCCGAGGTTTCTCCACCGGCGATCACGAAACGGCGCACTCCGCTCTGGCGCAGTCCTTGTGCAATTTCGCCAAAGGCTTTTTCCACCAGACTTCCAGCGTGCTCGATACCCAGTTGCTGTTGCACCGACTTGACCTCATCGGGTGAGCTGGTGGCGTAGATCAACACGGTTTGGTCGTTATCACGAGCAAAGGACAAGGCTTGCGCCACCACCGGCTCACCTGTAGCCAAGGCCAAAGGATCAATTCGCAAGGCCGGCCGGCCGGCTTCGAGCCAGGCCGCCACTTGTCCATTGGTGGCGATCGAAGCACTACCGGCCAACACCACTTCCCTGCCGGACACCGCGGGGAGTTTCGAAGCATCGAGGTTACGCAGTTTGCCGGCGCGCCGGAAATTTTCCGGTAAGCCCAAGGCCAGACCTGAACCACCCGTCAACAACGGCAGATCGGCGCAGGCTGCACCGAGGGTGTACAGATCGCTGTCCGACAAGGCATCAGCGATTGCTATGCCGACACCTTGAGTTCTCAGCTCTGCAATGCGTGCCCGCACTTGCTCTGTGCCGCCTGCAATGGTGTCGTAGCGCAACAGGCCTACATTCAGGCGGGTCTGCGATTGCAGGACCCGAACCAGATTGGCATCGGTCATCGGCGTCAGCGGGTGATGTTGCATGCCCGAATCGCTGAGTAACTGATCCTGCACAAACAAGTGGCCGCGGAAGATTGTCCGGCCATTCTCCGGGAACGCCGGGCAGGCCAGGGTGAAGTCGCTGCCCAGTGCGCCCAGCAGCGCTTCGCTGACCTGGCCGATATTGCCGGCTGCGGTGGAGTCGAACGTCGAGCAATACTTGAAAAAGATCTGCTCGCAGCCTTGTTCGCGCAGCCAGGCCAGCGCGGCGAGGGACTGCTCGACCGCTTCGGCGACCGGCGTGGTACGCGACTTCAGGGCAATGACGATCGCATCGGCGTCAAGCCCGGCCGTCACTTGCGCGCTCGGGATGCCGATGCTTTGCACGGTGCGCATACCGCCGCGCACCAGCATGTTGGCCAGGTCCGTGGCACCGGTGAAATCGTCGGCGATGCAGCCCAGCAGCGGGCGTGCGGTGGATGTAGTCATGGGGTGTTCCTCAAACGGACTCAGGCTTGGCAGTCGGCAATGTGATGCCCGGGAAAATCTTGATCACCGCCGAATCGTCCTCACGGCCGAAGCCGGCGCTGGATGCCTGCATGAACATCTGGTGAGCGGTGGCCGACAGCGGCAGCGGGAATTTGCTGGCCCGGGCGGTATCCAGTACCAGGCCCAGATCCTTGACGAAAATATCCACCGCGGACAGGGGTGTGTAGTCAGCCTTGAGAATGTGCGGCACGCGGTTTTCGAACATCCAGGAATTACCGGCGCTATGGGTGATCACCTCGTAGAGTGCATCGGCATCGACCCCTTCACGCAGGCCCAGCGCCATGGCTTCGGCAGCGGCGGCAATATGCACACCGGCGAGGAGCTGGTTGATGATTTTGACCTTCGAACCCAGGCCATGAACGTCACCCAGGCGATAAATCTTGCCGGCCATGCCCGCCAGGATCGAATCAGCCTTGGTATAGGCGTCGGCCGGGCCCGAGGTCATCATGGTCATCTCGCCAGCGGCAGCCTTGGCGGCGCCACCGGAAATCGGTGCATCCAGATACAGCAGGCCTAGCGCGGCCAGGCGCTGGCCCAGATCCACCGCGTAAGTCGGGGCTACGGTGGCGCAGCCAATCACCAGACTGCCAGGCCGCAATGCGGCCACGGCACCACCCTCACCGAACAAGACGGTCTCGGTCTGCTCGGCATTGACCACCACGGTAATGATCACGTCACACTCAGCGGCCATGTGCGAGGGTGACGGGCAAGCCACACCGCCCTCCCCGGCGAACTGTTCTGTTACGCCAGCACGCACATCACAGGCATGCACATTGAAACCGCTGCGCAACAACGAGCGGGCAATGCCCAGCCCCATCGCGCCCAGACCGACAACACCGACAACACCGACACTCTTGTTATTCATGGGGTACTCCAGAGGAAAGCAGCGACTGCTTCCACGCCTGCAAGGCGCAGACGTTAGCCGCGTTGTAGATAGGGCTGCGGTAGACCGGATCAGCACCGAGCGGGTAAACCCCCAGAGGGGCGCTGTGATTCAGCACGTGAGTCGGGATCTCATCGAACATCAAGGCAATCCTGTTTCAATCGTGTTGTCAGGTTGTCATACCGGCTGGAACGATCATCCACCAATGAACGGATTATGTGAAGTATTTTTTCTATATAACATTTTTTAACACTGCTTTCGCCACGCAGGAAGAAGCGCTGCTGCGCTCCCTACGGGAGACAGTCGTTTAGCTGAGTCATGAGGAAAAGGCATGAGGGTGGTGCGCAGCGACTGCCAAGCTGTGCCTGGTGCAGGAGCCAGAGGCATCGACGTGGCGATCCTTTCGGACCTGGTGCACCGCCCTTGGTCCCTGGAGGGCAAGCGCATCGAAACCGTGACACTGAGCGATTCGGTAACGCCCATGAGCGTCGGCCTGGCCTGGCACCGCGAGCGCGTCTTTACCCCGGCTATGCAGGCCATGCGCGATTACTTCCACGATGCCTTTCTTGCGCCGCAGCAACTGTCGTCACGGCGTTGATGGATCAGATACGAAAACTGCCCGCTGACCTGTACACGATCTGGGGCAACTCCAATCCGAAAGTCTTGACGTCCAAATAAGGGAGACTAAAGAAGGTGAGCACGCATAGGAAATCTCAGGCAAAACACAATCTTGGTAGCAGCTGGCGAAGCCTGCGTTCGGCTGCGTAGCAGTCGTGAAATCAGGCGATGCGGGGTTTCAGGAAGACCTCGCGCTCAGGTTTCACGACTGCTGGCGCAGCCGAACGCAGGCTTCGCCAGCTGCTACAGATCGTGTTACGTCTTAACTGACAGGCGGCACGACCGCGAAGCGAGCGCACCGCCCCAATCAGTTAGCCGTGCGCCGCTCCCGGCCAGCCCGCCTGATGCAAGGCTTTGAGCAGCGTCTCGGCATCCAGCCCCGGCACTGCATGCCCGTTGCCTTCGGCGGTATCAGCGGCCAGCAAGGCATTGATGATGGCTTCCTCCACAGCTTCGGTGGCGGCCAGGAACAATTCGCTGATGTGGTCGTTGTTGACCATGCTCAGGTTGTCGGTGGTTGGCGCGCGCTTACTCTCGTAAGCAGCCGGCGGCACGTGCTGATTGCCGGTGGCGAAGGCGATGAAAATGTCACCGCTGTGGTCTTCATTACCGCCGCCGGTACGGGCGAGGCCGAGGCTGGCACGCTGCGCCAGGCGCGTGCATTGGTGCGGCAGCAACGGCGCATCGGTGGCCAGGCAAACCACGATCGAGCCCATGCCCGGGTGCGGCAGCGACGCTTTTAGAAATGGCGAATCGACCTGTTCCATGTAGCGTCCGACGGGGTAGCCATCGACGCGCAATTCATTGCGGATGCCGTGGTTGGCCTGAACGATGGCGCCAACGGTCCAACCGCCCTGGGCAGCGCTCAGACGCCGCGAAGCCGTGCCGATTCCGCCCTTGAATTCGTGACAGATCATACCGCTGCCACCGCCCACGGCCCCTTCAGTGACCGGGCCGCTCGCCGCCGAGCGCAGGGCTTCGGCCACGTGTTCGGGTTTCACATGAAAGCCGTTGATGTCGTTGAGCAAGCCGTCGTAAGTCTCCAGCACCACGGGCATGTTCCAGTAGAGGCGCCCGTCATCCGGCTGATGCTCACGGTCCAGCACAATCAGCGCATCGCGCACCACGCCCAGGCTGTGGGTGTTGGTGAAGGCGATCGGGCTGGTCAACAGTCCCGCCTCGCGAATCCACTCCAGACCGGTGGCATCGCCGTTGCCGTTCAACACATGGACGCCGGCGAAGCACGGTTGCTCGCTGGTGGAACCGGCACGCGGTTCGATCAGGGTGACGCCGGTCAGGATGTCGCGGCCGTTGGCGGTGCGTCCTCGCACATTGCTGTGGCCGACCCGTACGCCGGGCACGTCGGTGATGGCATTGAGGGGGCCGGGTTGCAGTTGGCCGAACTGAATGTTCAGGTCGCGGGCACGTGGTTTCATCGTCTCTTTCATAATCCGGGTCTTATTTGATGTGTTTGAGGAAAGCGATTGGTTAGTCGGCAGCAGAGCCGAGTCTGCCAATCAAGCGCCGGTCTTGACCGTGTTCCACGCACGGGTGCGCACGCGCTCCATCTTCAGCGGGAGTGGTTCAAGCGGAAAAAGCGTGTCCAACACTTCCTTGGACGGATATACCCCGGGGTTGTCGCGGATTTTCTGCTCGACAAGCGCGGTGGCATCCTTGTTGGCGTTCGGATAGCTCAGGTAGTTGGATGACTCAGCGATGACTTCGGGGCGCAGCATGTAGTTGATGAAGGCCAATCCTTGTTCCGGGTTCGGCGCATCGTTGAGTTGCACCAGACTCTCCACCCACACCGGAGCACCTTCACGTGGAATGCTGTAGACGAGGTGGCGTCCACTGCCAGCAAGTTCGGCAGCTTTTTGTGCATCAGAGACACCCCCGGCCCAGCCAAGCACGACGCAGACGTTGCCGTTGGCCAAATCAGAGATGAACTTGGAAGAATCGAAGTAGGCGATATGAGGACGCAGTTTCAGTAGCAGTTGCTCGGCTTTTTTGTAATCCTCCGGGTTCTGGCTGTTATAGGGCAATCCAAGGTAGTGCAACGCGATGGGAATGATCTCGCTGGGAGCGTCAAGCATGGCCACACCGCATTGACTCAGCTTGGCCAGGTTTTCTTCCTTGAAAATCAGGTCCCAGGAATTCACTGGCGCATCCGGGCCGAGGATCGATTTAACCTTGTCCGCGTCATAGCCGATGCCAGTGGTACCCCACAGATACGGGGCCGCATAGCTGTTTCCGGGATCGTTGGTCTGCAACTTGGCGAGGATGCCAGGGTCGAGATGGGACCAGTTGGGCAACTTGCTGCGATCCAGCTTCTTGAGCACACCCGCCTTGATCAGGTTCGGTAGCAGGTCGGCACTGGCGACCACTACGTCATAGCCACTTCGTCCTGCCATCAATTTGCTTTGCATGACGTCGCTGTTGTCGAACACATCGTACACAGCGTTGATGCCCGCTTCTTTCTGGAAGTCTTTCACCGTATTCGGGGCAATGTAGTCATACCAGTTGTAGATATGAACACTGGGCTTGGCAGCGTCATCGGCCTCGGCGCAGACCAGGCCGAAACTGAACAGTGAGGCCAGCGCGAATTGCATATAACGAGTCGGTTTCATCGGGATGCTCCAGAGCTTTAGCGCCGGGTCCAAGGACACCCGCACTGCTCCTGCTAATGTGTGAATTATTGTTGTGGTTGGGATGAAATCAGGGGATCAGTAGTTCACGGCGACCATCTTCGTGCTCGATCTGCTTGCCGGTCAGGAGCAGACGGCGGTCACTGAGGTCGTCATAGTCGCGGCGGGCCGTGCGCAGCAGCTCGAGGTCCAGCTCTACCACCTGACGGCACTCTGCACGCCCCGCTTCGAAGAGCGTGCGCCCGAAGGGATCGATTGCTGTACTCCCACCGGCAAAAACCAGGCCTTCGTCGCCGTCGCCGACGCGATTGACCATCACCGCGCTGGCGAATCCCATCAACTGGGTTTCTGGAAATATCAGCAGATCGGTATCCTCTGCACAGGTAGCGATGGCCTGCAAGGTACGGTCTAGGTTATAAGCGGTGTCGCCATCGCGACCGGTAAGTTGTACGAGTTCAATCTTCATCGGTGATCCTTTCACGTGTATGTGGGCTCGCCAAACTGCACAGCACCTGCCAGGGCTGGATGGAGTATGGAGAGCCACAAAACAGAAAGTAATCACATCGATGGGGTAACCCCGTATGGGTAGAAACGTGAGCATGACCTTGCAGGACATGGCCTGGCACCAGGCAGTTGGCAGGCTGATTGAAACACTTGACCGTCCTGTTTTCTGGCTGTCACTGGTGCGTCTGCTGGACCGATACATTCCGGTGGACAGCTGGGTCGTGCTGATTTTCAGCAATGGGCGGCCGCAGGTGCTCGCCGAATGCCCCGGCAAGGATGGCGGGCCGGATCCGCTCTTTCAGGACTACCTCAAAGGCCTGTACCTGCTCGACCCCTTTTACCAGGCCAACCGGGAAGCACCGCAGACCGGTTTATTTTGGCTGACTGATGTGGCGCCGGAGTGCTTCGAGCAGACCGACTATTACCAACGCTATTTCCGCCTCAATGTCGTTGCCGACGAAGTGCACATCAACGTCCAGCTGGACGCGGAACGCACCCTCAGCCTGTCGCTGGGAAGCGAGGGCCGCTTCAGTCCAGAGCAGATCGCCTTGCTCAGCCTCATCCAGTCCTGGGTCGCCGCCCTGATGCGGCAGCGCATGGCGTTCGAACAAGAGGTGCCGGAGCAGCCCCCGGCGCCGACACCCCGCTGGCATAACTGGCTGGACGCCACTGACCAGCAGTTGGAATCGCCGCTCTCGGCCCGCGAACTGGAAGTGGGTCGGCTAATGCTCAGCGGCTGTTCGAACAAGGAGATCGCGCGCAAGCTGGCGATTTCCGCCGAGACCGTGAAGGTCCACCGCAAGCACATGTACAGCAAACTCGGGATTAAATCTCAGACCGAGCTGTTCTCACTGTTTCTGAACGCGCAGAGCTGAGGTCGCCGCTAGCGAGGGACGGTGGCGGTATTGAATTTTCCGCAACTTTATGCCGAGATGAGGCCGAATTGAAAAAGTCAAAAATACAGTTTCAGCCTGTGATGCAGTAGCGCATTCTTTGATCTTCAGTTCTGTCTACTCGTCATGATCTGGGTAATGCCCACATGAAAACGGTCACAGCCCTTCTTGCCTGTCTGGTCACTGCCAGTGTGTTCGCGGTGACAAGCCCCTGTGCGAACGCAGCGTCCTTCAAGACCAGCTTCGACTGCACCACGGCAAGGGCATCCATCGAAAAGCTGATTTGTCGCGATTCGCAACTGGCGCAAATGGATATCGAATTGACACGTCTTTATCGCCTGGCGCTCACGGATGAACATTCCGTACCACGTCCAGACAAAGTCATGATCGACCAGCAGTTCTGGATCGACGCCCGCAATCAGTGTGCCTCCGATCGGGAGCCCAAGGCGTGCACGATCCGCAGTTATGCCGAGCGCGCCCACCAGCTACGCCAAGGCTCGGCCATTGTGCGAACCAAGGACCCGGACAGACTCACCGAAGGCCCCCTGGCTTTTCGTTGTACGGGGCTTAACGCGCCGATTGCCGCCACCTTCTTTACCACGCAACCGGGTGTCGTGTACCTGAAATGGGCGAACGCCTCGGTCACCCTGAACCAGGTGCCGAGTGATTCCGGAACCCAATACACGGGCAAGGATTACCACGGGAGCTATCGCTTCCGGCAAGACGGCGATGTGGTCCTTTTCCAGAAACCGGGCTCAGCGCAAATGAGTTGTACGGCCGAGCCGGCCGGCTGATTTTATGGCGCATAACAATCGATACGGCCCCCCGGTTCACAGGGAAGCCGCATCGACTCAACGGGTGTGCTTCATTTGTCGTCCGGTTTTTCAGACGATTGTGCGCGACTCTCCACGTTTTCCTCGGCGTTGGGCGGTGTTGGAACACTGCCAGGCGTGAACACGTGAGTCAGCAACTCCCGGGCATCGATTTCAACGACACCGGGCACCGTGCGGGCCAGTGCAACAGCCTGCTCACACTGTTTATGGGTGTTGACGCGACCGCTCAACGCCACCGTACCCGCATAGGTTTTGACGTGGATCTGCAGGCCAAGGGTCGGCTCGCCCAGTGCCAGGGCCGATTTCACCCGGGCGGTAATCCACGCGTCGTGAGCGACTGTTTCCAGTTGATCAGAGTAATGCTTAAAGGATTGAAGTTTCATGGCAGACCCCTCTCTCGAATCACAGACACAAACACCTACTAAGTATAGTGCGGCACTCACCTGCGGTCAGGATGCTCAGCGTTTGACCGAAAGATCGGTCTGAGTCATGCGACTGCGGATGGTGAACACCCCATCTCCCGAGAGAATGGCGCTGCGAGCAAACAACCGACCACTCTCCCAGTTCGAAAGCCCCAGTTCCGGCTTGTTCAGCGCGTACTGGCCATCGACCCAGCGGGTGATGCCGTTGCCGACAAAAGGTGCGTTGACCGCGTTGTAGAAACGCTCGTGCGCGACACCGTCTTCACTGATCAGCGACACGGTGAATTGCGGGCTGTAGCGATTGAACAAGGCGATCGCCGTGTCCAGGTCGTCGACGATCTTGAGGCTGACTTCCGGGGTTTCCTCCCATTCCCATTCGCGGCCCAACTGACTTTCGGGCAGCGGTTCGGCCAACGCTTCGGTCTGGTAGCCGTCAGCACGGTAGACGTCGACCGTTTCGGTCAGCCAATTGCCGGGCAAATACGATTCGCTGCCCTCGACGATGTGCAACTTGCAGCCCTCTTCCCGTGCGGCGCCCGACTGTTGCAAGGCGTCCAGAAACAATGGCACCAGTTCGGCCGCGCGATCGCGGTGAATCAGGCAGACATTCAGGGTGTTACAGACTTTGCGGTCCAGGGAATGGCGCACCACCGCGGCGAAACGCTTGGCGTCAGCGTCCTTATCGGCGATCAACCAGGCGCCACCGGTGCCGTGCAGGCTGACGGCGGTGCCCGCTTGCTGCGCGATGCTGCCCAGTTGACTGACGGCGCGACCCGAACCACGGGCCACGGCCAGCGACAGACGCCGGTCGGCGAACATCGCCCAACCAGCGGCGTGGTTGACGCTTTCCACCAGCGACACTGCGCCCGCCGGCAACCCGGCGTCACTCAGTGCCGGGTTCAATGCGTGAGTAACGATGGCTTGCGCCGTGCCCAACGCATCGCTGCCAATGCGCAGTACGGCGGTGTTGCCGGTGCGCAATACGCCAGCGGCATCGGCGAAGACGTTTGGCCGGCCTTCGAAGACGAACGCGACGATGCCCAGGGGCGAGACCACTTGCTCGACTTTCCAGCCGTCATGCTCGACGCAACTGATGACTTTGCCGCGCGTGGCCGATGCATCGCGCCAGGCCCGCAGACCGGCGATCATGTCACGGCGCATGCGGTCATCGGCGAGCAACCGTGTGGTTGAACGTCCACGCGAGATGGCCCACTCGATGTCGGCCAGGTTGGCAGCCTCGATCAACGCCCAGCAGTCCGGATTTTCCAGACGTTGGGCAAAACAGTCGAAGAACGCGCTGATCGCCTGATCCGACACAGCGGACATCGCCGTAAAGGCCGCTTCGGCCCGCTCGATCGCCACCGCCGCCGCTTTCTGGTCGGCGACGGGAACCAGCAACAATTCGCCACTGACCTGTTCCACCAGAAGATGGTCGCCGGGCTGAAAGCGCGCTGCCAGTTCGGGGCTGACCACGGTGACACGATTACCGGCAAACGGGATCGGCGTGCCAGCGATTAGACGTTCGAGCGCAAGAGACATGAAGCGGTTCACCATGCAGGGGGCGGCTGGAAAATGTATAGGAAAAGCCATTCAGCGTCATCAGCCCGCCACCGGTTGCCGCCCCCCTCTCCTGCCTGGAAGATTGGGTCAGTCCGCAGGACGGCGATTTGGCTTCGTCCATAGCGGCCTGTCAAACAAGTCAGGACTTTCAGGCGCCTACGGCGCGTCCTCCACCCATTGCCAGAACAACTGATAGCCGACCGCAAGCACCACGGGGCCGATGAACAGCCCGATGATCCCGCCGGTGACCATGCCGCCCAAGGCGCCGATCAGCACCACCGGCATCGGCACATCCACTCCGCGTCCCAACAACAACGGTTTGAGTACGTTATCGACCAGCCCGGCGACGAATACATAGATGGCAAAGATGATGGTCGCCGTGCTGGCCCCTTCAGTGGCAAACACAAACGCAATCACGGGCACCGTAATCAGCGTCGCCGGCAACTGCAAGATACCGAGCAACAACACCCCGAGCGCCAGCAAACCGGCCCCCGGCACCCCCTTCATCACGAAACCGACGCCCACCAGCAGCATCTGAATGAAGGCGATGCCCACCACCCCCAACGCGACCGCCCGGATGGTGGCCGTGCACAGTTCGGCGATTTTCGCCCCTTTGCCTGGATCGCTGACGCGCGAGGCGATCTGCACGGCACTGCGGCTACCCGCTTCACCATAGGCCATGAAGATGCCAGCAATTATCAAGGCAAAGATAAAGGTGAGAAACCCCATGCCGACACCGGCAATCTTGCTTAGCAGGGTCAGGCTGACGTCTTTTATTTGCGGTAAGTACTTCTGTGTCAGCCCCGGCAGATCAATGGAGGCTTGCAGCCAGATTCCGGATAGACGCTTACCCACCAACGGCAAGCCGGCGATTGAATCGGGCGGTGGAGCAATTTGAAAATCGCCGGCCTTGACCGTGCTCATCGTGTTCTGGACCGAGTCTGCGATCGAGGTACCCAACAGGTAGATCGGCACCATGAGAATAATGATGGAGATCAACACAATCAGCGTGGCAATAAGCCCTTCTTTATGCCCCAGCGGGCCCATGAGCCGCTTTTGCAGGGGATAAAGGGTGATCGCCAGGATCACCGACCACAGCATCAAGTCACGGAACGGACGGAATATCTCGAAGCAGAACAGCACCAGAACCACAATCAGCCCGGCGCGAATTAGCACATTGAGCAGGTCTCGGGAGAAGGATTTTTCAGGGGTCGACGAGGGCACCATGGCTGCCTCCTTGCAGGTCGCTGCAAAGGTTGGGGATCGGTTAGCCCAGCATAGACGCCAAATACACAGCGTGACGGTTCAACGCAGTTTTAGTGGATCCACCATTTCAGCCGCGATAGCCATGCCCACCAGATCCGGCAACGTATTGGCCTGCATGCGCTTCATCACGCGCGAGCGGTACAGGTCGACGGTTTTTGCGCTCACGCCCAGTTGCTCGGCGATTTCACGGGTGGTGTAACCCTGCACCAGCGGCAGCAACACATCACGCTCCCGGGGTGTCAGTGTGAGCAAGCGCGCCTGCAAGGCGTCGTGGCCCTGGTTACCTGAGCGGTGGCTCGCGCAGTTGCTGAGCGCCTGTTGCACGCTGTCCAGCAGCAACTGCTCGTTATAGGGTTTCTCGATGAAGTCATGGGCGCCGGCCTTGAAGGCGCGCACTACAATCGGCACATCGGCGTGCCCGCTGACGAAGATGATCGGCAGGTTCAACTGGCGCACACGCATTTCTTCCTGGACATTCAACCCCCCCATGCCCGGCATGCGCACATCCAGCAGCACACAGGCATCGAGCGAGGCATCGCAGGCATTGAGAAACTCGACACCACTGGTAAACGGCAACGCCTTGAGCCCGACCGACTCCAACAGCCAAACCGTTGAATCGAGCATCCCCTGGTCATCGTCGACCACGTACACCACGTGCTCCGTCACACCTGCCATTGCATTATTCCTGTTGTTGTTTTGTTGGGCCGGCGAGCGGCAAGCAGCAACACATCAGCAGTCCGACAGACTGACGCCGGGCCTGCAATTCACCACCGAACCCTTCGATGATACTGCGGCTCATGGACAAGCCAAGCCCCAGGCCGTCGGCCTTGCTGGTATAGAACGGGGTAAATATCTGCTCAAGCTCGGACTCGCTGACGCCCGGCCCCTGGTCTTGCACACTGATTTCCACGGTAGCGCCACCGCCCTGCTCCGCCGCCATCACGATCAGCGAAGGCTGTCCCGGATGTTGTTCGCGGTTGGCATCGATAGCATTGCGCAGCAGATTGAGCAGCACCTGCTCCAGCAACACCCGGTCGGCATAAACGGGCGGCAGATTATCCGGCAGCCGATCCTCGATTGTCACTTGGCAATTGCTCGCTTCCCAGGCACATAAACGCACAGCCTCGCGGGCGACGTCGGTAAAATTCAGCGCCTGCATGCGCCGCTGCCCCTTGCGCAGAAACGCCCGCAACCGCTTGATCACTTCCGAGGCATGGGTGGCGTGATGGGTGATGCGTTGCAGTCCTTGCGCCACGCGTTCGGCCGCTTGAGGATTGGAGTCCAGTGTCTGCAGGTAACGCTGGCTGGCATTGGCATAATTGACCACGGCCGCCAGCGGCTGATTGATTTCGTGGGCGATGCCCGAAGCGAGTTCACCCAACGTGACCAACCGCGCGGTGTGCGCCAGTTCGTCCTGATGGCGGCGCTGTTGCACTTCGCGCAGTTCACGCTCGGTCATGTCCCGCGCCACCAACGAGTAATAGCGCTCGCCCCCCGCCGAACGGTGCGCCAGCAACACCAGCGACACCGGCACGGACGTGCCGCCACCCGGCGGTTGCAAGCGTGCGTCGGTGCTCCAGACACCCTCACGTTCGGCGCTGCTCCAGCCGTCCCGTTGCAAACGTGTCAGGTCGGCGCTGGCGAATAACTCGGCCAGGGCCGGCATCGGTTGTTGCTCGTCGATCCCGAGGATGCGCCGCGCCGCGGGGTTCAGGTAAGTAACCTGCCCCTCGGGATCGATGAACAACACCGGGTCGATGTTGGCCTCGACCACTTCCGCCAGGCGCCGTTTGTTCTCTTCGGCCTGCACCCTTGCAGTGATATCCCGGGAGACGCTGACCACTTCGACGACCGCGCCGGTATAGGTTTCACGGATCGCCCGGCTGGCGGTTTCGAACCACAGGTAATGCCCGGCACGATGGCGGATGCGATACGTCATGGTGTGATAGCCGTCCTGCTCCAATGCGTCCCGCGCGCGCTGCACCAGGTTGGCGAGGTCCTGGCCATGGAACAAACCCTGGGCCATTTTGCCGCGCAATTCTTCGGGCCAATAGCCGAGCAACGTCCAGGACGCGGGCGACGCATCGAGAAAGCGCCCGTCCGGGGTATGCCGGGAAATCAGGTCGGTGGTGTTCTCGATGATCAGCCGATACAGCCGTCGTGCCGTGGCCGCTTCACGCTCGGCCAGCACTTGTACGGTGGCATCGCGGCAGCGCGCGAGCACGCGGTTGTCCTGGGGATCGGGAATAAACGTCCAGATCAGTATCCGCGTTTCGAATTGAGCTTCGACGCCTTCGATGGCACGTTGCTGGTCCAGACACGCGCGCACCAGCACCCGGTGATTCACCGGTAAAAAGCCCAGCACATCGGTCAGCGGTTTTTCAGCGAGCAATGCCAACAGCGCCGCGTTGAACTCCAGCGGTCGACCCTGTGCATCGAGTAACAGGCTCGGCTGCGGATCGTGCCCCAACAGCGGTGAGCCGCGCAGCATGCCATTGACGCTACTCAGCAAGGTGGTCAGCAAGTCCTGCACCCAACCCAACCAATCGAAACTCACGCCCTCGCACACTTCCACCAACAGCAACCCCGGCTGCCCTGGCTGTAGCGCCAGATTAAACACCTGGCCATGGCTGATCGCGGCCCGGCGCAACCGACCGGACAGCCAGCAATCGAGTTGACGGACTTGCTCCAGGTCCAGACGTCCGGCCTCAACCAATCCATCGAACAACAACTCATCACTCGCCAGCGCAGGGTCACCCTGGCCCGGTGGAAAATGCTGGGCAGAGCCTTCATGGCTGTAAATCCGCGCATGGGGTTGCCAGCTCAAATAAACCGCCCGGCGCACCTCTGGACACTCCTGCAACGCACGGCACAAGGCATCGGCCCGAGCGGCCAGCGGCACACCCTCGCGCTGCAGGCGCAACCAGCTGTGCAATCGAACGGGAGTCAGGGTCATCACAGGTCCGCTTCGTAAGGGGAGATAAGGATATACCGACCTTAGCGGTATGACTGCAGCCATTTGGATCAGCAAGAATTAAATATAGTACATTTCCTATACGCCATAGGTTGTACTTCCATATAGATGAGCAATTGTTATATAAATCACACCGGACATAAAAGGTGACCTCAGCGGCTAAGCTGAAAGGCCACCAATAGAGCTAACAATCAGCCACCGAGTACCCGTCATGTCGATCTATGAACAAGGGCTAGGCCCTACGGCTGTCAATCACATTGCCTTGTCTCCGCTCAGCTTCATTGAGCGTACCGCCAGCGTTTACCCGAACTACCCCGCTGTCATCCATGGCTCGATTCGCCGTACGTGGGCGCAGACCTACACCCGTTGCCGCCGCCTGGCCTCGGCGTTGGCTGGTCGCGGCATCGGCAAGAACGACACCGTGGCGGTGATGCTGCCCAATATTCCCGAGATGCTTGAAGTGCATTTCGGCGTACCGATGATTGGCGCAGTGCTCAACCCGCTCAACGTGCGCCTGGATGCCGAAGCCATTGCCTTCATGCTGCAGCATGGCGAGGCCAGGGTGCTGATCACCGACCGTGAGTTCCATAGCGTGATTCACGCAGCGATCGGCATGCTGGATCACCCGCCGCTGGTCATCGACGTCAACGACCCGGAGTACGGCGAAGGTCAGGCCGTCAGCGATCTGGACTATGAAGCGTTGCTCGCTGAAGGCGACCCGGACTTCGCCTGGCAATGGCCGGAGAACGAATGGCAAGCCATCTCGCTGAACTACACCTCCGGCACCACCGGGAACCCGAAAGGCGTGGTCTACCACCATCGCGGCGCTTACCTGAACTCATTGGGCAACCAGATGACCTGGTCCATCGGCAACCATCCGGTGTACCTCTGGACGCTGCCGATGTTCCATTGCAACGGCTGGTGCTACCCATGGACCATTACGGCGCTGGCCGGTGTGCACGTGTTCCTGCGTCGCGTCGATCCGCAGAAAATCCTCACGCTGATCCGCGAACACCAGGTCACTCACCTGTGCGGCGCGCCGATCGTGCTCAACGCGCTGGTTAACATGCCGGAATCGGCGAAAGCGGCCATCGACCACCCGGTCAACGCCATGGTCGCAGGCGCCGCACCGCCGGCCAAAGTGATTGGCGCTGTAGAAGAAATGGGCATCAAGGTCACACACGTCTACGGCCTGACCGAAACCTATGGCCCGGTGACGCTGTGTGCCTGGCATGCCGAATGGGATGAGTTTTCCCTGGATGAGCGGGCACAGATCAAATCCCGTCAAGGCGTGCGCTACCCGACGCTCGAAGGCGTGATGGTCGGCGACTCCACGACGCTGGAACCCACCCCGCGTGACGGTCAGACCATCGGCGAGATCTTCATGCGCGGCAACACCGTGATGAAGGGCTACCTGAAGAACCCGACCGCCACCGCTGAAGCCTTCGACGGCGGCTGGTTCCATACCGGCGACCTGGCGGTCTGTCATCCGGACGGTTATGTCGAGATCAAGGACCGACTCAAAGACATCATCATCTCCGGCGGCGAGAACATCTCCACCATAGAACTCGAAGGCGTGCTCTATCGCCACCCAGGCGTGATGGAGGCGGCAGTGGTTGCGCGTCCCGATGAGAAATGGGGCGAAACGCCTTGCGCTTTCATCACCTTGAAAGCCGATCACCAGGATGTACGCGAGGCGGACATCATCAGTTTTTGCCGCGAACATCTGGCCGGCTTCAAAGTCCCACGCACCGTGATCTTCACCCTGTTGCCGAAGACATCCACCGGCAAGATTCAGAAGTACGTTCTGCGCGACAGGGCCAAAGCCCTCTAACCCGAACCTGAGTTTGATCCACCCGGCGGCAGGTGCTTTACCTGCCGCTTCGGGTTCGTGCAGGCCGAATTCGGTGCCGCCAGCGCTTCCAGTCATTGATTGAAATGGCACGGCCCGCTCAAGCGCGCCGTGCCTGTCGCACAACCGTCCATTGAGGTTTACGTCATGCCCCAATTCAACGCCCCGCTACGCGACATGCGCTTTGTCCTGCATGAAGTGTTCGACGCCCCGACCTTGTGGGCGCGCTTGCCGGCCCTGGCCGACACCGTCGATGCCGATACCGCCGACGCCATTCTTGAGGAAGCGGCGAAAGTCACCAGCCACCTGATCGCGCCGTTGAACCGCAGTGGCGACGAAGAAGGCGCGCATTGGGTTTACGGTGAGGTCACGACCCCCGTCGGGTTCAAGCAGGCCTATGCCACCTACATCGAAGGCGGATGGGTGGGCCTGTCCGGCAACACTGAATTCGGCGGCATGGGCATGCCCAAGATGCTGGCCGTGCAGTTTGAAGAAATGCTTTACGGCGCCAACTCGAGCTTTGCGCTGTATTCGGCACTGAGCTCCGGGGCTTGCCTGGCGCTGGATGCCCACGCCAGTGAGACCCTGAAAAACCTGTACCTGCCGCCAATGTATGAAGGCCGCTGGGCCGGTTCCATGTGTCTGACTGAAGCCCATGCCGGCACTGACCTGGGGATTATCCGCACCCGCGCCGAACCTCAGACCGATGGCAGCTACAGACTCACCGGCAGCAAAATCTTCATCACTGGTGGCGATCAGGACCTGACTGAAAACATCATCCATCTGGTGCTGGCCAAACTGCCGGATGCGCCTGCCGGGCCCAAAGGCATCTCGCTGTTTGTGGTCCCCAAAGTGCTGGTCAATACCGACGGCTCCCTCGGTCATGCCAACGCCGTGAGTTGCGGTTCGATCGAACACAAAATGGGCATCAAAGCCTCGGCCACCTGCGTCATGAACTTCGACGGCGCCAGCGGCTGGCTGGTCGGCGAAGCCAATAAAGGCCTGGCGGCGATGTTCACCATGATGAACTACGAACGCCTGTCCATCGGCATTCAGGGCATCGGTTGTGCCGAGGCGTCCTATCAGAGCGCTGTGCGCTATGCACGCGAACGCGTTCAAAGTCGCGCGCCAACCGGTGCCATTGCACCCGATAAAGTGGCCGATCCGATCATCGTCCACCCCGATGTGCGACGCATGCTGCTAAGCATGAAAGCGATGACCGAAGGCGGTCGCGCGTTCGCCAGTTATGTCGGCCAGCAACTCGATCTGGCGAAGTTTTCTGCTGACGCCCAGGAGCGCGACACCGCGCAGTCCCTGGTCGCACTGCTGACGCCGATTGCCAAGGCGTTCTTCACCGACACCGGTCTGGAAAGCTGCATCAACGGTCAGCAAGTGTTCGGTGGCCATGGCTATATCCGCGAATGGGGCCAGGAACAATTGGTCCGTGACGTGCGTATCGCGCAGATCTACGAAGGCACCAACGGCATCCAGGCACTGGACCTGCTCGGGCGCAAAGTGCTGGCTGACAATGGCGTCGCCCTGCGTCAGTTCACCGCTGAAATTCGCCACTTCGCTCATCAGCCCGACGCGCCCTACAGCGCTCAACTGTTCGACGCCGTGCAACGCCTGGAGGACCTGAGCGACTGGCTGCAGGAGCGGGCCACCACCAATCGCAACGAAGTCGGCGCCGCCTCGGTGGAGTATTTGCATCTGTTCGGTTACGTCGCCTACGCCTGGCTTTGGGCGCGCATGGCCCAGGTCGCGCAGAAGAAACACAGCGACGACCCTGAGTTTTACGGCGCAAAGATCGCCACCGCCGACTTCTACATCCACCGCCTGCTGCCGCGCATTTTGAGTCTGGAGCAATCCATTCGCGCCGGCAGTGGCTCGTTGTATGGCCTGAGTGCCGAACAGTTCTAACGATTGAACCGCACGCGGCGTCGCGCTCCTCACTTTTGGCGTTCGCGTTTTTTATCGATAGGCCCTCGCCCATTCGGCGAGGGCTGCGGGACCTGTCTTTGCATAATAAAAACAAAGGAGCTTCACGATGGACCGTCACACCCGCAATCTGGCGACCCGACTGATGCTGGCCGGTGGTGTTATCAGCCTCTCGGCTCCCGCCGCAGCGGATTTTGTCAATGACAGCAAGGCCAGCCTTGAGCTGCGCAACTTCTATTTCAACCGCGACTATCGCCAGGCCAACCCCCCTCAATCCAAACAAGAGGAATGGGCGCAGGGCTTTTTGATGCGCTTCGAATCCGGTTTCACGGAGGGCGTGGTCGGCGTCGGTTTCGATGCCATTGGCCTGCTCGGCGTCAAACTCGACTCCAGCCCCGATCGCGCCGGCTCCGGCCTGCTCAAACGCCACAGCGACACGAGCAAGGGGGCTCAGGACGAGTATGGCGAACTGGGCCTGACCGCCAAAGTACGCGCCTCTAAAAGCGTGCTGAAACTCGGCACGCTGCTGCCCAAACTGCCGACGGTATTGGCCAACGACTCACGACTATTGCCGCAAACCTTCAAGGGCGGTCAGTTGACGTCCCTGGAAGTCGAAGGCTTGACCGTGGATGGCGGGCGACTGACGCAGGTCAACCAGCGCGACTCCTCCAACTATGAGGACATGGGGATCACCCGGACCGGTGCCAAAGGCATTACGACCCGTCATCTGGGCAGCGACAGTTTCGATTTCGCCAGCCTGAATTACAAATGGACCAACAACCTCGCCACGAGCTACAGCTACGGTCATCTCGACAATTTCTACAGTCAGCACATGGTGAACCTGACGTATATGCTGCCAATCACCCCGGGGCAGTCGCTGAAGACCGATCTGCGCTTTGCCCGCTCCACGGATAATGGCGGCAGCAATGTCGACAACAAGGCGTTGGGCGCGATGTTTACCTACAGTCTCGGCGGGAACGCTTTCGGTCTGGGTTATCAAGGCATGAGTGGCGACACCGGTTTCGCCTACATCAATGGCACCGATGCGTTCCTGGTGAACTTCGTGCAGATCGGCGACTTCGCCAGCAAGGATGAAAAGTCCTGGCAGGCGCGTTACGACTACAACTTTGCGGCCCTTGGCGTTCCTGGCCTGACCTTTATGACGCGCTACATCAACGGCGACAATATCGATCTGGGCGGCAATCGCCCGGAAGGCAAGGAATGGGAGCGTGACACCGATATCGGTTACGTCATTCAGGGTGGGCCACTGAAAAACGTCGGGGTGAAATGGCGCAACGCGACGGTTCGCTCGACCAACTTTGGCAGCGACCTGGATGAAAACCGTTTGATCGTCAGTTACACCTTGCCGATCTGGTGAGTCAGTTCAGGCTTCACAAAGGGGGGCTCGCTTGACGGCGCAGTCCCCTTTTTGCTGATGGGTTTGCGCGGCCTCTTCGCGAGCAGGCTCGCTCCCACCCTTGACGAGTTGTCCAATGTGGGAGCGAGCCTGCTCGCGAAGAGGCCCTCAAGGGCACCAAAGATGAGAGTAGGATAAGATGCCTGCAAACCAGGCTCGCCACGAGACGCCCCGCATGACAGATAACAGTCGGAACACTCCCCGCCTGATCAAGAAGTACCCCAATCGCCGGCTGTATGACACTCACACCAGCAGCCATTTGACCCTGGCGGACATACGCCAATTGGTCGTCGATAAAATCGCGTTTCAGGTGGTCGATGCCAAGAGTGGCGAGGATCTGACTCGCAGCATCTTGCTGCAAGTCATTCTGGACGCTGAAAGCGGCGGTGAGCCAATCTTTACCAGCGAGATGCTGATGGGGATCATCCAGTTCTACGGCCCGTATCAGGGTGTACTGGGCAGCTACCTGGACAAGAGCATACAGACCGTCATCGATGTTCAATCCCAGACTGGTGCACAGTCATCCGAGGCCTGGAGCACGTTCATGCACCAGCAAGCGCCGGTGATGCAGGATTTGATGCGCCAGTACGTCGACCAGTCCAAAGCCCTCTATCTGAACACCCAGAACCTGTTCGGCATGTTCGGCGGCAAGCCGGATACCGA
The DNA here is from genome assembly GCF_949768125.1 of Pseudomonas sp. IT-P253. Lineage (NCBI taxonomy): Bacteria > Pseudomonadati > Pseudomonadota > Gammaproteobacteria > Pseudomonadales > Pseudomonadaceae > Pseudomonas > Pseudomonas sp. IT-P253. Next base: position 230,644 of record NZ_CATKPT010000022.1, on the reverse strand, counting down.
TTCCGGAACGAAAAAAAATGGCGACGGGGAATAATCCCGTCGCCATCGGTGTTGCCGTACTGATTTGACTTACTTGTTACCGCTGGTGGCCTTGGCGCTTGCTTCCGGGGCGGCTTTTGTGGCGGCGGCAGTCGCGCTCTCGAAACCACTCTGGGCCAAATCGGCAGCCTGTTTCACTGCTTTCTGTGCGCTCTCAAACACCGTACCGGCATTTGCCAGGCCCGACTTGAACGCGGCCACGACAGGCTCGGAGCCGGCCGGTGCATTCTTGCTGATCGCTTCAACGAACTCTTGCACCTGCTGGGTGCCCGCCTCGACCTGACTCGACGTCAGTTTGGCGATGTCCGACTGCGTCCCCACGATCAGCGCTTGAACCTGACGATTGAACTCGGCCAGACGTTCGCTCTGCGCGCTCGGCTGGGTGAAAGAAGCCTGCAGCTCAGCGAACCCTTGTGGATCACGCACAGCCAGCAGCTTGCGGACACCGTCAAAGTGCTCTTCGGTGGAGTCACGCAGTGCCTTGAACTGCAACTGGCTGAGCTGTTCAACACTGGCGAAGACTTTGCCGCTGATTTGCTGAAAAAGATCGAGGTTGGCTTTCTGAGCGGCTTGCAGTTTTTCCGAGTTGAAAAAAGACATGCTTGAATCTCCTGGTACTGGAAGGCCCAGAGGGGCCTGAGGACGCGACAGCGATCCGGCCAGTCATCGCGTTAGCCTTGATATTGCAGTGCACAAAACTATTTGGCAATGTCTATTTTTGTGCGATGCAAAATAAAACTTGTCTGCCCTGCCTCTATTAACGATAAACTCCTGAAAATCGAACGGCCCACCTCACCCTGGTTAAGTAAAGGGATGAACCGGACCGCTCTCCATGTACGGCGTCAGGAGATCACGATGGGTCAGGAAGGAAATATTGCAACGCACGATGACGCGATTTCCACACCCGCGGGCTTGTTCGACCACCTCAATCATCTGCAGCAACTCAATACCCGCAACGTCCTCGACGCCGTGCAAAAGCGCCAGGCAAAAACCTTCGCGCCGTTAAGCCTGGGGCAACTCAGACAGCCAACGTCTGCTGACTGGCAGGAGTACTTCACGGATCTCGGCCAACGCAGCGTGCTGTTCTGGGACACTCTGCGTCAACGCGGTGACAACATGCTTGCGCACGAGCAGGCCGGGTACCCGCTGCTACTGAAGTTCAATCACAAGCGGCTGGTCGCCGGCGAAGACCTGCCGCGCCCGGTCAATTACTCGCTGTTACAGATCCTCGCGGGACCCGGGCAACAGATTGATGCCAAAAAACAGCCAGTGATCATCATCGACCCCCGTGGCGGCCACGGCTCGGGGATCGGCGGCTTCAAGCAGGACTCGGTCATCGGCGAAAGCTTGCGTGCCGGCCACCCCACCTACTTCATATCGTTCAGCCACTCGCCACGCCCTGGGCAAACCCTCGCGGACATCGTTGACGCCCAGGCCCGGTTCATTGAGGTCGTCAGCGAGCGACATCCCGACAGCGCCAAACCTGTGGTAATCGGCAATTGCCAGGCGGGCTGGGCGTTGATGGGGTTGGCGGCCACCCGACCAGAACTGCCAGGGTTGATCATCGTCAACGGTGCGCCATTGTCGTATTGGGCCGGCGTCAATGGCCGCAATCCGATGCGCTACACCGGTGGTTTGCTGGGCGGTGGCTGGATGGCGCGCCTGGGTAGCGACCTGGGCAATAACCGATTCGACGGGACCTGGCTGGTCAGCAATTTCGAAAGCCTGGACCCGGCCAACACCTGGTGGGGCAAGTACTACCACTTGTTCAGTGAAGTCGACAGCGAAGCGGCGCGGTTTCTCGATTTCGAGCGCTGGTGGGGCAGCCCGACCCTGCTCAATGGCGAGGAGATCGAGATGATCGTCGACGACTTGTTCATCGGCAATCAGCTGTCCGGCGGACTCGGGCGTAAAAGCAGCGGGCTTGACCTCAAGCTGATTGAAGTCCCGGTGGTGGTGTTCTGCTCGTATGGCGACAACATCACCTCCCCGCAACAAGCGCTGGACTGGATCACCGACGTGTACCCCAGCGATCTCGCCTTGCAAAATGCCGGACGCACCATCGTTTACTTGCGCCATGCCACTATCGGCCATTTGGGCATCTTCGTTTCCGGCGAAGTGGCCCGGCGTGAGCACCGCGAATTGCTTGGTGCGGTCGACGCAATCAACGCCCTGCCCGCCGGGCTGTATGAAATGCTCATCGATGATCTGCCGGACGCGTCAGGCAGCGCCGATGCGCAGTATGACGTCAGGTTTGAACCCCGCCTGATCGCCGACATCCATGGCGATGTCCAGCCTGCGCGCGACGACGATCGCGAATTCGCGCTGGTCGAACGCGCCTCCGCGATCAACAACAGCCTTTACGACGGGTTCATACGTCCATGGCTGCGCCAATTGATCAATGAACCCAGCGCCGAACTCATGCGCAAGGCGCACCCCTTCCATCAACAGCAAGTGATGTGGAGTAGCTTGAACCCTGCGATGTGGTGGTTGGCAGGAAGCGCCGCGCAAGTGAGCAAGGATCGTCATCCCGCCAGCCCGGATAACCCGTTACTGGCCTGGCAGGCACTGTTTTCCAATCAGATGCAGGATGCCTTGAACGGTTACCGCGATCTGCGCGATGCCGCCCAGGAGATGTGCTTTTACGGCGTGTACGGCGCGCTCAATAGCTTGAGCGGCAACCCGCCCGGGCGAAATCTTCAGGCCCATGCCGAGCAACATGACAAGGCGTTGATCGAGCGTCTGCACGACAACCCGCTGCCGCCAGTGCTGACAGCCACTGCCGCTGAAAACCAGTCCCAGAGCGAGTTGCACACGCCGCTCGACGTTGCGCTACCCAATTTCAACCTGACTCAACCGCCCGCTGAAGTGGAAGCCATCGAAGACGACCTTCCGGCGCCACTCCCTGAACCACTGGCCAAGGTTGCAAGCCCGGTACACAAATCGGCCAAACACAAGAAAGGTGCAAAGAAGCCGCTCTGAATTGCTGACGAGAACCGCGTCAGACCGGCGCGGCCACCTCGATGCCGAACGACTCATCGGCCCGATACTGACCAGGTGTCATGCCAAACCAGCGGCTGCAAGCCTTGTTAAAGCTGCTGTGGTCATGAAAACCAAGGAGATAGGCAACATGCTTCATATTGAAGTGAGAATGGCGCAAATAAAAATCGGCCAACTGCCGACGCACGGCATTCTGCACATCCTTGAATTGCGCCCCGTCCTTTTCCAAAGCACGTTGTAGCGTGCGCTTGCTGATGTTCAACTCAGCGGCAATCGACTCCATATCGCACTGCCTCTGGCCCTGACTCAAGCGCTCGGTAATCAGCGCCCGAATCCTGCCGACAATGGAAAAGCCAAACAGCAGATCCAGTTGCGCCTCGGCAAAACTGTCATGCAACACTGCCAACGCTTCGTTGGCCATGCTCAACGGACGCAGCAGCTCCTGCTCGTCAAACAAAATGCTGTCGTAAGCCGCGTCGAAATGCAGCGCACAGCCAAACAACCGTCGATGCTCGGAAGTGTCTTCAGGTTCGGGATAGGTGAATCCGACACTCAAGGGTTGCGGTGAGTTGCCTCCCGCCAACTTACGGCAGAAGCCCAGCAATGCAGCCAGCCCTGCATCGGTGTATTGGCGAGGTTTAACCGATCCTTTTTGTTGATGATCGAGCCCGGACAGCCGGTAATTCTGCTGTTCCGATGTAAAGAAAAGGCTGAAGCCAGTGCCAATTAATGGACTGAAACGGACCAGGCGCTCAAGGGCTTTTTTCAGGTTCAGGCTGGACATCATGGTGTAGCCGACGATCTGAAAGCTACCGGGGTGGAAACTGCCACAAGCCTTCAAGCCGATGTCTGGATCGCCCGAGGCCTGAGCGGCCAGATCCCATAGTCTGTAGACCGCCCTTCGCTCGCAAAACGCTCCTGGATTGTTCGCGAGATCAATGTCTAGTCCAGCCTCCCGACACAGACTGGCAACATCCAGTCCTTGAACCGAGAGCGTATTTACCAGCACGCTGGCATAGCCTGAACTCATTCTATACATGGCGTCCTCAATGACCTGTGGAACCGAACATCCTGTCCGGAGCCATGACTGATCTACGTTACAGCAAATAGTAATTGCAGGTTTAATTTGAAGAGTTGATCTCAGTATAGGTATTCACGCTTTTTTGCCACGTTCGCCCCCCCCCCGTGACTTCACGCTACCTGTAGCAGCTGCCGAGCCTGCGAGGCTGCGTTCGGCGGCGAAGCCGTCGTAAAACCGGGCTCCTCGGTGTGTCAGGACGATCTCGCATACAGGGTTTACGACGGCTTCGCCGCCGAACGCAGCCTCGCAGGCTCGGCAGCTGCTACACGGGCGATCTCAGTAGCTACCCGTTCTTTTCCAATCCGGGATTGGCACCGTTGGACACCAGACAGTCACCTCTCAACACTTCCGCACACCCAGCCGATACCGAACAATCCTCCCATCTTGCAACGCAATATAAAAAAAGGAAGGGAGTCTATGAAGTCACTTGGTCGTATTGCGTTGGTAACGGGTGGTATGGGTGGGATTGGCACTGCGATAAGCCAACGCCTGTACAAGGAAGGATTCAAAGTCATCGTGGGCTGCAGCTCCGATTCCGCCCGCAAGAACGACTGGATTGCCGCACAGCTGGCGGCGGGTTATCAGTTCGAATGCATCTACGGCGACATCACCGATTGGGAATCGACCCGCAAAGCCTTCGAGCTGGCGCGTGAGCAGTTCGGCCCGATCGATGTGCTGGTCAACAACGCCGGCATCACTCGCGATGCCTCCTTCCGCAAACTCACCCCGGAAGACTGGAACGCCGTAATCGGCACCAACCTGACCGGCCTGTTCAACACCACCAAACAGGTGATTGAAGGCATGTTGGCCAAGGGTTGGGGACGGGTCATCAATATCTCCTCGATCAACGGTCAGCGCGGCCAGTTCGGCCAGACCAACTACAGCGCCGCCAAAGCCGGAATCCATGGCTTCACCATGGCCCTGGCCCGGGAAGTGTCCGGCAAGGGCGTGACCGTCAATACCGTGTCCCCTGGCTACATCCAGACCAGCATGACCGCGTCCATCCGTCCGGACATTCTCGACACCATGATCGCGGCCACTCCGGTCGGACGCCTCGGCCAACCCGAAGAAATCGCCTCCATCGTGGCGTGGCTGGCTTGCGATGAATCGGGCTACAGCACCGGCGCCGACTTCTCGGTCAACGGCGGCATGAACATGCAATAAGCCTGTCGGGGGCATGGACGCCCCACTCCTGCTCGAGACAAATTTAATGAGGTCATGCATGAACGAAGTCGTAATCGTTGCCGCTACGCGCACCGCCATTGGCAGTTTTCAGGGTGCCTTGTCGACGATTCCCGCCACCGAACTGGGGGCCGCGGTGATTCGCAGCCTGCTGGAACAGAGCGGTGTCGAGCCGAGCCAGATCGATGAAGTGATCCTCGGCCAGGTGCTAACCGCAGGGGCGGGCCAAAACCCGGCACGCCAGACCGCGATCAAGGCAGGCCTGCCCTATACCACCCCTGCCCTGACCCTGAACAAGGTCTGCGGCTCCGGGCTCAAGGCTGTGCAGCTCGCGGTCCAGGCAATCCGTTGCGGCGATGCCGAACTGGTGATTGCCGGCGGCCAGGAAAACATGAGCCTGGCCCCTTACGTTCTGCCCAAGGCACGCACTGGCCTGCGGCTGGGTCATGCGCAACTGCAAGACAGCGTGATTCAGGATGGTCTGTGGGACGCCTTCAACGACTACCACATGGGCGTTACCGCTGAGAATCTGGCGAGTCAGTACGAACTCAGTCGTGAAGATCAGGACGCCTTCGCCGCGGCCTCGCAACAGAAAGCCGCTGCCGCCATCGAAGCGGGTTACTTCAAGCGTGAAATCACCCCGATCCTGATTCCTCAGCGCAAGGGCGATCCGCTGGTCTTCGACACCGACGAACAACCTCGCCCGGACAGCACGCTCCAGGCACTCGGCAACCTCAAACCGGCCTTTCAAAAAAATGGCAGCGTGACCGCCGGCAACTCGTCGACCCTCAACGATGGCGCCGCCGTGCTGTTACTGGCCAGCGAAGCCAAGGCCCTGGCACTCGGTTTGCCCGTACTGGCGCGCATCAAGGCTTATGCCAGCGCTGGTGTGGAGCCGTCGATCATGGGCATCGGCCCGGTGCCAGCCACCCGACTGGTCCTGACGAAAGCCGGCTGGAGCCTGGACGACCTCGACCTGATCGAAGCCAACGAAGCCTTCGCTGCGCAGTCATTGGCGGTCGGCAAGGAACTGGGCTGGGACACCAGCAAGGTCAACGTCAACGGTGGCGCAATTGCCTTGGGGCATCCGATCGGCGCATCGGGCGCGCGGATTCTGGTGTCGCTGGTGCACGAGCTGATACGTCGCGACGGCAAGAAAGGCCTGGCCACGCTGTGCATCGGTGGCGGCCAGGGTGTCAGCCTGGTCATCGAACGATAGAAAAAACCCAGGACTGCCTGCTTGACTGCTGACGCGGCGCCGAAGTCCGGCGCCGCATTTTTTTCTGCCCGATTTACTGATGTGGACAAGGAGTTCCATGGACAACAACGCGCATACATTCAATACCTTCTGGTCAGGCCAGGTCCCGTTCATTGCCTCCTTTGCGGTGCAACAATTGCGTCTCTGGGTCAGCACCAATCCGTGGTTTACCGGGCAGGAATACAACGACTGGTTCGATTTGCCGCGCGGCACCCTCGACAGCCTTCAGTCGGACTATCAGATGCAATGGGGCGAACTTGGCCAGCGCCTGCTAAGCGGCCAGCCCTTCACCTTTGAAGATCGACGGTTCGCCAGCGGAAACTGGAGCGCGCCGATGTTCGGCTCCCTTGCGGCGTTTTACCTGCTCAATGCCGGCTTTTTGCTGAAGCTGCTGGACACGTTGCCCATCAAGGAAAAAAAACCGCGTCAGCGCCTGCTGTATCTGGTTGAACAGGCCATTGCTGCCGGCGCACCGAGCAACTTCCTGGCGAGCAACCCCGATGCACTGCAGCGCGTGATCGATACCCAAGGTGGCAGCCTGATCACAGGCCTGTTGCACCTTGCCAGCGACCTGCAGGAAGGCAAGATGCGTCAGTGCGACAGCGGCGCCTTCGAAGTGGGGGTCGACCTGGCCAACACCCCCGGCGAAGTGGTGTTCGAGAATGAACTGTTCCAGCTGATTCAGTACTACCCGCAAAGCGAAACCCAGTACCGGCGCCCGGTGTTTATCGTTCCGCCGGCAATCAACAAGTACTACATCCTCGACCTGCGCCCGGAAAACTCGATGGTTCGCCATCTGCTGCTGCAAGGACACCCGGTGTTTCTGATGTCGTGGCGCAACTTCGATCAGGAACACGCCGATACCACCTGGGATGACCTGATCGAAACCGGCATCATCAAAGGCTTGCAGGTAACCCGTGAGATCAACGGCGAGCAACGGCCCAACTGCGTGGGTTTCTGCATCGGCGGCACGCTGCTGAGCTCGGCGCTGGCCGTGCTGGCAGCCCGTGGCGACAAAGACATCGCCAGCGTGAGCCTGCTCACCACCTTCCTCGATTACCTCGATACCGGCCCCATCGACATCTTTGTCGACGAACAATTGGTGGCCTACCGCGAGCGCACCATCGGCGGCCTGAATGGCCCCATCGGTCTGTTCAGGGGCGAAGACATGGGCAACACCTTCTCGCTGCTGCGCCCCAACGACTTGTGGTGGAACTACAACGTCGACAAATACCTCAAGGGCCAAAAACCAACCGCCCTCGACCTGCTGTACTGGAACAACGACAGCACCAACCTTCCCGGACCGATGTACTGCTGGTATTTACGCCACACCTATTTGCAGAACGACCTGAAATCCGGCGAGCTGGATTGCTGCGGGGTGAAACTGGACCTGCGCACCATCGACGCCCCCGCCTACATCCTCGCCACCCACGACGATCACATCGTGCCCTGGAAAAGCGCTTACGCCAGCACCGAACTGCTGTCCGGCACCAAACGCTTTGTGCTGGGCGCTTCGGGCCATATTGCCGGGGTGATAAACCCTCCGGCCAAGGAAAAGCGTCACTACTGGACCAACAACCGGATTACGAAGAACCCTGAAACCTGGTTCAAGAACGCCCAGCAACACCCCGGCAGCTGGTGGAACGACTGGTTCGCCTGGCTGGCCGAACACGCCGGCGAACGCCAGCCCTCGGTAGTGCAAACCGGAAACGTCCAGTACCCGGCACTGGAACCAGCACCCGGGCGTTATGTCATGCAATGAGGCTCAGCTGCAGGAGAAGGGGTAGACAGCTCAAGATCAACAGCTTCGCGAGCAGGCTCGCTCCCTGTATGTGTAGGAGCGAGCTTGCTCGCGATGAACTCGATGGCGACGCATTTTTCCAGACAGCACGCGTTATCGTTCACGTCCATCGCGAGCAAGCCCGCTCCTACAGTGGATATTGGATCGGCGTATGGCTTTTGATTCTCACCACACATCAAGAGCGTTTGGTTACTTTGCGCTTTTCAAAGTGACCCGCCGTAAGGGCGGAACCAATAGCCGCCGCAACCAAAAAATCGGATATCCCCCCAACCCCCCAGCGAATCAAATCACACAATTTAACCGTTATTTTCACATTTTTTTCTCATTTCAAACTCTACATTCGCCGCGCCTCAAACATGCAAATGATTCGTATTGATCTACAATAATCGACGACCTTCCCCGTCGAATCTGTCAAATCTGTAGCACGATTCTAAAAAAACTGGAGCTGTCAGCGCATGAATTTCCCCCTGCCCTCTTTCCTGAAAAAAGCCCTGCTGGTCACCGCCCTGTTGAGCGCCGGTCATGTGTATGCCGAAGATACCGACGGCATCGTGGTCTACAACGCCCAACACGAAAGCCTGACCAAAGCCTGGATCGATGGCTTTACCAAGGAAACCGGGATAAAAGTCACCGTACGCAACGGCGATGACACCGAGATGGGCAACCAGATCGTGCAGGAAGGCGCCGCCTCGCCGGCAGACGTGTTCCTCACCGAAAACTCCCCGGCGATGGTGCTGGTCGACAACGCGGGCCTGTTTACACCGGTTGCGCCGACCACCCTGGAACAGGTGGGCGCCGCCTACCGTCCGGCACATGGCAAATGGGTGGGCATCGCAGCGCGCTCCACCGTTTTCGTCTACAACCCGAGCAAACTGCCAGAAGCCGATTTGCCCAAGTCGCTGATGGACCTCGCCTCCCCGCGCTGGAAAGGTCGCTGGGGTGTTTCACCTGCAGGCGCTGACTTCCAGGCCATTGTCGCCGCCGTGCTCGAACTCAAGGGCGAAGCCGCCACTCTCGAGTGGTTGAAAGCGATGAAAGCCAATGCCACCGCCTACCGGGGCAACAGCGCAGTGCTCAAAGCGGTGAATGCCGGGCAGATCGACAGTGGCGTGATCTATCACTATTACCACTTCGGCGACCAGGCCAAGACCGGCGAAAACAGCAATAACGCCGCGCTGTACTACTTCAAACACAAAGACCCTGGAGCATTTGTCAGCGTGTCGGGCGGCGGCGTGCTGGCTTCCAGCAAACACAAGGAACAAGCACAGGCGTTCCTCAAGTGGATTACCGGCAAAGACGGCCAGGCAGTCCTCAAGAACGGCAAATCGTTTGAATACGCCGTGGGCCAGAACGCTCAATCCAACCCAAAACTGGTGCCCTTGCAGCAGCTCGACGCGCCGACTGTCGATGCCTCCAAACTCGACAGCAAAAAAGCCGTGGAACTGATGACTCAGGCGGGACTGCTTTAATTGATCCCTGAAACCTTACCGGCGGGTGTCGCCGAGGCGATACCCGCGAACTTGCGACGACGCTCCCGCGGTCTCTTTGCGGGCCGCGGCGGCGCGTGGGTGACCGGTATGTCGGTGCTGGTTTCACTCCTGGCACTGCTGCCGATTGCATTCGTGATCGGCGTGTCCTTCCAGACAGGCTGGGCAACCCTTGTGACGCTGGTATGGCGGCCACGAGTCGGCGAGTTGCTGATCAACACCGTATTGCTGGTGGTGATCACCATTCCCTTGTGCGTCGCACTCGGCGTGGCGTTGGCGTGGCTGACAGAACGCACCAACCTGCCGGGGCGGCGCTGGTGGTCGTTGCTGGCAACTGCGCCGCTGGCGGTCCCCGCCTTCGTTCACAGCTACGCCTGGGTCAGCCTGGTGCCACCGATCAATGGGCTGTTTGCCGGGGTTCTGGTCTCGGTCATCGCCTACTTCCCGTTTCTGTACCTGCCGGTTGCTGCGACGTTGCGCCGGCTTGATCCGGCAATCGAAGATGTCGGTGAGTCACTGGGGCTCAAGCCTTGGGCGGTGTTTTTTCGCGTAGTGTTGCCGCAATTGAGGCTGGCAATCTGCGGCGGCGCGCTGTTGGTGGGTCTGCACCTGCTGGCGGAATATGGCCTGTACGCGATGATTCGCTTCGACACCTTCACCACGGCGATCTTCGACCAATTCAAATCCACCTTCAACGGGCCCGCCGCCAACATGCTGGCCGGGATTCTGGCGCTGTGTTGCCTGGCAATGCTCACCGCTGAATCGGCGGCTCGCGGCAATGCGCGTTATGCCAGGGTGGGGCCAGGAAGTGCACGGGAGCAGCGAATCGTGCACCTCGGCAGCACGACCACCGCGCTGGCGCTGACCTTGCAGATCGTGACCTGTGCACTGGCGCTCGGCGTGCCATTGATTACCTTGGGCAAATGGCTGATCGCGGGCGGATCGCACGTCTGGGAGTCCGCCGATTTGCTGCCGGCACTGGAGCAGACGCTGCTGTTAGGGGCCGCGGGTGCGGTGTTGACCACCTGTGCGGCGATCCCGATTGCCTGGTTGTCGATTCGCTCGCCAGGGCGGTTGCAACGGATTTTGGAAAGCTGCAACTACATCACCAGTTCGCTGCCCGGGATTGTCGTCGCCCTGGCCTTGGTGACGTTTACGATCCATGTTGCCCGACCGATTTACCAGACCACGATCACGGTGTTGCTGGCGTATCTGCTGATGTTTTTGCCCCGTGCCCTGGTGAGTCTGCGTGCGGGTATCGCACAGGCCCCGGTGGAACTGGAAAATATGGCCCGTAGCCTCGGGCGCTCGCCGGCTCGGGCGCTGTGGCTGATCACCCTGCGACTGGCCGCGCCTGGCGCTGCAGCCGGTGCTGCGCTGGTGTTCCTGGCGATTACCAATGAACTGACGGCCACGCTGCTGCTCGCCCCCAACGGCACGCGGACCCTGGCAACCGGTTTTTGGGCGATGACCAGCGAAATCGATTATGCCGCCGCAGCGCCTTATGCCTTGCTGATGGTTTTGCTGTCGCTTCCGTTGACCGGGCTTCTTTATCATCAATCCAAACGAACGGCAGGCCGATGAACGCTCTTGAACTGCACTCGATCTCTAAGTCCTACGGTTCATATCGAGCCCTGGATAACATCAGCCTGTCCGTACCCACTGGCAGCCGGACCGTCATCGTCGGCCCTTCAGGTTCCGGCAAGACCACCTTGCTGCGGATGATCGCCGGCTTCGAATTCCCCGATTCCGGCCGCCTGTCGCTCAACGGGCAGACGCTCGTCGACGGCACGCATGAGGTGCCAGCGCATCAACGATTGATTGGCTATGTTCCGCAGGACGGTGCGCTCTTTCCGCACATGACCGTGGCGGCCAACATCGGTTTCGGGCTGTCGACCAAGGGGGTCGAAAAACAGGAGCGCATTGCCGAGTTGATGGACAGTGTTGCCCTGGACTCGAACATGGCTAATCGCTGGCCCCACGAACTCTCGGGCGGTCAGCAGCAACGTGTGGCGCTGGCGCGGGCCTTGGCACAACAGCCGCGCTTGATGCTACTGGACGAACCGTTTTCCGCACTCGATACGGGGTTGCGCGCCGCCATGCGAAAATTGGTCGCGCGACTGCTGGCCGATACTGGCGTCACCACCATTCTGGTCACCCATGACCAGAGCGAAGCGTTGTCGTTCGCCGATCAACTGGCTGTGATGCGCCAGGGGCGACTGGTACAGTCAGGGCATCCGCTGGATCTCTACCGGTATCCCGACGACGAGCAAACCGCGTTGTTTCTCGGCGAAGCCGTGGTTATGCCCGCCAGAATCGAAGCTGGCTGGGCTCATTGCGATCTGGGACGGGTACCGGTCAACAACCACAGGAATAACCTTAGCGCACAGATCATGTTGCGACCCGAGCAACTCCAGGTCAGCAACCCAACGACTGGCGCGGAGCATCCGCAAGGCTGTAAAGGCGTGGTGACAGACCGCGATTTCGGTGGCAACACCTGCACCTTGACCGTGGAACTGGAGTCTCTGCTCGCCGACAACACGTCGGGGCGCTCGATACTGGTGCGCAGTTCCGGCCTGCACGCTCCGCCTGCGGGGAGCACGGTTCACGTTTCGACGATTGGCCACGCCCACGTACTGAGAGAACCTTGAACCGTACCCTTCAAAGATCGAAGCGATCAACCGCTCGACGCCGCTCGTTGTCATCGCGCACATCGTAGTTGGCCGTCGTCTGGATATTGCTGTGATGGGCGAGCTTTTGCGCGATCGACAAATCGTGCTCTTCAATCACTCGGGTAATGAATGAGCGCCGAAAATCATGCGGCATGATCTTCACCCCCACCTGCGCGCCCCTCTGCCGGGCAATGTAATAGATCGCATGTTTGGTGATGCGCTCGCGGGTGATGTGGCTGCCACGACGGATCCGGTTGAACAGGAACGGATCATCGTCCTGCCCCTCCCCCAGTAGCGAACGCCGCAGCTCCAGCCAGGCATCCAGCTTGGCAAAAGCCCAGGCGGGTGCGTACTTGATCAATTGTTTGTTGCCCTTGGCAGTCACCCGCAGGCTGCGCTCGGTGAAATCGACCTGATCAAGGTCCAAGTTCACCGATTCGGATTTACGCATTCCCGAACCGTACAAAATACCGATGATCGCCGCATCCCGCAGGCCTTGTGGCCGTGGATCGGCGGCGCAGACCGCCATCAATTCCTGGATCAGCGTGCGCTTGAGATTGCGGCCCTGGGACAATCGCGTGCCGGCAATGCCCTTCACCGAGCGCATTTTCAGCAAGTGCTCCTGACTGATCAGGCTCATGCGCCACGCTTCATTCATCACCCCGCGCAGCGCGTTGACGTACAAGGATGACGTGTTCGGCGCGTAGCCGTCCTCGCGCAGGGTCGCCACCAGCGCCACGACGTTTTCAGGCTGAAGTGCGTGCCAGGGTATTTCCTCGACGTTCATGTCTTCGAAGCCCAGGCGGTCAGCGGCATCCTGCAAAATGTAGCGCATGGTCAGCTGGCTGGAGGGAGCAAGTCGCGCCAGGTACAGAGTCAGCGGATTGGTCTTGGCAGCACTTGAATCAGCGACAGGTAAGTCAATCAAACGTAACAGCCTTGAGTGAAAACAGCTTATTAAAACAACTAAGGATGGAAACATCCTTCATATAAAACAGAGTAATTCCGTAGGACGTTTCTACACAAAGGGCGTGATGAGCGGCAGAAGTCTGAACATTCGCTTAATCGTCCTCAGATAAATGATTCCCCGACCGGTTTTTCATGTTCCTTTCACAAAATTGGGCCTAATCTCAGAGGATTACGCGCGACCCCTGCGAGGCTCCAACCTGCCGCTCATAGCAGGAAAAGTCAACTGATGCAGTTTCTCTGCAGATGCTCGTAACTTATTGATACCGTGCGTGTTTAGCATCTATCCTTATACTGGATCCACTTTTGTAGCCTCCAAGGCTATCCAATTTTACGCCCCGAGGTGCCCATGAGTCAGGCGTTTCTCCCGTTCTCCAGACCCAGTATCGGCGATGAAGAAATAGCCGCCGTCGAGCAAGTATTGCGCTCCGGCTGGATCACGACCGGGCCAAAAAACCAGGAACTGGAAGAACGATTCGCCAACTACGTTGGGTGCCGACATGCCGTTGCACTTTCTTCGGCTACCGGTGGTATGCATATCACTCTGTTGGCATTGGGAATCGGTCCCGGCGACGAAGTGATCACACCGTCCCAGACTTGGGTCTCCACGGCCAACATGATCAGCCTTCTGGGCGCGACCCCCGTGTTTGTCGACGTCGACCGCCACACCCTGATGAGCGACCTCTCAAGCATCGAGGCCGCCATCACGCCTCGCACCCGGGCGATCATTCCCGTGCATTACGCCGGCGCGGCGTTCGATCTCGACCCGCTCTATGCGCTGGCCGATAAACACGGTATCCCTGTCATCGAAGATGCCGCCCACGCGGCGGGCACGTACTACAAAGGGCGCCACGTCGGCGCCAAGGGCACGGCGATCTTCTCGTTCCATGCGATCAAGAACATGACCTGCGCCGAAGGCGCAATGTTCGTCAGCGACGATGAAGCGCTGGCCAACCGTGTACGCATGCTCAAGTTTCATGGCCTCGGTGTCGACGCCTACGACCGCCTGACCCACGGCCGCAAGCCTCAGGCCCAGGTCATGGAGCCCGGCTTCAAATACAACCTGGCGGACATCAATGCCGCCATCGCCCTGGTGCAGTTGCAGCGTCTGGACGAGATCAACGCCAAGCGCACGGAACTGGCCCAGGCCTACTTGCAGCGGCTCGAAGGCCTGCCCGTGCAACCGCTGACCGTGCCTGCCTACCCGCAGCAGCATGCCTGGCACCTGTTCATCCTGCGTATCGACGCCGAGCACTGCGGGCTCGACCGCGAAGCGTTCATGAAGGCCTTGCAGGAACAGAACATCGGCACAGGTATTCACTTTATCGCCACACACCTGCACACTTACTACCGTCAGCGTTACCCCGAGATTTACTTGCCAAACACCGAATGGAACTCGGCGCGATTGTGTTCGATCCCGTTGTTCCCCGATATGACCCTCGATGATGTTGATCGTGTCGTCGGCGCCATTAAAAACACACTGGACAAAAACCTGTGAAACCTTATCCCATCCGCTGCGTGTCGATCGTCATCCCGGTCTACAACGAGCAAGATAGCCTGCCGGAGCTGCTGCGGCGCACCGAAGCGGCGTGTCAGCAGCTGCAACATGAATATGAAATCGTGTTGGTGGATGACGGCAGCCGCGACGACTCGGCGCAACTCCTCGAAGACGCCGCCAATCGTGAAGGCAGTTCGGTGGTGGCGGTCATTCTCAATCGCAACTACGGCCAGCACGCCGCAATCATGGCCGGGTTCGAACAGTGCAAGGGTGATGTAGTCATTACCCTTGACGCGGACCTGCAAAACCCTCCCGAAGAGATCCCGCGCCTGGTGGCTCAGGCCGAACTGGGCTATGACGTCGTCGCCACGGTGCGTAACAACCGTCAGGACTCTGCCCTGCGTCGCTGGCCGTCGAAGTTGATCAACCTCGCCGTGCAGCGCTCTACCGGTGTCGCCATGAGCGACTACGGCTGCATGTTGCGCGCCTACCGGCGCACCATCGTCGATGCCATGCTCGCCTGCCGCGAACGCAGCACCTTTATCCCGATCCTGGCCAACAGCTTCGCCCGGCACACCACGGAAATCCTGGTGATGCACGCCGAGCGCGAACACGGCGAATCGAAGTACAGCCCGATGCGCCTGGTCAACCTGATGTTTGACCTGGTGACCTGCATGACCACCACGCCCCTGCGACTGTTGAGCATCGTCGGCTTCGCCATGGCCGCACTGGGCGTTCTTTTCGCCATCGCGCTGGTCATGCTGCGCCTGGTCTTCGGCGCAGGTTGGGCCGGTGGCGGTACATTCGTGTTGTTCGCTGTGCTGTTCGTCTTCACTGGCGGGCAATTCATCGGCATGGGCCTGTTGGGCGAGTACCTGGGTCGCATGTACAGCGACGTCCGCGCCCGCCCCCGGTTCTTTATCGAAAAGGTCTTGCGTAGCCCATCCGCCACGCCAGCACCTGTCGTTCTCGTTGACAGTCTCAATTCCACCTCTTCAGATCAGGTTCTCTCATGAGCGCAAAAGCTGTTGTCTTCGCCTACCACGATATCGGCTGTGCCGGCATCGAAGCCCTGCTCAGCTCCGGCTATGACATCGCGGCCGTGTTTACCCACGCCGATGACCCGAAGGAAAACGCCTTCTATGGCTCCGTTGCGCAACTGTGTGCCCGCAACGGTATCCCGGTGCATGCACCGGAAGATGCCAACCATCCGCTGTGGATCGAGCGCATCAGCAAGCTCAACCCGGATTACCTGTTCTCGTTCTACTACCGCAACCTGTTGAGTGAACCGCTGCTGGCCACGGCCAGTAAAGGCGCGTTCAACCTGCACGGTTCGTTGCTGCCACGCTACCGTGGCCGCGCACCGGCCAATTGGGTCCTGGTCAAAGGCGAAACCGAAACCGGCGTGACCCTGCACCGCATGGTCAAACGTGCCGACGCTGGCGCAATCATTGCCCAGCAACGGGTGGCGATTGAGCGCAGTGACACGGCACTGACCCTGCACGCTAAATTGCGTTCGGCCGCTTCCGAGCTGCTGCGTGAAACCTTGCCGACGTTGCTTCAGGGCAAAATCAGCGAAACCGCACAGGACGAATCGAAAGCGACGGTGTTTGGTCGTCGTACGCCTGAAGACGGCAAACTGCTGTGGCAAAAACCGGCCGAAGAACTGTTCAACCTGGTCCGCGCCGTGACCCAGCCATACCCGGGCGCTTTCTGCGCCGTGGGCGAACACAAGCTGATCGTCTGGAGCGCCGAAGTTGTCAAGGGCAATGAAGGCCTGGCACCTGGCCGTGTCATCAGCGTCGACCCGCTGCGTATTGCCTGCGGCGTAGACTCCCTGGTGGTCAACGCCGGGCAGCGTAACGAAAACGGCTTGTACCTGAGCGGCCCACAGCTGGCCAATGAGCTGGGTCTGGTGGATGGTTCCGTGTTGCGTGGCGCAGAGTCCGGTCGTGCCCCGCGTCGCACCCGCGTGCTGATCCTGGGTGTCAACGGCTTCATCGGCAATCACTTGTCCGAGCGCCTGCTGCGTGACGACCGATACGAAGTGTATGGCCTCGACATCGGCTCAGACGCCATCGAACGCCTGCGCAGCCATCCGAACTTCCACTTCGTTGAAGGCGACATCAGCATCCACTCCGAGTGGATCGAATACCACATCAAGAAGTGCGACGTGGTCCTGCCGCTGGTGGCGATTGCCACGCCAATCGAGTACACACGCAACCCGTTGCGCGTTTTCGAACTGGACTTCGAAGAGAACCTGAAACTGGTTCGTTACTGCGTCAAATACAACAAGCGCGTGATCTTCCCTTCGACTTCGGAAGTCTATGGCATGTGCCAGGACGGCAACTTCGACGAAGACACCTCCAACCTCATCGTGGGTCCGATCAACAAGCAACGCTGGATCTACTCGGTCTCCAAGCAATTGCTCGATCGTGTGATCTGGGCCTACGGCCAGAAAGGCCTGAACTTCACCCTGTTCCGTCCTTTCAACTGGATGGGTCCACGCCTTGACCGTCTCGACTCGGCGCGTATTGGCAGTTCCCGGGCCATTACCCAGCTGATTCTGAACCTGGTGGAAGGCACGCCGATTCGTCTGTTCGATGGTGGTGAGCAAAAACGCTGCTTCACCGACATTGCCGATGGCGTAGAAGCCCTGGCGCGGATCATCGACAACGATAACGACGTCTGCAATGGTCAAATCATCAACATCGGCAACCCGGACAACGAAGCCAGCATTCGTCAATTGGGCGAAGAGCTGTTGCGCCAGTTCGAAGCTCACCCGTTGCGCAGCAACTTCCCGCCGTTCGCCGGTTTCCGCGACGTGGAAAGCAAGGCGTTCTACGGCACCGGCTATCAGGATGTGTCCCATCGCAAACCAAGCATCGACAACGCCAAACGTCTGCTGGACTGGGCGCCAACCGTAGAGATGAACGAAACCATCGGCAACACACTGGATTTCTTCCTGCGTGAAGCCATGCTCGAAATCGCGGACAAGCGCTGATGCAGGCAGGCCTTCGGATCGATGTCGATACCTACCGAGGCACCCGTGAGGG
The DNA here is from genome assembly GCF_949768125.1 of Pseudomonas sp. IT-P253. Classification (NCBI taxonomy): domain Bacteria; kingdom Pseudomonadati; phylum Pseudomonadota; class Gammaproteobacteria; order Pseudomonadales; family Pseudomonadaceae; genus Pseudomonas; species Pseudomonas sp. IT-P253. The sequence continues at coordinate 212,604 of NZ_CATKPT010000022.1, read as the reverse complement.
GGTGCCTCGACTGTTGGAAATCCTTGATGAAGCACAGGTCAAAGCAACCTTTTTCTTCAGTGTCGGTCCGGACAACATGGGGCGCCATTTATGGCGCCTCATCCGCCCGCAATTTCTCTGGAAAATGCTCCGTTCCAACGCAGCCGGCCTTTATGGCTGGGACATCTTGCTGGCCGGCACCGCGTGGCCAGGCAAACCGATTGGCCGTGACCTCGGGCACTTGATGCGTCAGGCCCAGGCCGCCGGGCATGAAATCGGTCTGCACGCCTGGGATCACCATGCGTGGCAGGCCAATGCCGGGCGCTGGAGCGATGCACAGCTGGTCGAGCAGATTCGTAAAGGCGTGGACGAGCTCAGTGACATCCTCGGGCAGCACGTCACGTGTTCGGCCTCCGCCGGTTGGCGGGCGGACGAGCGTGTGATCGAAGCCAAGCAAGGTTTCAACTTTCGCTACAACAGCGACTGTCGCGGCCACAGCCTGTTCCAGCCGACTCTGGCCGGTGGCGGTCTGGGTGCACCGCAGATCCCGGTTGACCTGCCGACCTTCGATGAAGTCGTCGGCCCGATGGTGGCTTCCAAGGACTTCAACGCGTACATTCTTGACCGCTTCACCCCTGAACAACTCAACGTTTACACGATACATGCCGAAGTAGAAGGGATTCTGATGGCCAACGATTTCCGCCAACTGCTGGCCGACGCGCGCCAGCGAGGCATCTGTTTTCAACCTTTGGGCGATTTGCTGCCTGAGGTCCCCGGCACCCTGCCGATCGGCAAAGTGGTGCGTGGCACGCTCCCAGGCCGCGAAGGCTGGCTGGGAGTCCAGGGCGCATGACCAAGCGCTGGGCGTTACCGATATTACTGATCGTTTGCGCGGTGGCCTATCTGCTGCCACTGGGCACCCATGGCTTATGGATTCCCGACGAAACCCGCTACGCCCAGATCAGCCAGGGCATGCTCCTGAGCGGCGACTGGGTGTCGCCGCATTTCATGAGCCTGCGCTACTTTGAAAAGCCGGTGGCCGGTTATTGGATGATCGCCATCGGCCAAGCGGTGTTTGGCGACAACCTGTTTGGCGTGCGCATCGCTTCAGCTGTCAGCACCGGGCTCAGCATGCTGCTGTGTTACCTGATCGCCCGCAAGCTGTGGAACGAGCCGCGCAAAAGCTTCGCCTGCGCGTTGCTGTACATGAGTTTCACGGTGATCGCCGGCCAGGCTGGTTATGCCAACCTCGACCCGCAGTTCACCTTTTGGGTCAATCTGAGCCTTGTCGGTTTGTGGTTTGCGCTGGACAGCGTCAACCGTGGCCAGCGCCTGGCTGGCTGGGCCGTGACGGGCCTGGCTTGCGGCATGGGGTTCATGACCAAGGGTTTTCTCGCGTGGCTGCTGCCCGTGCTGATCGCCCTGCCCTGGATGCTCTGGCAAAAACGCTGGCGTGAACTGTTGATCTTCGGCCCTGTGGCGATTGTCGTGGCCATTGCGGTGAGTCTGCCGTGGGTGTTGGCAGTGCACGCTCAAGAGCCCGATTACTGGCGATTCTTCTTCTGGCACGAACATATTCGACGCTTCGCCGGGGACGACGCGCAGCACGACTCACCGTGGTGGTTTTACTTCCCGTTGCTGGTGGCATTCAGTCTGCCGTGGGCGGGGTTGCTGCCATCGGCGCTCAAACAAGCCTGGGAAACGCGACGCCAGGCACGCATCGGATTTCTGTTGCTGTGGCTATTGATGCCGCTGTTTTTTTTCAGCCTGAGCAACGGAAAACTGCCGACCTACATCATGCCGTGCCTGCTGCCGCTGGCGTTGTTGCTGGGTAATGTACTGGCAGACCGCTTGAAGCTCGACCAAGGCCGGGTGCTGGGCATCAATGGCTTGCTGAATTTGGCCCTGGGCCTGATAACCCTGCTGGCACTGGTCTACCTGCAACTGAAAAAGCCGCTGTACAATCATGAACTGCATAATCTGGTGCTGGTGTTCATCGGCCTGACCGGCTGGATCATGGCCAACCTGCTGCAGGCCTTCAGGCCCCTGCAATGTTGGGCGGCGCCGTCAATCGGCAGCCTGCTGCTCATTGGCTTGTTGCCGGCGGGGCTGCCCGAATCGGTGGTCGCCAACAAAATGCCCGATCAGTTCATCCTTGAGCATGCACCGGAACTCGGCCACGCCAGCCAGTTGCTGAGCAATGACCTGGGTGCCGCTTCGGCGTTGGCCTGGCGCCTGAAACGCCCGGACGTGGCGTTGTACAACACGATTGGCGAATTGAAATACGGCCTTGACTATCCTGACGGCGTGCAGCAACAGATTGATCTGGATAAGGTTCAAGCGTGGATGCACGAAGCCCGCCGGAAAGGCTCGGTCGGTGTAGTCATGCGCGTCAAGGGTGACGACGAATTGCACGAAGTCGAACTGCTGCCAAAGGATGGCAAACGCTATGAACGAGGCAACATCGTGATCCTGATCTTCCCACAGGAGCCGTCATGAGTCTGCTGCTGTTGTTGGCCGCGTGCCTGCTGACGTGCCTGGGCCAGATTGCCCAGAAGTACGCCGTGGAAAGCTGGCGCGGCCAAACCACAGGCTGGGGCGAAAAACTGCTCTCACCCTGGCTCTGGCTGGCACTCGCGGCCCTGGGGTTGGGGCTGCTGGTCTGGTTGCTGGTGCTACAGCGTCTTGAAGTCGGCGTTGCCTACCCGATGCTGAGTCTGAATTTCGTGCTTATCACCCTGGTCGCCCGATTCGTGTTCCACGAAACCATCGACCGTCGCCACTGGCTGGGTGTGGCACTGGTGATCGGTGGCGTGGTTCTGCTGGGGCAACACACATGAACCTTCGTCGCGGAATCACCTTCGCGCTGGGCAGCGTGCTGTTGGTCAGCGCCGCGCAGTTGGGCATGCGCTGGAGCATGAGTCGCCTGCCCGTCCCGCAACAATTATTGAGCTCCAACATCGATTTGTACGCCGTCGCCGTGGTGCTGGCAGCGATCTTCGCTTATGCCCTGTCGATGCTTTGCTGGCTGGTTGCCCTGCGGGATGTGCCGTTGGGCCGGGCTTATTCGCTCCTGAGCATCAGCTACGCGCTGGTGTACCTGTTGGCCGCCAGCCTGCCGCTGTTCAACGAAGATTTCACTCTTTCAAAAAGCCTCGGGGTGGCCCTGGTCATACTAGGCGTCATCACCATTAACTCTCGACCTGCTCGCGCGCGCGAACTCAGGAGTACTCCATGAAAATCAGTGTATTTGGTAGCGGTTACGTTGGCTTGGTGCAAGCAGCCGTCCTGGCTGAAGTCGGCCATGATGTCGTTTGCATGGACATCGACGAGAAGAAAGTCGAGTTGCTCCAGCACGGCCACGTAAGCATTTTCGAACCAGGGCTGGCCAGCCTGGTGCGCGAAGGTCTGGAAAGCAAACGGTTGCAGTTCACCTCGGACGAGAAATTTGCCGTGCAGCACGGCCAGGTGCTGTTCATTGCGGTCGGGACACCATCACGGGAAGACGGCTCGGCAGACTTGCGCTACGTGCTGTCCGTGGGAGACGCGGTCGCGCGTCACCGCGAACAACCGGTGATTCTGGTGGAAAAATCCACGGTGCCGGTGGGCACCGGCGATACCTTGCGTGCACATATCGACCAATGCCTGGAAAAAGCCGGCCGGTCGCTGCAGTTCGATATCGTATCCAATCCGGAGTTTTTGAAAGAAGGCTCGGCCGTGAACGATTGCCGCCGTCCAGACCGGATCATCATCGGCTGCGAAAGCGATGCTGTGCGTGATGTGATGCGTGATCTCTATGCACCGTTCAACCGTAACCACGACCGTGTCATGTTCATGGACTTGCGCAGCGCCGAGCTGACCAAGTACGCGGCCAACTGCATGCTGGCGACCAAGATCAGCTTCATCAACCAGATCGCCGAACTGGCCGAACACCTGGGCGCCGACATCGAATCGGTGCGCCTGGGCATCGGTGCCGACTCACGCATCGGCTACCACTTCATCTATCCCGGCTGCGGTTATGGCGGTTCTTGCTTCCCCAAGGACATGCGTGCCCTGATCCACAGCGCTGAAGAAGCCCATTGCTCAAACGACCTGCTGAAAGCGGTTGAAGCCATCAACGAACGCCAAAAAAACAAACTGTTTGACCGCATCAATGCGTTCTACAAGGGCGAGTTGCAGGGCAAGACCTTCGCCGTGTGGGGCCTGGCGTTCAAACCCAACACCGACGACATGCGCGATGCACCGAGCCGGGTGCTGCTGGAGTCACTGTGGGCGGCTGGCGCCAACGTTCGCGCGTTCGACCCGGAAGCCATGCAGGAAACCCAGAAGCTGTATCCAGACGAATCGAAACTGATGCTCATGGGCACACCGGAATCGGTATTGACCGATGCCGATGCGCTGATCATCTGCACCGAATGGCAGCAGTTCAAAGCGCCGGACTTCGACCTGATCCAGCAGCGTCTCATTGCACCGGTGATCTTCGACGGACGCAACCTCTACGACGCTGATCGCCTGGCACGCAACGGGTTCACGTATTTCCCGATGGGACGCGGTGAGTCACGCAAATTGCCGATTCCACATCAACAGTGGCCGGTGACTCCAGCCGTCACTCAATTGTGATGTCCATACCGGTTCGCCAGCAGTCGCTCATCATCGGGCTGCTGGCGCTGGTGCTGTTCAGCGCCGGGGTTTATCAGCAGGCGGCGATCGGCTTCGATTCGCGGTTTGTGCTGTTCGCCCAGGAAATGCTGCGCCATGGGCCGACGGTGTTTCCGACCACCTACGGCCAGCCTTACGCTGATTACTCGGCGGTCTCGACGCTGTTTATCTGGTTGTTGTCCTTGCCATTCGGGCAGGTCAACAGCTTCAGCGCCTGGTTTCCGAGTGCCATAGCCGCGGCGGTGATCGTCACGTTGATGTACCGGTTGTTGGCGCCCTGCTCCCAACGATGGGCGCTGCTGAGCATCGCCCTGTTGTTGCTGACCAACACCTTTGTCACCGAAACCCGTGCCGTGTCTCAGGACCTGATACTCGCGGCAGTGGCGTTTTCGGTGTTCTATGTGGGTTATGCCGCCGATCATTTTGCGGCGCCTCGACGCTGGCTGCTGATCTTTGCCCTGTTGCTCCTGGGTTTCGGGGTGCGTGGGCCGATTGGTTTGGTCGTTCCGACCGGCATGCTGTGCAGTTACTTCTTGCTCAATCGTCAATGGCAGCGACTGTTCGGTTTCGGCCTGACGGCGGCCGTACTCCTCGCGGTGTGCGTCGGCGCTTTGTTATGGCTGGCCGAAGCCAGTGGCGGCCCGGTCTTTATGCAAGACGTGGTGCGCATGCAGTTCATGGGACGCATGAACGGCAGTGAGGGCGTCAGTGGTTCGCTGTATTACTTCACCAGTTCGATGGGTAACTATGCGCTGGCATACCCGTTGGCGCTGTTGGCATTGGCGGCAGTGTGGCTGGTCAAACCGCGCCAGGCCGGACCCGAGCTTCGGCTGTTGCAATATTGCGCAGCTGCCGGACTGATCGTGATGGTCGGGTTGTCGATTCCCCAAGCGAAAAAAGCCCGTTACCTGCTGCCGATGTTGCCCATGGCGGCGATTATTGCGGCGTATCCGTTTCAGGTTGCGAAGGGTCGGGTATTCGGCTGGTTGCGGGGTTTGATGCAAGGATTGTGGCTGTTGATTCCAGCGCTGCTGATCGGAGCGCTTCTCTTCGGTCATCGACGGTTTCCAGAACAGCTGACCATGACTGCGCTCATGCCTGTCTTGGTGATTCTGGGCCTGCTGCAAGTCGTCACACTGGCAGCGCTTTTCAGGCCTCGCTGGCGGGCGCAAACGCTGGCGTTTTGCGCAGTCCTCGGATTGTGGTCGATGTATATCCTGGTGTTCGAACCGGTCGAACGGCAGCTCTATGACTCGCGGACCTTCAGCCTTGACGCGCTCGCGCTTGTACAGAAAGACCCCGCGCCCCTGGTGCTGCATCGCATGGGCCAGGACGCCAAGGGCATCAAGTTTATGGTCAATACCGAGCAAGACCTGAAACCGGTTTTCACGGAAACGACTCAGGAACTGGAAAGCCTGGCGGGACCTGCCTGGTTGATGATGGACCTGAACGATTACAACGCACTGCAAGGCACTGTTGTGGGTGCGCTGCCACCCGTGTTGAGTGGGCGTTTCGATAAGAATGATTTCGTCTTGCTGCACCTGAAACCATAGTCTGGACGGAACATATTAACGACTGCTGCGCAGTCGGACGTAGCCTTCGGCAACGGCTACAAGACCTGAGTACACCGAGGTGTATGTAGCAGCTGGCGAAGCCTGCGTCCGGCTGCGCAGCAGTCGTAAGTTATTGAGCGCAACAAGTTACCGATTCTGACCACGCTTTACCCGTTGCCGACCTCAAACCGGCGCTTTCAGATCCACCCCCAACGCCTGGGCAAATGCTTTCACCAGCGGACTGCGCACAGTGTTGTGACGAAGGATCAGATTGAACGGCGTGAGGATGCTGATCAGGTCTGGGCGCACCGCCCGAAATTGCCCCTGGGCCACCCACGGCGCGGCGTAATGCTGGGGTAAAAAACCCACGAAACGGCCGGTCTTGATCAGCAACGCCACGGCTTCCACCTGAGTGGCCGAGGCGGAAAAGCTGTCGTAATGGGCGAAGTTCAGCTTGTCTCGATGAATCGCATAGCGATGGTTGATGCACGCGTGATCCTTGAGCACCTGGCTGCCCATTTCCGCGTCCGGCATCGAGAACAACGGATGTCCGACGGCGCAATAAACCTCCGAACGTTCTTCATACAGCGCGTAGTAATCAAACTCTTCCCGCTTTTGATAAACCGGGACAATCCCCGCTGTTAATCGCCCCTCTACGACGCCTCTTTCCACTTCATCCAGTTGAGAAGTTTGAAGTTGAAACCTTACTTTGGGCGAGCCTTCATTAATTCGTCTAAGCGCCGCAACTAACGGCGAATTAATGTCGGTAATCGTATTATCAATAACCCCCACACCAAGGTCGCCGATCAGTTCGTTTTGCGCGGAACTAAGCCTGTCCCTGAAGTTATCGACCGACGCAAATAAATCGATGGACGCCTGATACACCAGACGGCCCTCTTCGGTCAGGTGAAAACCTTCTCGGCCTCGGGTGCACAGGCGCATGCCGATACGGATTTCCAGGTCGGATATCTGTTTGCTGATGGCTGCCAGCCCCACATTCAGCTCGTTCTGCGCCGCGCTGAAGCCTCCGGCCTCGACCACGGCCTTGAACACCTTGAGCAGTTTGAAGTCCAGACCGCTGAGGGCCAGCGGTGCCCGATACGCCGTTTTCGGCGGCGGGTTTCCGGAATTGGAAAGTGGGGTTTCCATAATGCTTATTTACCTCTGGCACGCTATTCAACAACCTGTGTCCAACAACAAAAACATAGCTGGCCAATAATAATGACCACAGAAAACCAAGCTTGGCAACCGCTAATAATTTTCGCACTTCAGTGCCAACCCACTGATTTCGCGCAATTAAAAATTGACACTTCGATCAACTCTCGCCACTTCGCAACTGCCCTCATCAAACCTGCTTGAGCCGAACCACGCCCGAATGATTTGCGGCGGATGTTCCGGGCTTGGCACACCGATTTCAGTTCGCTTTACCGACGAGGAAAACAACAATGTCTCAAACCACCGACCGTCTCTGGGGTGCTCGCTTCAAAAGCGGCCCATCCGAAGCCCTGGCGGCCTTGTCCCGTTGCCCTGAGCGCTACTTTCGCCTCACGCCGTATGACCTCGCCGGTTCCAAGGCCCATGCCCGTGAACTGCAACGCGCCGGTCTGCTCGACGAGCAAGAAACCCTGAGCATGCTCGACGCCCTGGAGCGCATCGGTGATGACTTCCGCGCCGGCAGTATCGCGCCGACCCTCGACGACGAAGACGTCCACACCTTCATCGAACGCCTGTTGACCGAGCGCCTAGGCGCACTCGGCGGCAAACTGCGTGCCGGGCGTTCACGCAACGACCAGACGGCCAACGACCTGCGCCTGTTCCTGCGGGATCACGTCCGCACCCTGGCCGTCGAAGTGCTGGCCCTGCAACACGCACTGGTCGATCAGGCCGAGCAGCACATCGAAAGCATCTGCCCTGGGTTCACCCACCTGCAGCAAGCCCAACCCATCGTCTTCGCGCACCACTTGCTGGCTCACGCCCAATCGATGCTGCGTGACGTGCAACGTCTGGTGGACTGGGACGTGCGCACTTCGCTGTCGCCACTCGGCGCGGCGGCCATGGCCGGCTCCGCCATCGCTCGCCTGCCTCAGCAGTCGGCCAAGGAAATGGGCTACAGCGGGGTCTGTGAGAACTCCATCGATGCTGTGGCCAGCCGCGACCACGTCGCCGAATTCCTGTTTATCGCAAGCATGTTGGGGATCAACATTTCCCGCCTCGCCGAAGAATTCTGCCTGTGGTCGTCGCGGCAATTTCGCTGGGTCGCACTGGACGATGCCTACGCCACTGGTAGCTCGATCATGCCGCAGAAGAAGAACCCGGACATCGCTGAGCTGGCCCGGGGCAAGGCGGGTCGCTTGATCGGTAACCTGACCGGTCTGCTCTCCACCCTCAAATCCCTGCCGCTGTCCTACAACCGCGACTTGAGCGAAGACAAGAACGGCGTGCTCGACAGCGTCGACACCCTGCTGTTGGTGCTGCCGGCCATGGCCGGGATGGTGGCGACCATGAAGGTCAACGTCGAGGAACTGCGGCGCCAGGCACCGCTTGGCTTCACCCTCGCCACCGAAGTCGCGGACTGGCTGGCCGTGCGCGGCGTACCGTTCAAGGAAGCCCACGAAATCACCGGTGCGCTGGTACAAGCCTGCGAGAAACACGACATCGAACTGTGGGAAGCGTCGCCGGCGCTGCTGGCCGAGATCGACCCGCGCCTGAAACCTGAAGTGCGTGACAGCCTGACCCTCGAAGCCGCCATCGCTGCCCGTAGCGGTTGGGGCGGCACCGCGCCGCAACAGGTGCGCGAACAAATCGGCCGCTTGAAAACTGCCCTCGCCGCCCAGCAAGCGTGGACCGAGAACTATCAGGGTTTCCGCCTCTGAATAAGGCGAAAAACCTGTAGGAGCGAAGCTTGCTCGCGAAGAGGCCGTGTCAGTCAGTATCAGTGGTGAATGACACACCGCTTTCGCGAGCAAGCTTCGCTCCTACAGGGATTAACACCAGTGTACGGAGAAGCAACATGAGCCAGACCCAGGCAGAACGACTCCAGTCGGAGCGAAAACTGGCGGAAAACCAGTTCGACATTACCCAGTACCACCACGTGCCTCGGCGCTATTACGGGCGGATTTTCTTTGCCACCGTCATCGTCATCGCCCTTCTCGGGCTGGTGCGTGCCTTTGCCGAAGGCAAGATCGAATGGTCGTACATCGGCCAGTTCGTCACGTCGCAAGCGATCATATGGGGATTGTTCAACACCATCGTCATGGCGGTGCTGGCGATGGCACTGGGCATTGTGTTCGGGGTCATCACGGCGATCATGCGCATGTCGGCCAACCCGATCCTGCGCTACGTGGCGGTGACCTACACCTGGCTGTTTCGCGGCACGCCGCTGATCCTGCAACTGCTGTTGTGGTTCAACCTGGCACTGATATTCCCCACCATCGGCATCCCCGGCCTGTTCGAAATGGACACCGTGAGCCTGATGACCCCGTTCGTGGCCGCCCTCCTCGGTTTGAGCATCAACCAGGGCGCCTACACCGCCGAAGTGGTACGCGCCGGCCTGCTGTCGGTGGACACCGGTCAGTACGAAGCGGCCAAGTCGATCGGCATGCCGCGCCTGCAAGCACTGCGCCGAATCATCCTGCCACAGGCCATGCGGATCATTATTCCGCCGGTCGGTAACGAATTCATCGGCATGGTGAAAATGACCTCGCTGGCGAGCGTCATCCAGTATTCGGAACTGCTCTACAACGCCCAGAACATCTACTACGCCAACGCCCGCGTGATGGAGCTGCTGATCGTCGCCGGTATCTGGTACCTGGTCGCCGTCACCGTCCTGTCCTTTGGTCAAAGCCGTCTGGAGCGTCGTTTCGCTCGCGGCGCCGGCAAGCGTTCTTGAGGAGTTCACCATGAGAAGCATCGTCAAGGCCGTGAGCCTGAACAAATATTACGACCAGTACCACGCGCTCAAGGACATCAATATCGAAGTCGAGCAAGGCGAAGTGCTGTGCATCATCGGCCCGTCCGGCTCGGGCAAAAGCACATTGCTGCGTTGCGTCAATCAGTTGGAAAAGATCGACAAGGGCGGCCTCTGGGTCGACGGCGAGCTGGTGGGTTACCGCGTGGTCGGTAACAAACTGCACGAACTCAACGAGTCGCAGATCGCCCGCCAGCGCCTGTCCACCGGCATGGTGTTCCAGCGTTTCAACCTGTTCCCGCACATGACTGTGCTGCAAAACATCGTCGAAGGGCCGTGCCAGGTGCTCAAGCGTTCGCCCAAAGAGGCGCACGACGAAGCCGTGGAATTGCTCGCCCGCGTCGGCCTGGCCGACAAGCGCAACAGCTACCCGATCGAGCTTTCGGGGGGGCAGCAACAACGCGTTGCCATCGCCCGTGCGTTGGCCATGCGCCCCAAGCTGATGCTGTTCGATGAACCCACTTCGGCACTCGACCCGGAACTGGTCGGTGAGGTGCTGTCGGTGATGCGCGATCTGGCGCAAACCGGCATGACCATGATCGTCGTCACCCATGAACTGGGCTTCGCTCGCGAGGTTTCCAACCGCATGGTGTTCATGGACGGCGGCCAGATCGTGGAGGCAGGAAGCCCCGAAGAAATACTAATAAGTCCGCAAAACCCTCGCACCCAAAGCTTCATTTCTGCCGTTCGAACCTAAGCGCCAGCCTCGCAAACCAAGAGCTGCATAACAACACACATAAGAGAACGACCATGAAGAGTTTCGTTATCCCAGCAGTACTCGCAGGCCTGATGGCGTCCAGCGTCAGCTTCGCCGCCGAATTACCCGCCAGCATCAAGAGCAAGGGCGAGATCGTCGTCGCGATCATGCCGAACTACCCGCCCATGGACTTCAAAGACCCGGCCACCAACACCCTCACCGGCCTCGACTATGACCTGGGCAACGCCCTGGCCGAACGTCTGGGCGTGAAAATCAAATGGCAGGAAACCGGCTTCGAGCAAATGATCAACGCCTTGACCACCGACCGCGTGGACATGGTGCTGTCGGGCATGACCGATACCGTCGAGCGCCAGGCCAGTGTGACTTTCGTCGACTATTTCACCAGCGGCCCGCAGTTCTACACCTTGCAGAAGAACAAGGATTTCAACGAAATCACTGATCTGTGCGGCAAGAAAGTCGGCACCAGCCGACGGACCACCTTCCCGGCGGAAATCGCTGAATACAGCAAGACCCACTGCGAAGCCGCCGGCAAACCGGCCATCGTGGTGATCGGCACCGAAGGTTCGGCGGATGCGCGTGCGCAACTGCGTCAGAGCCGCATCGATGCGGCGATGCAGGGAAGCGAGACCCTGCCCTACCTGAAGACTCAGGAAAAGGACATGTACAAGACGGTCGGGATGCCGATTTCCGTGCAGTTCACCGGGTTGGGTGTGAGCAAGAAAAAGCCTGAGTTGAGTGACGCGGTGAAGGTCGCGTTGCAGAGCATGGTGGATGACGGAAGCTATCAGGCGATCCTGAAGAAATGGGATTTGGAGCTGGGTGCGATCAAGACCGTGAGCATCAACGGCGGGAAGTAATGCTTACCCAGTAGGAGCGAAGCTTGCTCGCGAATGCGGTGTGTCATTCGACATCTGTGCTGACTGGCACACCGCATTCGCGAGCAAGCTTCGCTCCTACTGGGGTTGTGTTTACCTTTAGATGAATGGAGCGCAAAGATGTCCTCCTCAACCCAACCCACCTGGCCTGGCCAGCACAACGCCTGCCTCGCCCTGGCTTTCGACCTCGACGGTCCCACTGGCGATGCCATGCTCAATGGCTCGATCTGGCACAAGCCCGAGTACTTCGGCTTCGGTGGTTACGGCCCCTACCGGGCATTGCCACGCCTGCTCGATGTACTCGACGAGTACCGAATCCCGACGACGTTTTTTGTCCCGGCCTGGGTCGTGGAAAACTGGCCGAAACAGTGCCAGGCCATTGTCGAGCGTGGGCATGAAGTGGCCTACCACGGCTACAAACACGAATCTTTTTACGCCCTGACGCTGGAACAGCAAAAGGACGTGATGAATAAATCCCGCGAGGTGTTCTGGACACACCTGAACATCCGTGCCGCAGGTTTCCGCACGCCGTCAGGTGACTGGCGCGCCGAAACCCCGGCCATGTTGGTGGAAGCCGGCGTCACCTATTCCAGCAGCATGCGCGGCGATGACCGGCCCTACCTGGTGAAAGTACCTGGCTTTGAAACCCCACTGGTGGAAATTCCCGGCCGCTGGGAAATGGACGACTACGCCTCCCTCGCCTATACCCGCGCGCCGGATTTCCCTTGCGGACTGGATCGCACCGCCAGCTACGAATTGACGCTGGACAACTGGTGCCGCGAATACGACGGCGCGATGAATGAAGGCTTGTGCCTGACAACCCTGTTCCACCCCAAGATCACCGGCAAACCGGGGCGCATCCTGTTGCTGGAGAAACTCTTCGAATACATGCGCAAGCGCGACGACGTCTGGTTCGCCACTTGCCGCGATGTCGCGCAGTGGTGGCTGAAGGAGCATCACCATGGCTGATTCCCCGGTCTGGCCCAAAGGCTACCGATGCGCCGTGGTACTGACCGTCGATTACAACGACATCCACGGCATTTTGACCCAGGCCCCGGAAGTCGCCGGGCGCGACAAGACCCTGTCGGTCTGGCGTTATGGCACACGGCGCGGTGTCGACCGTTTGCTGGCATTGTTCGCCGAACTGGGGGTGACCAGCAGCTGGTTTGTTCCCGGCATCGTCGCCGAGGAAAACCCGGACCACCTCCGGGCGATCCAGGCCGCAGGGCATGAGATTGCGTGCGCAGGCTATCGCCATCAGCATTACGACGCACTGGACCTGGCCGCGCAACGTGCCGAAATCGCCAAGGGCTGCGAAGCCTTGAAAGCGCTGACCGGCCAGCGTCCGACAGGTTTCCGCATTCCGGCCGGCAACGGCGCTCCGGGTTTTATCGAAGCACTCAAGGACCAGGGCATTCGCTGGTCATCGTCATGGCGCGGTGATGATTTGCCGTTTGCGCACCCGACGGCGCCCGAAGTGATCGAACTGCCCCTGCATTACGAACTGGAGGATGAACCCTACTTTGCGTTCAACCTGAGCCCGGCCGTGCCGCCAGCGCAATCGCGGATCGCCTCCTACAGTCACACCCTCGGCAACCTGCAAATGGACTTTGCCGGGTTTCACCGGTTCGGGCTGTGTTACGTACTGCGGCTGCACCCGGAGATTATTGCCACCCCCGGGAGAATTGGCGTGTTGCGCGAGTTGCTCCAGGGCATCCAGCAGCACGATGACGTGTGGATCGCCACCGGCGCTGAAGTGGCCCGGTGGTGGGCGCAATCGGCAGCACCGGTGACCGAGGATCACCCGGCTGCGGTCTATGAACGGCACTATCGGGAGTACATCGTATGACGGAGCGCATGCAGCGACTGGCGCAGTTCTGCGTTGACAGCCGATTTGAAGACTTGCCTGCGGCGCTGGTGGCACAAGCCACGCGGCACATCCTCGATACCTTTGGCGTGACGCTCGCCGGGGCGGGTAGCGATGTCGCCAGACAGGCGCGGCAGGTCTTCGACGGTGAAACCGGCCAAACGTTAGTCTGGGGCACCGAGGTAAAGGTCGGTGCCGCTCAGGCGGCGATGCTCAACGGTGTCGCCGCTCATGCACTGGAGCTGGATGACACCGGCGGTTGCGACCATTCCGGTGCGGTGGTGCTGCCGGCCGTTATGGCCGCCGTGTCGATGCTTACGCAGCCGGTCAGCGGTCGCGAGCTGATTGCAGCGGTGGTCATCGGCTACGAAGTCGGCCGTCGGGTGCTCGAAGCCTGCGGTGGTTACTCCGCGCACAACGGCGCGGGTTGGCACTCCACCGCGACCTGCGGCGTGTTTGGTGCGGCCGCCGCCAGTGCACGAATTCTGCGGCTGGATATTGCGCAGACACAGTCGGCGCTGGGCATTGCCGGCAGTTTCAGCGCAGGTCTATGGGCCTTTATTCATGACGGTACGCAAAGTAAAAAACTTCACACCGGACGCGCGGCTGAAGGTGGCCTGCTGGCGGCCCGGTTTGCCCAACGGGGCATCACCGGGCCGAGTCGTTTGTTCGATGACGTCTGGGGTGGTTTTTTGAAAACGTTGGCCGGAGTGAATTCACAGCCTGAAGCGCTGGATGCCGACCTGGGCGTGGTGTGGAAGCTCGCCCGCTGCTCGATCAAGCCTTACGCCGCATGTCGGGGGACTCATTCGGCGATCGACGCGTTGGGTCTGTTACTCGAGCAACTGCGGGTGGGTGCTGATCAGGTCGAGGATGTTCACGTTTCGTTGTGCAGCTTTCTTCTGGACATGTGTGGCGGGCGTGACGTCAGCACCTTGGCCGCGGCGCAGATGAGTCTGCCATATGCCTTGGCCGCGCGGCTGGTCCATGGTCATTGCCGGCTGGAAGCTTATGACGATGAACAACGTGGCGATCTGCGTATCGCGCACTGGATGTCGCGCATTCACCTTGAAGTGGATTCGCAACTGTCAGAGGATGGCGAGCCTGTCATCAGCGTGCGCACCGTGGACGGTCGACGTGCGAGCCTGTGCGTCGATCCGCCACTGGGGGCGCCGGGGAATCCGCTGAGTGATGCCGCGCTGGAACAGAAGTTTTTTAGTTTGGCGACGCGGGTAATGCCTCAGGCGCAAGCCGGGGAATTGCTTGAGCAGTTGTGGCGACTTGATGAGCTGGAATCGGTCGAAATACTTCAGCTGCGAACACAGAACTTGTAGCAGCTGGCGGAGCCTGCGTTCGGCTGCGAAGCAGTCGTGAAATCAAACGACTCAGTCATTTAGACATACCGAGGTGTCCGGTTTACGACCGCTGCGCGCTCGAACGCAGCCTTCGGCAGCTGCTACAAAGGTATCGAAACACTGGAAATATCATTCTAAACAAGGACTCGTGCCCCACCGTGGCCACTTACTCGCTCGTTATCCGTCGATTGATGATCGTTTCCCTGACGATCGTGGTCAGCCGCGCCATCACCAGCCCGTTGCTCACGTTGTTCCTGAGCAACAAGCTCGGCCTCAACCAGCAGGACGTTGGTTTGCTGCTGGGGATCGCGGTGTTCATCGCCACCCTGCTCGCCCTCTACGGTGGCTACATCATCGACCGCCTGGAAAAACGCCGGTTGCTGATCCTGGCGATGCTCTCCAGCGCCATCGGTTTCGTGCTGCTGACCTTTGCGCAAAACCTCTACCTGACCACCGTCACCCTGGTGATCACCGAAACCGCCTCGGCGTTGTTCCTCATCGGTTCGAAAGCGATTCTCAGCGAAAACCTGCCCTTGGGTCAGCGCGCCAAGGCCTTCTCCCTGCGCTACACACTGACCAACATCGGTTACGCCACCGGCCCGATGCTCGGCGTGGTGATCGCTGGCGTGTATCCGATTGCTCCATTCCTGATTGCTGGGGGCATCGCGTTTTTCAGCATTTTCCTGATGTTCGGCATCCCCAGGGACTCGGCCCAGACACCCGCCATCGGCCAGCCGCAAAGCTTTCTGAAGACGCTGATCACCCTGAAAAACGATCGCACCCTGATCATGTTTACCGGCGGCTGCCTGCTCAGCACGGTGGTTCATGGCCGTTTCACCTTGTACCTGTCGCAATACCTGCTGGTGACCCACGATTCCAAGCGCGCCCTGGAAACCATGGCCGCCCTGCTCGCCTGCAATGCCATCAGCGTGATCCTGCTGCAGTACCAGATCGGGCGCTTTCTCAAGCGTGAACAGCTGCGCTACTGGATTGCCGGCGGCACGAGTCTGTTCATTGTCGGGTTAATCGGTTTCAGCCTGGCCTACAGCCTGCTGAGCTGGTGCATGGCGATGTTCATCTTTACCCTGGGCGAAATGATCATTTACCCCGCCGAATTTCTCTTCGTTGACACCCTGGCCCCGGAAGAACTGCGCGGCAGCTACTACGGTGCGCAAAATCTCGCAGCCCTTGGCGGCGCCTTGAGCCCGGTGATTTGCGGCTACCTGTTGATGCACACGCCCGCACCCACCATGTTTTATGCGCTGAGTGCGCTGACCGCCATGGGCGGCTCCCTGTGTTTCCTCAGTGGCCGACGGGTGGCGATACTGCAAAAATAGTGCATTGAAAGTGCATTAATATGAATTTGTAAGCATCTGCAATGAACGGCACACTGTCGCCGTTCCTCCCCCAATAGTTGGAACACTTTCAAGGGCTTTCTGGGTATTCCAGCTAAGCCCTTTTTTTTCCTCGGTTTTTGTAAACGGATCGGTTTTCATCATGCTTGCTCGCTGGTTACCCGCTGCCATCAATACCCGCCCCACCGAATGGAGCCGCGCCGCCATCGGCATGGCCCTTGGAACGATGCTCAGCGTCTGGGTCTGCGGGCAGGTGTTCGGTATCGACGTGGCGCAACACTTGATCGGCCCGTTGGGGGCGTCGGCGGTGCTGCTGTTCGCCGTATCCTCCGGCGCGCTTGCCCAACCGTGGTCGATAGTCGGCGGGTATTTGACCGCCGCGGTGGTGTCGCTGCTCGTGGCCCATGTACTGGGCCGTACGCTGGGCAGTGCCGGCCTGGCGGCCGGCATGGCCTTGTTGCTGATGTGCTGGCTGCGTTGCCTGCATCCACCGGCCGGCGGTTTGGCCCTGACGCTGGTATTGGCAGACCCGGTCACCATTGCGTTGGACTGGAACGCCCTCGGCCCGGTGATGGTGAGCGCATCGACCCTGCTGCTCAGCGCCCTGGCGTACAACAACCTGACGGGCATTCGTTACCCTAAGCGCGCCAGCGAGCCGGCTGCCATAGTGCCGGCCGATCATCCTCCCAGCGACAGCCAGGCCATCACCGCTCAAGACCTGAAGCTGGCATTGGCCGACATGGAAGCCTTCTTTGACGTCACGCCCGAAGACCTTGAACAGTTGATCCATGCGAGCGAGTTGCACGCCAAGCGTCGTAGCATTGGTGAAGTGCTGAGCCCCAGACTCTGATCGCAACCATCGTAACCATCGCAATCTGTAGCAGCTGGCGAAGCCTGCGTTCGGCTGCGTAGCAGTCGTGAAATCAGACGACGGGATACCTCAGGAAGACCGTGCACTCTGGTTTCACGACTGCTACGCAGCCGAACGCAGGCTTCGCCAGCTGCTACAAATCTAGGCCGCTGATCGCTGCTGCGCAGGCACCGCCAGACTCACCGCCCGCACCGATGCGCCGGCACTCAGGCCCAGGGTTTTCGCGGTGTCTGCATCGACGATCAACGTACCGGCAGCCACCCGCGCCGGTGCCGTGGTAATCCGGCATTCGGCGAACTGGCGGTTATGAATCAAGTAAGTCGCCGCCTGGTCACCCGGCGTGCCGATGCTCAGTTGCAGTACCTGGCTGTCGCGCACTGCACGAATATCGCCCGTGGCGCATTCAATCAGCGGGCCGCCGTCGAAGATGTCGATGTAATCCCGGTGTTCGAATCCTTCCGCCTTGAGCATGCCCAGCGCCGGCTCGGTGTTGGGGTGGACGCGGCCGATGGCGGTTCGCGCCGCTTCCGGCAACAGGCAGGTGGGCAGCGGAAACTTGGGCATCAATTCGGCGATGAAGGTCTTGTTACCCAGGCCCGTCAGGTAATCGGCGTCGGCAAAATCCATCTTGAAGAAGTGCCGCCCCAACCCCTCCCAGAACGGTGAAACCCCTTCTTCATCAGAATAGCCGCGCATCTCCGCGATCACCTTGTCGCCGAAGAGCTGACGAAATTCCGCCAGGAACAGGAATCGCGCCTTGGACAGCAAACGACCGTTCAGACCGCTGCGGTGATCGGCGTGCAGAAACAGTGAGCAAAGTTCCGAATGACCGGTCATGTCGTTGCCGAGGAACAACGTTGGCAGGTGCTGGTTGATTCCGAGGTTTTTCGACGCGGCGACAAACAATCCCAATCGATAGTTGTACCAGGGCTCGCGTAGTCCGACGGCACCGGCCAATGCACAGATACCGATCGCTTCGTGCTGCTCGTTTTCCAGCACAAACAGGTAATCGGCATCGGCGCGCTCGGCTTCGCCGGCAAAGGTTTTCGCTGCCCATTCCAGGCGCTGACGCAAGCGCGACGCGTCGGCCGGCAAGGTGGTCAAACCCGTACCGGCGCTATGGGCCAGGGCTAACAATGCCGGCAGGTCGGCCGGTGTGGCGGGACGAACGATCATCGTGTTTGCTCCTTTGCGGACTGTTGTTTGGGTAGAAAAACTTCGGCCAACATGCAGCGTGCGCTGCCGCCACCGATGCGTTCGATGGTGTCGATGTTCACCGGCAGCGGCGTAGTGTGGGCTTCGATCAAGCGACGCTGCCCGGCATCCAGCGATTGCCACGCCGTGCGCGACATCACCAACACCGGCTCCCCTGCCGAGTTGTGGACTTCCAGCATGTTGCCGGCGAAGGACTCCAGTTGCGCCCAGTCCAGCGCGATCACCTGTTTGCCGCTGCTCTCCAGGCGAGCGTGCAAGGCCTGGCGCTCATCAGCCTGAGCGACCGACGCCAGACAGACCATGGCCAGCCGCGTGCCGACGCTCATCATCACGTTGGTGTGGTAAATCGCGACGCCCTGGTGGTCCACGGCGTTGAATGCACACAGCTCATATCCAAAATGTTTGACCACCTGATCCAAGGCGCGGGCGTGGGTGCGGGTGGAATAACCGGCGTAGCAAATCCGCTGCTGACGATCCAGCACCATGCTGCCAGTGCCTTCGAGAAACACTTCCTGCTGTTCAAGGCTGGACAGGTCCAGCAACTGTTCGACTCGAAATTCGTTGCGCAGCCAGTCGAGTGCGCCTTTGTCCCGCTCAAGGCGCCGGTTATGGCCTTGCATCGGGTACAGCACCAACGTGCCGTCCGGATGGCTGCTCCACCAGTTGTTGGGGAAAATCGAGTCTGGGGTATGCGGTGCTTCGAGGTCGTTATGCACCAACACTTCGACACCATGGCTGCGCAGCGCGGCGACGTAGCCATCGAACTCTTGCAAGGCCTTGAGCTGCACGTCTTCAGACGCGGCCGCCGGACGCTGGAAACGGTTGTTCGCCGCCGTGTCCTGATTGAAGGAGAAACGTGTCGGGCGAATCATCAAAACAGTATTGGTGGTTTGCATGGGCACAGATTCAATGAGGGTTGAGAGGTACTCATTGTCTGTTTCGGGGCGGGGAAAAGCCGGTTGATGAAGGCGCTGGCAGTGATGGAAACGGCTGAAGATCCTGGGTGCCTCAGCCGATTCTGTAGCAGCTGCCGAGCCTGCGAGGCTGCGTCCGAGGACGAAGTCCTCGCCAATCCGGTGGATGCGACGTGTCTGACATACCGCGTTTGGATTGTTTTACGACGGCTGCGCCGCCGGACGCAGCCTCGCAGGCTCGGCAGCTGCTACGAGGCTGCGTGCAGCCTACTCCATCGTGGTTTTGACTGTCGCCAGTTCAGGATGGCTCACCAACTTGTCGATGTGCAATTCCGGGTCGTCAAACCACACTTCGGTCAGCACCCGATAATGCTCCATGTCCCGGCACCGCATGCGCAGGCTGTAATCGAACGCACCGCTGATCAAGCGGCATTCCAGCACTTGCGGGCAGGCGCGCACCTTGGCCTCGAAAGCCTTTTGCGCCGCCCGCCCACTCTGATTCGACAGCGCTACCAACACCAGCAAAGACAAGCCCGGCGTCAGTTTCTTCTCATCGAGAATCGCGCCGTAACCACGGATAACCCCGAGCTGTTCGAGCTTGCGTACCCGCTCCAGGCAGGGCCTTGGGGTCAAGTGCACGCGCTCGGAGAGCTTTTGATAAGTGATGCGCCCATCGTGGCGCAGCACTTCGATGATTGCCTGATCGATACGATCAAGCACGATCGACAGATCGCGGATTTCCGCCATGTACGTCTTGCCTCACTTCAAACGACCCGATAGGAATTGCTGTAAACGTTCACTGTTTGGCTGGTCGAGGATCGTCGCGTCACCCTGCTCCTCGACCCGCCCCTGATGTAAGAACAACACCTGGCTGGAGACCTGCCGGGCAAAGCCCATTTCGTGGGTCACCATCAACATGGTCCGGCCTTCTTCGGCCAGCGCCTGAATCACCTTCAGCACCTCGCCCACCAGTTCCGGATCGAGTGCCGAGGTCGGCTCGTCGAACAACAGAATCTGCGGTTCCACCGCCAGCGCCCGGGCAATGGCCACTCGTTGTTGCTGACCGCCAGACAGGAACGCCGGGTATTGATCGGCGACTCTCTGCGGCAACCCGACTTTGTCCAGGTACGCCCGCGCGCTGTCTTCAGCGGCCTTGCGGCTCACACCCAACACCCTACACGGCGCCAGCACGATGTTCTCCAATACCGTCAAGTGACTCCACAAATTGAAGTGCTGGAACACCATCGCCAGTCGAGTACGCAAACGCTGCAATTGCGCCGGATGGGCGACGCGCATGCCACCCGCCCCCGGGCGCGTGAGGATCCGCTCGCCATCGAGTGCGATGGCGCCTTCGTCCGCGCGTTCCAGAAAGTTGATACAACGCAGCATAGTGCTTTTGCCCGATCCGCTGGCGCCGATCATGCTCACCACATCGCCAGCCTTGGCATTCAACGAGACGCCCTTGAGCACTTCATTGTCACCAAAACGTTTATACAGATTTTCAACCGTGAGTTTGTACATGCAAGCACTCCTGGAACGGCGCCCTTATCGGCGACGCTCTGGATAAAGAATGGAATTCAGTGAGCCGGACCGAGAAAGCTCAGCCAACGCTTCTCTGCCAGCCGGAACGTGCCGACCAGACCGAACGACAGCGTTAGGTACAACAGGCCGGCAATGCCGAAAGCCTGGAAGGTCATAAACGTCGCGGCATTGGCATCCCTGGCAATTTTTAGAATGTCGGGAATGGTGGCGGTGAACGCCACTGAAGTGGCGTGCAACATCAGGATCACTTCGTTGCTGTAATACGGCAGTGCCCGGCGCAGCGCCGAAGGCAAAATCAACCGCAAGTACAGGCGCCAGCCACTCAGGCCATAGGCGTGGGCCGCTTCGATTTCACCGTAGGGAATGCTGCGAATCGCCCCGGCGAAAATTTCCACGGTGTAGGCACAGGTGTTGAGGGTGAACGCGAGCAAGGTACAATTCATCGCATCGCGAAAGAACGCTTCAAGCAATGGTTGCGAGCGGACCACGGTGATGCCGTAGATGCCGCTGTAGCAAATCAGCAACTGGATATACAACGGCGTGCCACGGAACACATAGGTGAACAACTGTACCGGCCAACGCACCAAGGCCCAACGTGAAGTGCGCATGATCGCCAACGGCAACGACAGGAAAAACCCCATCGCGATACTGGCCACCAGCAACCACAGCGTCATGGTCAGTCCGGTGAGGGTGTCGCCGTCGGTGAACAGAAAGGGTTTCCAGTATTCGGCAATCAATTCGATCATCGCGTCATCCCCCGCACGCCCTGGTTGTAGCGCCGTTCCAGCACACGCAAGAGGTAGTTCGAGGCACTGGTGATCAGCAAGTACAGCGCCCCTGCCAACAGCAGAAAGTCGAGCATGTTGAAGGTGCTCTTACCGGCCTCTTGCGCGACCTTGACCAGGTCCGACAAGCCGATGATCGACACCAGCGCCGTCGCCTTGAGCAGCACCAGCCAGTTGTTGCCCAGGCTGGGCAAGGCGAAGCGCATCATTTGCGGGAACACCACAAAGCGAAAACGTTGCCAGCGATTCAAACCAAAGCACGCGGCGGCTTCCTGCTGACCGCGTGGCACGCTCATAATCGCCCCGCGAAAAGTCTCGGTGAAGTACGCGCCGTAGATAAAACCGAGGGTGACGATGCCGGCCACGAACGGGTCGATTTCCATGTAGGGCCAGCCCAGCGCTTCCGTCAGGCTGCTCAGCCAGCCTTGCAGACTGTAGAAAATCAGCAGCATCAGTACCAGGTCAGGCACCCCGCGAATCAGCGTCGTGTAAAAGGTTGCCGGCAGGTTCAACAGTTTCAGTGGCGACAGCTTGGCCGCCGCGCCGAGCAATCCCAGCGCCATGCTCACCAGTAGCGAAAGTGCCGATAATTTCAGGGTGACCCAGGTGCCGTGCAGCAACAACGGGCCATAGCCTTGCAGGGCCGAAAGATCGAGCCCCAGGATATTCAGGAAGGAATTCACGCCAGTCACCTGTCTTGATGCCACCGGGACGGGCGCTGCGACACAGCGACCGTCAGGTGGCGAGGCTCAGTTGTTGTAGAGGTCCAGATCGCCGAAGTGCTTCTGCTGGATCTGCGCATAGATGCCCTTGTCATGCAGGGCCTTGATGGCAGCATTGAGCATGCCTTTGAGTTCTTCGTTGTCCTTGCGTACACCAATGGCGATTTCTGACGGTACCAGCGGGTCACTGATGCCTTCGCTGTTCTGGAAATTGGCCCCTTGCGGTGACGTCAGAAAGCTCATCTGCGCTTGCAGTTTGTCCTGGATCGACGCATCGAGACGGCCATAAACCAGGTCGGCGTAGACCTGATCCTGATTCTGATACGCCCGCAGTTTCACCCCGGCCGGGGCCAATTTGGCCTTGGCGTAGGTTTCCTGAATGGTGCCCTGCATATACCCGATGGTCTTGCCCCGCAGGGAGTCAGCGGTGGGCTGCAGCCCGGAATCCTTGCGGGTGACGATAGCGGTCGGCCCGGCGTACAGACGATCGGTGAAGTCGATCTGTTTTTTGCGCGTGTCGGTGACGGTCATTGAGGACTCGATGGCGTCGAACTTGCCGGCCTTGAGGCCCGGTATCAGGCCATCAAAGTCATTGCTGACCCAGACGCACTTAACCTTAAGTTCGGCGCAAATCGCATTGCCCAGGTCCACGCCGAAGCCTTGCACCCCGCCATCGGCGGTGGTGGATTCAAACGGCGGGTAACTTGGGTTGACACCGAATCGCAGCTCTTTCCACTCCTTGGCATTGGCGCCGGTGGTGCAGCACAGCAGCGCGAGTACCGACAAGCTCAGCCATTTAGTCTTCATCTTCTTGAATCCCGATTTGTTTGGAGTTATTGCGGCCAGGAGAACCGGGCCACCTTTATGGGCAGGAACAGAGAGTCGATGCGGCGTAGGCCGCAACTGCGTTCTTATTGTTTTATACGGTGGGCCGCACAAGGCGGCACCCAGCCTGAAACCTTCGGCACAGACGGTTTCAAACCCGCGGCCAGAATGCCAACAGATGACTGGGCACAGGTGTCGTAAGCGCCGAGATAGACACCCCGATTGCGCTGATAAGATTGTTTTCGCAGCCGAATCGGTCGCGAGCCCGGTCCAGGGCGGTATCGAGGAGGAAATCCTGCACAGGTATTACAAAAATGCACACGGAACCTGCACATATCCGGGTTGTACATGGCAAATTTGCACTGGTACGATCCGGCATCGCTCGCGCGCGAGCTTCTTTATAAAGAACAATAAAAGCAGGGAGTTAGTGATGACTGCTCAGGTTTCTTCTCCGGGGACTCAGTCCATGGATGCCACGCAAAACGACGTGCTGGCCGAGGTTCGCAATCACATCGGTCACCTGACCCTCAATCGCCCCGCCGGCCTCAATGCCATTACCCTGGACATGGTTCGCAACCTGCAGCGCCAACTCGATGCCTGGGCGCAGGATGAGCAAATCCACGCGGTGGTGTTGCGCGGTGCGGGGGAAAAAGCGTTCTGCGCCGGCGGCGATATTCGCTCGCTGTACGACAGTTTCAAAAGTGGTGACACGCTGCACGAAACGTTCTTCGTCGAGGAATACGCACTCGACCTCGCTATCCACCACTACCGCAAACCCGTGCTCGCCTTGATGGACGGATTTGTCCTGGGCGGCGGCATGGGTCTGGTGCAAGGCGCCGACCTGCGGGTGGTCACCGAGAAAAGCCGTCTGGCAATGCCGGAAGTGGGCATCGGCTACTTCCCGGATGTCGGCGGCAGCTACTTCCTGCCACGCATTCCCGGGGAGCTGGGTATTTATCTGGGGGTCAGCGGTGTGCAGATTCGCGCCGCCGATGCACTGTATTGCGGCCTGGCCGACTGGTATCTGGACAGCACCCGTCTGGGAACGCTGGACGAGCAACTCGATCGTCTCGAATGGCACGACACACCGCTGAAAGACCTGCAGGGCCTGCTGGCGAAACTCGCCGTGCAACAGTTGCCCGATGCGCCATTGGCGGCTTTACGCCCGGCTATCGATCACTTCTTCGCCCTGCCCGATGTGCCGAGTATTGTTAAGCAACTGCGTGAAGTGACGGTCGTCGGCAGCCATGAATGGGCGGTCGCCACTGCCGACCTGCTGCAAAGCCGCTCGCCGCTGGCGATGGCGGTGACCCTGGAAATGCTCCGTCGTGGTCGGCACTTGAGTCTGGAAGACTGCTTCGCCCTTGAACTGCACCTGGACCGTCAGTGGTTCGAGCGCGGCGACCTGATCGAAGGCGTGCGCGCCTTGCTGATCGACAAAGACAAGAACCCGCGCTGGAACCCGCCGACCTTGCAGGCGCTGGACGCCGAGCACGTTGCGAGTTTCTTCAGCGGTTTTGACCCAAGCTGGAGCTGAGCCATGCACGATATCGAATTGAGCGAAGAACAAGTCATGATCCGCGACATGGCCCGGGACTTTGCCCGCGGTGAAATCGCACCCCACGCGCAAGCCTGGGAAAAGGCCGGCTGGATCGATGACGGTCTGGTGGCGAAGATGGGCGAGCTGGGTCTGTTGGGCATGGTGGTGCCCGAAGAGTGGGGAGGCACCTATGTCGACTACGTCGCCTACGCCCTGGCGGTTGAAGAGATTTCCGCCGGTGACGGCGCCACTGGCGCGCTGATGAGCATCCACAACTCAGTGGGTTGCGGGCCGGTCCTGAATTACGGCACCGAACAACAGAAACAGACCTGGCTGCCGGACCTGGCCAGCGGCCAGGCGATTGGCTGCTTCTGCCTGACCGAACCGCAAGCCGGTTCCGAAGCGCATAACTTGCGCACTCGCGCCGAACTGCGCGACGGCCAGTGGGTGATCAACGGCGCCAAGCAATTTGTCAGCAACGGCAAACGGGCGAAACTGGCGATCGTCTTTGCAGTGACGGACCCGGATCTGGGCAAGCGTGGCATCTCGGCCTTCCTGGTGCCGACGGACACCGCGGGTTTCATTGTTGATCGCACCGAACACAAGATGGGTATTCGCGCCTCTGATACCTGCGCGGTGACCCTGAGCAACTGCACGATTCCCGAAGCCAACCTGCTGGGCGAACGGGGCAAGGGCCTGGCGATTGCCCTGTCCAACCTTGAAGGCGGTCGCATCGGCATTGCCGCGCAGGCGTTGGGCATTGCCCGGGCAGCCTTTGAAGCGGCGCTGGCCTACTCGCGCGATCGTGTGCAGTTCGGCAAGGCGATCATCGAGCACCAAAGCGTCGCCAACATGCTGGCCGACATGCACACCCGCCTGAACGCGGCGCGGTTGCTGATCCTGCATGCCGCGCGGTTACGCAGTGCCGGTAAGCCGTGTTTGTCGGAGGCCTCACAAGCCAAGCTGTTTGCTTCGGAGATGGCCGAGAAGGTCTGCTCATCGGCGCTGCAAATTCATGGCGGGTATGGATATCTGGAAGACTATCCGGTGGAGCGCTACTACCGGGATGCGCGGATTACGCAGATTTATGAAGGGTCGAGCGAGATACAGCGGATGGTGATTGCCCGTGAGCTGAAAAACTATCTGGTTTGAAACCCCAAAAGCTTCGCGAGCAGGCTCGCTCCTACAAGGAATCTCATAAACGCTGAGGTCCAATGTGGGAGCGAGCCTGCTCGCGAAGGCGTCATTGAAAACGCCGCATCACTTACCCTGGAACTCAGCCTCACGCTTGGCAATAAACGCCGCCATCCCTTCCTTCTGATCCTGCGTCGCAAACGCCGCATGGAACACCCGGCGCTCAAAACGCACGCCTTCCGACAGGCTTACTTCAAACGCGCGGTTAACGCTTTCCTTGACCATCATCGCAATCGGCAATGATTTTTTAGCAATCAACGCCGCGACTTTCAGCGCTTCGTCCAGCAACTCATCCGCCGGTACGATCCGCGCCACAATCCCGCAACGCTCCGCTTCCACCGCATCAATCAAACGCCCGCTCAGGCACATTTCCATGGCCTTTGCCTTGCCCACGGCGCGGGTCAGGCGCTGGGTACCGCCCATGCCCGGCAGCACGCCGAGGTTGATTTCCGGTTGGCCGAATTTGGCGTTGTCGCCGGCCAGGATGAAATCGCACATCAGCGCCAGTTCACAGCCACCGCCCAAGGCAAAGCCGCTGACCGCTGCGATGATCGGCTTGCGGCGGTTGGCCACGCGATCGCTGTCGCTGAACAGGTCATCAAGGTAGATCTGCGGATACGTCAGCTCGGCCATTTCCTTGATGTCAGCGCCGGCGGCGAAGGCTTTTTTCGAACCGGTCAGCACGATGCAGCCGATGTTCGAATCCGCTTCCAGGCCATCGAGGGCGTGGTTCAGTTCGCTGATGATCTGGGCGTTCAACGCGTTCAGGGCTTGCGGACGGTTGAGGGTAATCAGGCCCACGCGACCGTGGATTTCCAACAAAATCGTTTCGTAACTCATCATTAACTCCGGTTTAGCTTAAAGCTCTATCCCTGTAGGAGCTGTCGAGTGAAACGAGGCTGCGATCCTTTGATCTTGCTCTTTAAAAACAACATCAAAAGCTCGCAGCCTCGTTTCACTCGACAGCTCCTACAGGTTTCCTGTTTAAAGATTGCGCGAAATGACCATGCGCTGAATATCGCTGGTGCCTTCGTAGATCTGACACACCCGCACGTCACGGTAGATCCGCTCCAGCGGGAAGTCGTTCAGATAACCGTATCCGCCAAGGGTTTGCAACGCCGAAGAGCAGACCTTTTCGGCCATTTCCGAGGCGAACAGTTTGGCCATCGAGGCTTCGACCAGCGCCGGCTTTCCACTGTCTCTTAATGCCGCAGCGTAATGCACCATCTGCCGGGCCACGGCGATCTGCGTCGCCATGTCAGCCAAACGAAACGCTACTGCCTGATGTTCGATGATCGGCTTGCCGAAGCTCTCGCGTTCACGGGCGTAATCGCGGGCCGCTTCAAACGCGGCACGGGCCATGCCCACCGATTGCGAGGCAATGCCGACACGGCCGCCTTCGAGGTTGGCCAGGGCGATCCGGTAACCTTCGCCCTCCTCGCCCAGCCGATTGGCCACCGGGACTTCCACGTTCTCAAACAGAATCTGGCAGGTGTCGGACGCGTGCTGGCCGAGCTTGTCTTCAACCCGCGCGACTTTATAGCCCGGGGAATCGGTCGGCACGATCAGCGCCGTGATCCCGCGTTTGCCGGCACTCGGGTCAGTGACCGCGAATACGATCACCACCCCGGCATTTTGCCCGGAGGTGATGAACTGTTTGCAGCCGTTGAGGACGTAATGATCGCCTTCCAGACGCGCACGGGTCTTCAGGCCGCTGGCATCGGAACCGGCCTGCGGTTCGGTCAGGGCAAACGCGCCGAGCATTGCGCCGCTGGCCAGCGGCTTGAGGAAGCGTTCTTTCTGATCGTCGTTGCCGTACTTGAGAATCGGCACGCAACCCACCGAGTTGTGCACGCTCATGATGGTCGAGCAGGCGCCGTCGCCGGCCGCGATCTCTTCCAGCGCCATGGCGTAGGCCAGGTAGCCGGTGTCGCAACCGCCCCATTCCTCCGGCACCAGCATGCCGAAGAAGCCCAGTTGAGCCATCTCGCCAATGGCCTCTTTGGGGAAGCGATGCTCACGGTCCCACTCGGCGGCGAACGGTTTCAGCCGTTCCTGGGCAAACTGCCGGGCCGCGTCGCTGATCTGAAGTTGTTCGTCATTGGGAATCATGACTATTTCCTTAATTCAGTTAAGGCGCAAAACCTGTGGGAGCGAGCCTGCTCGCGAAAGCGATTTGTCATTCAACATCGATGCCGACTGACAGGGCTCCTTCGCGAGCAGGCTCGCTCCCACATGGATTGCACTCTTCAATAGAGGCACTCAACGGCCATGGCCGTGGCTTCGCCGCCGCCGATGCAGATCGCTGCAACACCGCGTTTCAGGCCTTTCTGGCGCAGGGCCGAGAGCAACGTCACGAGGATCCGCGCACCGGACGCACCGATCGGGTGGCCCAACGCGCAAGCGCCGCCGTGAATGTTGACCTTCTCGTGTGGGATTTCCAGTTTGGTCATGGTCACCAGACTGACCACGGCGAAGGCTTCGTTGACTTCAAATAACTCGACCTCGTCCAGCGACCAACCGGTTTTCTTCATCAGCTTTTTGATTGCGCCCACCGGTGCCACCGGAAACAGCCCCGGTGTGTCGGCAAACGCGGCGTGGCCGTGAATTACTGCCAGCGGTTTGAGACCGCGCTTTTCAGCTTCGGAGCGACGCATCAGCACCAGTGCCGCCGCGCCATCGGAGATCGAACTGGAGTTCGCCGCTGTCACGGTGCCGCCGTCGCGGAACGCCGGTTTCAGCGAGGCGATTTTGTCGAGCCTGGCTTTGGGCGGCTGCTCGTCGTTGCTGATCAGCACCTGCTCTTTGCCGACGGTCACGGTGAGCGGCACGATCTCGTCCTTGAAGCTGCCGTCCTTGATCGCTTGCTGGGCGCGGGTGGTCGAAGCGATGGCAAACGCGTCCTGGGCTTCGCGGGTAAAACCGTTGGTGTCAGCGCACTCTTCGGCAAAGGTACCCATCAGGCGGCCCTTGTCGTAGGCGTCTTCGAGGCCGTCGAGGAACATGTGATCGAGCACACGACCATGGCCCATGCGGTAACCGCTGCGGGCGCGGTCCAGCAGGTATGGCGCGTTGGACATGCTTTCCATACCACCCGCCACGACCACGTCGGCACTGCCGGCGACGAGCATGTCGTGGGCCAGAATGGTCGCTTCCATGCCCGAACCGCACATCTTGTTCAGCGTGGTGCAACGGGTTGATTTATCCAGGCCCGCGCCCAGTGCAGCCTGGCGCGCAGGGGCCTGGCCGAGGCCTGCGGACAACACGCAGCCAAACAGCACTTCTTCAACCGCATCGGCGGCGACACCCGCGCGCTCAACCGCTGCGCGAATCGCCGCAGCACCCAGTTGCGGAGCTGTCAGGCTTTTCAGTTCCCCTTGGAAACCGCCCATCGGGGTGCGGACAGCGCTGACGATAACGATAGGATCGTTGGCAATAGTCATGATAAATCCTCCTTATTTGGCGGCCATACGCAAGGCGCCGTCGAGACGGATCACCTCGCCATTGAGCATGCTGTTTTCAATGATATGCCTGACCAGCGCGGCATACTCGTCCGGTTTGCCCAGACGCGGCGGGAATGGCACGCCGGCGGCCAGGGATGCGCGGACTTCCGGGGTCATGCCGGCCATCATCGGGGTTTCGAAAATGCCCGGGGCGATGGTCATCACGCGGATGCCGAAACGCGCCAGTTCACGGGCAGCAGGCAACGTCAGGCTGACGATCGCGCCTTTGGAAGCGGCATAGGCCGCCTGGCCGATCTGGCCATCATACGCCGCTGCCGAAGCGGTGTTGATAATCACGCCGCGCTCGCCATCGGCGTCCGCGTCGGTTTCGGCGATGGCTGCTGAAGCCAGGCGCAGCATGTTGAAGCTGCCGATCAGGTTGACGTTGATCACCTGGCTGAAACTGGCCAGCGCGTGGGGGCCGTTCTTGCCCAGGATCTTCTCGCCACGCACGATGCCGGCGCAGTTGACCAGGCCGTTGAGGCCACCGAAGGCGTTGACGGTCGCCTGCACGGCCGCTTCTGCCGCGGCTTCGTCGCTGATGTCGGCGACGACGCTTTTCGCGCCAATACGCGCTGCCTGAGCCGCAACGGCTTCAGCATTCATGTCCACCAGCATCACCTTGGCGCCCGCCGCGACCAGCATTTCAGCCGTGGCCGCACCGAGTCCGGAGGCACCGCCGGTGACGAGAAAAACCTTGTTTGCGATCTGCATCATTGTTTCCTTGATTCAAGCTGAAACGTTCTTCGCGGCGGCCTCTTGAGCCTTGGCGATTTCCTGGTTGCGCAAGATAAAGCGCTGCAATTTGCCGCTTGGGGTTTTCGGCAATTCACTGACAAATTCGATTTCACGGGGGTACGAGTGCGCGGCCAGACGTTTGCGCACGTGTTGGCGCAGCTCTTCGGCCAGTTCTGGCGCGGCCCGGTATTGCGGGTTGAGCACGACAAAGGCTTTGACCAGTTCGGTACGCTCTGGATCAGGCTTGCCGATGACCGCTGCTTCGACCACTGCAGGGTGTTCGATCAAGGCACTTTCCACGTCGAACGGGCCGACGCGGTAGCCGGAGGTGGTGATCACATCATCACTGCGGCCGACGAAGCTGATGCTGCCGTCCGGATTCCACTCGACGGTGTCGCCGCTCAGGTAATAGTTGCCGACAAAGGCCTTGGTCGGTGCGCCTTCGTAACCGGCGAACCAGCACATCGGCGACTGGGTGCGGTCAATCGCCAGGATGCCCGGTTGGCCGACGCCCAGCTCCCTATAGTCCTCGTCCAGCACCACGATGCGGTGGCCGGGCGAGGCAAAACCGGCGGCGCCCATGTGGATGGGATGTTCCAGACCATGGTGATTGCATAAGACCATGCCCAGCTCGGTCTGGCCGTAATGGTCGTGAATGACCACGCCGAGATTGTCGGCGAACCAGCGGATGACTTCCGGGTTCAGCGGCTCGCCAGCACTGCTGACGATGCGCAGTTTGCCTTTGATCGAACGGGCGAACTCGTCGCCTCCCGCGATCAGCAGACGGTAAGCCGTCGGTGAACCGGTGAGGTTGGTGATTCCGTATTTGTTGATCACCCGGCAGGTGCTTTCGAGGCTGAACGGGCCATCGTAAAAGGTGATCGGATGCCCCATCGACATCGGCCCGGTGACGCCGAAATAAATGCCGTAGGCCCAACCCGGATCGGCGACGTTCCAGAACGCGTCTTCAGGGCGCAAGTCCACCGCGTCGCGGGTGTAGCTCTGGAACGCGACGATGGCCTTGAGCGGCACCGACAGGGCTTTCGACGGCCCGGTGGTGCCCGAGGTGAACATCAGCAGGAACGGGTCTTCGCCGGTCAACAGTACCGGTTCGCACATCGAGGAATAATTGGCCAGTTCGGCCCAGAAACTGAAATCGCCGCGGACGATGCCTTGTCCTTTGGCGCCAGCGACGGTCACGATGGTCGGGCAGTCGGCAACTTCCGCGAGTTTGGGGCGGTTGACCGCATCGGTCACCACCACTTTGGCGCCCGAGCAACTGAGGCGGTGCTCGATGGCTTTTGGACCGAACGCAGTGAACAACGGTTGGTAAACCGCGCCGATGCGCCAGGTGGCGAACACAGTGATCAATAATTCGATATTACGTGGCAGGAGACCGGCGACTTTGTCGCCTTTCTTCACGCCCTGGGCCAGGAGGTAGTTGGCGAAACGCGCGGCTTTGTCTTGCAGATCGGTAAAGGTATACGTCGCGCTGGCACCGTCGCGGCCTTCCCAGAACAACGCGATGCGCCCCGGCAAGGCATGCCGGTCACAACACTCGACGCAGGCGTTGAGGGCAGTCAAGTCGCCAGCGAGTGCTGCGTCGACGGTGTGCTGATAATTGAACTGTGATGCAGCAGACAAGTAATCGCGCATTGCCAGAATCCCTCTGTTTTTTATTAGGTTGGGGAACCGTAATTAACAGGGAAATATTCGCTCTACGCGTAGAACACGGCAATGGTCAAAGTTATCAAGTTGCTTGACTGGTTTGGCCAAGGGTTGAGAGTTGCGGCGCCTGTCAGGGCCTCTTCGCGAGCAGGCTCGCTCCCACATTTGAAATGCATTCTCCCCCTGTGGGAGCGAGCCTGCTCGCGAAGGCGCCAGCCCCCTCAATACAAAATCCGGATCAGTCCGCCTCATTGAGAATCAGGCTTCGGTAATGCCCCGGATTGGACCCGGACCACTTGCGAAACGCCTTGTAGAACGAGCTGGCATCAGCAAACCCCAGGCGGGTGGCGATCTCGGCGAAGCTGATACTCGGTTCAGCCAGCCAAACAATGGCCAACTCCTTGCGCACGCTGTCTTTGAGCGCTTGATAGGTCTGCCCCTCCTCCGACAGCCGGCGACGCAACGTCGAAGCCGACATGCACAACTGTTGCGCCAGCGGCTCGGTTTCAGGCCAGTGTTCGGCGGGCAGTTGGCGCAGGTCATGTTTGATCCGGCTGGCCAGGCTCTGCGGATCACGGTACTTCACCAAAATGTTGGCCGGGGCATGTGCCAGGAACCGTTTGAGTTCCTCAGCGCTGCGCTTGATCGGCAGGTCCAGGCAATCGGCCGAGAAAATCATCCGCGTGCGCGGCCGGTCGAAACGCAGGTTCTCGGAGAACATCACGCGATAATCGTCGCAAAAATCCGGCTCTGAACAACGCAACTCGATGGCCAGGATCGGAATCCGCCGCCCCGCCAGCCAACAGGCGACGCCATGGACGATCATCCAGTAAGTGAAATAGGTAAAGGCGCGACGCGGGGCCTGCTCGTCCTCCAGCAACACGATTTCGGCCAGGCTTTGCTGACGAACCAACTGCGCGGGAATGTGTTCGAGCATCAACGACAGGAAGCTCAGGCCCGAGGTTAATCCCGCCGCCAGGCTCGGCTGGATCATCGAGCAGCGACACAGAAATTCCAGACTGCCCGATTTGAGTTTGCGCGGGTCCATGCCAAAAAACTCATCGTCACCGCGCCGGGCCAGCAACCGCCACAGGCGCGCGTAAGCAGTGGCCGGGACTCGCCCACCGCTAGTGGCCAACAGCGCCGGATTGATCCCGACCTTGTTCAGCACTTCGTCAGTGGCCAGTCCGGGGGCGCAACTTTGCAACAGTGCTTCGCGCACCAGTTGAACGGCGATGGTGTCTTTTTCTGACATTGAGTGTTGCGAGCCCTTGTTTAAGTGGTGCGCATATTAGCGCAGCAGACCCTCTGTAGGAGCAGGCTTGCCCGCGAAGAACGATTACACGGTTACGCTGAAACACCGAGACGTCTTCTTCGCGGGCAAGCCTCGCTCCTACAGGAGGGCAGTGTGATGTGCAGGGTAGTTCAGCTCAGGTTCAGGTAATGGCAATCATCCGCGTATGCGAATGAGTGTCATTATGTTACAAATACGCATCTTCTCTACAGACGCGACGGTGCTGAATGCTTGTTCCTTTTCTGATCATGCTGCGCGAAGGCATTGAAGCCGCGTTGATCGTTGGCATCATCGCCAGTTATCTCAAGCAGACCGGCCGTGGCCAGTGGATGCCCGCCGTGTGGGTTGGCGTGCTCCTTGCCGTTGCCCTGGCCCTGCTGGTGGGCGGAGGCCTGGAACTGGTCAGTGCTGAATTCCCGCAAAAACAACAGGAACTGTTCGAGGGCGTCGTCGGCCTGTTGGCCGTCGGCATTCTCAGCTCGATGGTGTTCTGGATGCGCAAGGTGGCGCGTTCGATCAAGCATTCGCTGCATGTTTCCCTCGATCACGCGCTGACCGGTTCCACCCATCAGGTCACAGCGCTGATCGCCATGGTGTTTTTCGCCGTGGCCCGGGAAGGCCTGGAAACGGTGTTCTTCTTGCTCGCGGTGTTCCAGCAAAGTGAAGGGCCGGCGGCACCGATCGGCGCCCTGCTCGGCCTGATCCTGGCAATCATTGTCGGCTTCCTGATCTACACCGGCAGCATGCGCCTGAACCTCGGCGCGTTCTTCCGTTGGACCGGGCTGTTCATCCTCGTAGTGGCCGCCGGCATCCTCGCCAACTCTGTGCAAGCGCTGCATGAAGCCGGGGTCTGGAATCACCTGCAAACCGTGTTGTTCGACGTCAGCGCGACGCTGCCAATGGATGGCCCGCTGGGCTCAGTGCTGGCCGGCATGTTCGGGTATCAGGACGCGCCGACTGTCAGCACCCTTGGCGCTTACTTGATTTATCTGGTGGTGGCGCTGGTGATGTTTTTTCTCCCGCCCCCCTGTAGGAGCGAGCTTGCTCGCGATGCTCGTGAACGATAACGCGTTAAACCGGATGGTCAGCGCCGCGTGTGAGTTTTTCGCGAGCAGGCTCGCTCCTGCAAGGAGCATGTGGGTTGCGATATTTCAGCAGTTATTTACAGCCAATAAGGGCTCCCATGCCAAATCAAGCCTCTCCCCAGGCCTCGCCTCCCCGCGCCTTGCGCTGGGCGGTGGCCGGTTCGGTGATCGTGATGATCGCTGCCGGTGGCCTGTTTTATTACGCCTCGAAAATGGCCGCGGCCAAGCGCCAGCCCCACCATGACGAAGTGACAGTCACCATTCACCCGCACAGCTGCGAGCCGAATGCGCTGACGGTGCCGGCGGGCCGCGCCAGTTTTCGTATCGTCAACCGTTCGGATCGGGCCGTTGAATGGGAAATCCTCGACGGCGTGCTGGTGCTCGAAGAGCGGGAAAACATCGCCCCCGGCCTGAGTCAGGTGATCAACGCCAACCTGTTGCCCGGCGACTACGCAATCACCTGCGGCTTGTTGAGCAACCCGCGCGGCACCTTGCATGTCACGCCGACCGCGGCGTCCGACGCCGCGGCCAAGGCAAAACCTTCGATGGTCGCTTTCGTTGGACCGTTGTCGGAATTTCGCGTCTACCTGGGCAGCCAAAGCAGCGCGCTGATCAAGGCTGTCGCGGCGCTGGAGCAAGCGATCAATGCCGACGACCTCAGCCAGGCGCAAGCCTTGTACGTGCCGGCCCGCGCCGCTTATCAACGAATCGCCCCGGCCGCCCAGCGCCTGGCCGAACTGGATAACGCAATCAACGCACGCGCTGACTACTTCGAGAAGCGCGAGCAAGATCCGGACTTCGTTGGTTTCCACCGCATCGAATTGGCGCTGTTCCAACAGCGTAACCTCGACGGTCTGGCACCGATTGCCCAGCGCCTGATCGCTGATGTCACTGCGCTCAAACAACAACTGTTGGCCCAATCCCTGCCGCCGGAACAACTGGTGAGCAGTGTGGTGCGTAACCTCAACAGCCTCGCCGACGTTCGTGCCCGCAGTGGCGAAGAAGAACGCTACAGCCATCTCGATTTGAACGGTTTCGCCGCGAACCTCGAAACGACCCAAAAGGTCGTCGACCTGTTGCGTCCGTTGCTGACCAAAACCGCCGCCGAACTGCTGCCGAAGATCGACAGCGCCGTCACCGAACTGGATGCCGAACTCAAAGGCTTTAAGGTCAAGGATGGCTACGCGAGCTACGACACGGTCAGTGCCGAACAGCGCAAACAGATCGCCGACAAGGCGAAAACCCTGGCCGACGCACTCGATGCAATCGATCCCGCCCTTGGCCTCTCCGGCCTATAAGCAGAAGACGACTTATCAGATGAACGATTCAGAACACTTCAACCTTCAGCGTCGCCGGATATTGATGGGCATGGGCGCGGCCGGCGTTGCCCTCGCCGGTTCGGCATTGAGCTGCCCGGCCATGGCCGCCAACCCGGCCCAAGTCACTGAAGCACCGAGCAGCGACAAGACCGAAGATCGCCACCCGTTCCATGGCCAACACCAGACCGGCATCATCACGCCGCGTCCGGCGTCTGGCATGCTGGTGTCATTCGATGTATTGGCCAGCGACCGCGAGGACCTGGAACGCCTGTTCCGCACCCTCA
The DNA here is from genome assembly GCF_949768125.1 of Pseudomonas sp. IT-P253. Taxonomy (NCBI): domain Bacteria; kingdom Pseudomonadati; phylum Pseudomonadota; class Gammaproteobacteria; order Pseudomonadales; family Pseudomonadaceae; genus Pseudomonas; species Pseudomonas sp. IT-P253. The sequence continues at coordinate 176,777 of NZ_CATKPT010000022.1, read as the reverse complement.
ACCAACGCATCGCGTTTTTGATGAAGGGCGGCCCGGTGACACAGGTCGACCCGAAACTGCCACCGGTGGATTCGGGGATTCTGGGCCCGATGGTGACGCCGGACAATCTGACCATCACCGTGTCGGTGGGCGAGTCGCTGTTCGACGAGCGGTTCGGCCTGGCCAACGCCAAACCGAAGCAGCTGATCCGCATGGTCGGCTTCCCCAACGATGCGCTCGAAGCCGATTGCTGCCACGGCGACCTCAGCTTGCAGTTCTGCTCCAACACCATCGACACCAACATTCATGCGCTACGCGACATCCTGAAAAACCTGCCGGACTTGCTGTTGGTGCGCTGGAAACAGGAAGGCAGCGTGCCGCCGCAGGCTCCGGTGAAACCGGGTGTGCCGGCGCAGAGCGCGCGTAACTTTCTGGGTTTTCGCGATGGCTCGGCCAATCCGAATTCCAACGACGCCAAGGCCATGGACAGCATCGTCTGGGTCCAGCCCGGTAGCGATGAGCCGGCGTGGACGGCTAACGGCAGCTATCAAGCGGTGCGAATCATCCGCAACTTCGTCGAGCGTTGGGACCGTACGCCGTTGCAGGAACAGGAAGGCATCCTCGGCCGGGTCAAAAGCACCGGCGCACCGATGGGCGCCGCGCATGAAACCGAGGTCCCGGACTACACCAAGGACCCGGAAGGCAAGCTGACCAAACTCGATGCGCACATCCGGCTGGCCAACCCGCGCACCGCCGCGACCCAGGCCAACCTGATCCTGCGCCGGCCGTTCAACTACTCCAACGGGGTGAACAAGAATGGCCAGTTGGACATGGGCCTGTTGTTCATCTGCTACCAGGCCGATCTGCACAAAGGCTTCATTACCGTGCAAACCCGCCTTAACGGCGAACCGCTCGAGGAATACCTCAAGCCGGTCGGCGGCGGGTACTTCTTCACCTTGCCCGGTGTTACGGGCGACAAGGACTTCATCGGTCGTTCGCTGCTTGATGCCACCCAACCCGCTCCTCAACCTAAAAACGCCTGAACAACGCCCACACGGAATCGTCCCATGAAAAAGTCGCCTCTCGCTTTATTGCTGACCCTTGGTTTGCTCAACACCCCGTTTTCGGCTTTTGCGGCAACGGCACCGCTGGACCTGGTGGGGCCGGTCTCGGACTACAAGCTCTACGTCACCGAACAACTGGACGAACTGGCCAGCCATACCCAACAGTTCACCGACGCGGTGAAAAAAGGTGACCTGGCCACCGCACAAAAGCTTTACGCACCGACCCGTGTTTACTACGAGTCGATCGAGCCGATTGCCGAACTGTTCAGTGACCTGGATGCGTCCATCGACTCCCGTGTCGACGACCACGAGAAAGGCGTGAAAGCCGAAGACTTCACCGGTTTTCACCGCATCGAATACTCGCTGTTCACGGAAAAAAGCACCAACGGCCTGGGCGAGCTGGCCGATGGCCTGAACAAGGATGTGAAAGACCTGCAAGCCCGCGTAGCCGGCCTGACGTTCCCGCCTGAGAAAGTCGTCGGTGGCGCTGCTGCGCTGCTGGAAGAAGTGGCCGCGACCAAGATCTCCGGTGAGGAAGATCGCTACAGCCACACCGACCTCCATGACTTCCAGGGCAACATCGACGGCGCGAAGAAAATCGTCGACCTGTTCCGCCCGCAGATCGAGAAGCAGGACGCCGCGTTCATTGCCAAGGTCGACAAGAATTTCGCTTCCGTCGACAAAACCCTGGCCAAGTACAAGACCAGGGATGGCGGTTTCGAGACGTATGACAAGGTGAAAGAGAACGACCGCAAAGCGCTGGTCGGGCCGGTGAATACCTTGGCTGAAGACCTGTCGATGTTGCGTGGGAAATTGGGTTTGAACTGATTATTTGTAGCGTTTAAGCGGGCCCCTTCGCGAGCAGGCTCGCTCCCACGTCGATCACAAATCCACTGTGGGAGCGAGCCTGCTCGCGAAGGCATCTACCCCGCCTTGTTAGCCCTCACAACATCCGATAGAGCAACCGCTCGATCCGCACCCGACTGACGCGCTTGAGAAACTTGGCCACTGCCGCCGGGTACTCCAGGAGTGTTTCCAGGTCCTGATAACGCTCGATGCGTGTGGTGTTCTGGAAGATCTCCGCCAGTTCCTTGTTACGCGGCTCGAGCAATTCGCCTTTCGGGTCATCGATCAGCAATGCGTTTTCCAGGTCGAGGCGAAACGCTCGCGGGTTGAGGTTGTTACCGGTCAGCAAGGTGTAGCGCTGATCGACCCACATGCCTTTGAGGTGGTAGGTGTTATCGCCATGCTTCCACAGGTGCAGGTTCAACTGACCACTGTCGATGCCGGGTTGATGCCCTTTGGCAAAGCGTCGCAGGCTGATTTCGTAGAGATACGGCAACGCCGCGATCACCTTGAACGGTTCGCTCGGCGGGATATAAAAGTCGTTGGCCGTCTTGTCGCCGACGATGATATCAATCTTCACCCCCCGCGCCAGCGCCCGGTTGATTTCCCGGGTAACGGCCAGCGGCAAGTTGAAGTACGGCGTGCAGATGATCAGATGATGTTGGGCGCTGGCGATCAGCTCGCAAATCACCCGGCTCAACGGATTATTCTTGCCCAACCCCAGCAACGGGCTGACTGACAGCTCGCCCCTCATCGTGCTGCCTAGCGTGGTGTCGTAGGTCGCGTGTTTGAGCCGACTGCGCAGGTCACCGATGTCGTTGCGCAGGCTGCGGGTGGTCGGCAAGTTCGGTAAATCGAGACGATGCACCGCTTTTGACGTCATCAGCCCATGCTGAATCAGGTGCTGCATCGAATCGGCCAACGCGCGGTTCTGCAACAAGTGATAACGGTCGTAGCGGTACTTGTCGAATTTGTGCAGATAGACGTTGTTCAGACTTGCACCGCTGTAGATCACGCAGTCATCGATCACGAAACCTTTCAAATGCAGCACACCGAACAGCTCGCGAGTCTGCACGGGCACGCCGTACACCGGCACCTCACTGTGGTGAGTGCGGGTGGTTTCCTGATACCAGGCCGCGTTGCCCGGCTGCTTGCCGGCGCCGATCAAACCACGTTGGGCGCGCAGCCAGTCAACCACCACGACGACGTCCAGTTGCGGACGCGCCAGTTTGGCAGCGTGCAAGGCGTCGAGAATTTCCTGGCCGGCCTCATCCTGTTGCAGGTACAGCGCGACGATATAGATGCGCTGAGTTGCACTGGCGATTTTTTCCAGCAGGCAACGACGGAACTCGGCAGCGCCAGAGAGGATGGTGACGGCATCCGCGTTCAGCGGAAAACTGCGCAGTTTGGGCAGCAGAGAGCGTTTGAAAAGCGACGGCATAGGGCTCGCAATGGGTCGAATCCGAAGAACCCGAGAGCTTACACCATGGATCCGTTTGGGTCTTGTTACTGTCTGTAATGGCCTCTTCGCGGGCAAGCCTCGCTCCTACAAAAACACGCCCCCCCGTAGGAGCGAGGCTTGCCCGCGAAGGCATTTTCACAGGCACAAAAAATACCTGCTTGACCATGAAGAACGTTCGTTCTACAGTTCGCCACATGAACGAAACAATCAGCAACGCCACACGCGACATTATTCTGGACGTCACCGAAAAGTTGATCTACAAAAGTGGCATCGCTGCCACCGGCATGGATCTTCTGGTGAAAACCGCCGGCGTCTCCAGAAAGAGCATCTACCGCTACTTTGCCAACAAGGAAGCGCTCATTGTCGCGGCCCTGCAACGCCGCGACCTGCGCTGGATGCACTGGTACCGAAGTGAAGTCAACCGGGCCGAGAGCCCGGCCGAGCGATTGCTCAACCTTTTTACCGTGCTCAAGGCCTGGTTCGCCTCCGAAGGCTTCCGCGGTTGTGCGTTCATTAACACCAGCGGCGAAACCGGCGACCCACAGGACCCCGTTCGCCTGGTCGCCAAGGAACACAAACAGAAGCTGCTCGACTACGTGCACGAGCTCTGTACCGAATATGGCGCTAAAGACCCGGAGACGCTGGCCAAACAGCTGCTGATCCTGATCGATGGCGCCATCACCGTGGCGCTTGTCATGGGGGATCACAGTGCCGCCGATAATGCGCAATGCATGGCGCGAAAGTTATTGGACCTGTCATGACTCAATCAAGCCCGACAACGCGTTGAACTGTACTTTGATAGGGAGACTTATATGTCTAACACTGAAGTTCGTCCGCCATTACCGCCCTTCACCCGTGAATCGGCGATTGAAAAAGTTCGTCTGGCCGAAGATGGCTGGAACTCCCGCGATCCGCAGCGAGTGTCCCTGGCCTATACCCTGGACACAAAGTGGCGTAACCGCGCCGAGTTCGCCAACAACCGTGAAGAAGCCAAAGGTTTTCTGACCCGCAAATGGGCCAAGGAACTGGACTACCGACTGATCAAGGAACTCTGGGCCTTCACCGGCAATCGCATCGCTGTGCGATACGCCTATGAATGGCACGACGACTCCGGCAACTGGTTCCGTTCCTACGGCAACGAGAACTGGGAGTTCAATGAAGACGGATTGATGGCCAATCGGTTTGCCTCCATCAATGACCTGCCGATCAAGGAAAGCGAGCGCAAATTCCGTTGGCCGCTGGGACGCCGACCGGATGATCATCCGGGCTTGTCTGATCTAGGCCTGTAAACACGATCCCCCTTGTGTGCGAGCCTGCTCGCGAAGGCGGCTTAACCTTCAACATAATCGTTGACTGATGAACCGCTTTCGCGAGCAGGCTCGCTCCCACAAGGGTTTTGTGGTGTAGACCGGTCGCCGCAAAAGTCGGATATAGGTAAGATGTCGCCCCTTTCCCGCAGTCCTTTCCTGCACCCCGCCGAATAAGCCGACTCCATGCCTTTCGAACTCAGTGTTGACCTCACCACTCTGGCCATTCTGGCCTTTGTCGCATTCATCGCCGGCTTCATCGACGCCATTGCCGGTGGCGGCGGTCTGTTGACGACGCCGGCGCTGTTGACCGCCGGCCTGCCGCCACATCTGGTGCTGGGCACCAACAAATTGAGTTCGACGTTCGGCTCGGCCACCGCCAGTTTCACCTTCTTCCGCCGTAAGCTGTTCCATCCCAAGCAGTGGGTGCACGCGATTGTCGGCACCCTGGTCGGCGCATTGACCGGTGCCGTGGTCGCGCATTACCTGCCTGCAGAATGGCTGAACAAAATGCTCCCGATCATCGTCTTCGCCTGCGGCCTGTATTTATTGTTTGGCGGCACGCCGAAAGCGCCGCTGGACAGCGACGCGCCGATCAAGAAAAAGTGGCAATCGACCCAAGGCTTCAGCCTCGGTTTCTATGACGGTGTGGCAGGCCCCGGTACTGGCGCGTTCTGGACGGTCAGCAGCCTGCTCATGTACCCCATCGACCTGGTGAAGGCCAGCGGTGTGGCGCGCAGCATGAACTTCGTCAGCAACATTGCGGCGCTGTCGGTGTTCATATTTTCCGGGCAAGTGGACTGGATCATCGGCCTGAGCATGGGCCTGTCGGTGATGGTCGGTGCCTTCTTCGGCGCCCGCACCGCCATCAGTGGCGGTGCAAAATTCATCCGGCCGGTGTTTATCACCGTCGTACTGGGACTGACCGTGCGGTTAGCCTGGCAACACTGGTTCAGCATGGCCTAAGCGCCGCGCCACGTAGACGTCGATCAGGTAACGGGCAATCGAGCGGGACGCCGGCAAAGGCGGCAGCTCGTGAACGTTGAACCACTGGGCGTCTTCAATCTCGTCTTCCTGACAAACAATCTCGCCGCCGGCGTACTCGGCGTGAAAGCCCAGCATCATCGAATGCGGGAATGGCCAGCACTGGCTGCCGAGGTACTGGATGTTCTTGACCTCGATCTGCACCTCCTCGCGCACCTCGCGAATCAGGCAGTCTTCGGCGGATTCGCCCGGCTCGGCGAACCCGGCCAGCGTGCTGTAGACACCGCTGACGAAGCGCGGTGAGCGCGCCAACAGGACTTCATCGCCACGTGTGACCAACACGATCATGCTCGGCGAAATCCGTGGGTAATAGCGTATATCGCAGGGTTCGCAATACATCGCACGCTCCCGGATGACCTGGCTCGTCGCCTGCCCGCAATTGCCGCAAAAGCGGTGCTCACGGGCCCAGGTGCCGATTTGCGCGGCATAACCCAGCACCTTGTAGACCGTGTGGTCGCCGTCCAGCATAAAGGCTCGCAGGCCTTTCCAGTTGCAGCCCGGCACTTCGCTGTGACTGCGCAGTTCCAGCAAATAGACCGGCTCGCCATCCAGATGGCCGATACCGTGTTCGGCGAGGATCGTCAGGTCCTGACGCTTGAGCCATTCGCGCGGGAACAGTGCGCCATTGTCATCGAACAGAAAGCCTTCAGGGCTGCGCGCTACGGCCCAGCCGCCCGGTTGATCGGCATCCAGTACTGCGGTGGTCCAGCGTGAAGTCATTTTTCAATCAATCCAGAAATTCGGGTTTCTGTTTGCTCATATGGGCGGCCATCGCCACGCGCAGATCGGTGGATTGAAGCATGGCCGCGTTCCAGGTGGCGACATATTCAAGGCCGTCGTCGATGCGATGATCGCGCATGTAGCTGATCATCTCTTTCGTGCCAGTGACGGCAATCGGTGACTTGCCGGCGATTTCACGGGCAATGCCCATGACCCCGTCGAGCAGGCTGGCCGTGTCGCTGTAGACACGATTGACCAGGCCCATGCCACGCGCTTCCTCGGCACCGAACGTGCGACCAGTGTAAGCCAGTTCACGCAGCATGCCGTCACCGATGATCCGCGGCAAGCGTTGCAAGGTACCGACGTCCGCCGCCATGCCGATGTCGATTTCCTTGATCGAGAACTGCGCATCCTCGGCAGCGTAGCGCATGTCGCAGGCTGCAATCAGGTCGATGGCGCCGCCCAGGCAATACCCCTGAATCGCAGCCAGCACCGGTTTGCGGCAGTTGTCGACGGCATTGAACGACGCCTGCAAAGCAAGAATCTTGCGGCGCAGCAGGCGCGCGTTACGCCCGACATCCTTGCCCAGTTCATTGGCCACGCTGGCGAGCATCATCAGGTCAATGCCCGAGGAAAAATGTTTACCGGCCCCACTGAGCACCACCACCCGCACTTCGTCGGTGTCGTCGACCCACTGGAAGATATCGATGATCTCGCTCCAGAACGCGGCATTCATCGAATTGATCTTTTCCGGGCGATTGATTTGCACGTGGGCGATTTTGTCAGCCAGTTCGACGGTGAATGCAGTGTACTGAGACAAGGTAGTGATCCTTTACCGGACAAAATGAGGCACGAACTATAACAAGGCACCTTGGCTGGCAGTAAGGCAGTGGTTCGGCCAAAAGCCGGACGCACCAGCGCACCATAGTAGTGCACCAATGCTGCAACACCTCGCACATCAATGTGACTGCCAGGTTACTTTTTGGGGCTTGGCTTAAAAAAAACGTGCCCTTCGTCGGAGCGTTGGCGCTCCTATTCTGTACGTCCGTACCTCTTTGAACCGATTGTCGAACAATTTTGCCATCTGGCCTGCACCGCTCTAACTTCTGGCCTAGACTCATTTCCGCGGGGCAAAACCGGTCGGTCACAAAGTGTAAAAAAAATCGAAACTTTTGCCGTTTGTGATCGGTCCTCTGAAAGGTAAGTGCGTTGCGACTGGTGCAGTCCTTGCAACGACCACTCCAGCCATTCTGCTTCAACGCATGGGCGGCATTTGCTTACCGATGCGAAGCGCGTTTGCGCCCGGCCACAGGAATTGGCCACGAAACACCGTTTGTGCCAGACCTAAGAATTAGATCAACAACACGGGAGATTCATATGATCAGTACGGCTTTAGACATTCAGGGAGAACGTGCTCATCAGCAGGTCGGCGAATCGAACGCCGTGAGTGCACCTACGGCCCAATCGGTCATCGTCCCCGGCACCAAGACACTGGCACCCGTTGCCAGTCAGAATCCCAATAGAAAGAAAGTGTTGTTCGTGACCTCGGAAATCGCCGACCTGGTGAAGACCGGTGGTTTGGGTGACGTTTCTGCAGCACTGCCCCGGGCCATGGCCCAATTGCACGATGTACGCGTGCTGATCCCGGGCTACCCGCAGGTGCTGCATAGCGAAAATCCGATTCATATTATTGGCGAGCTGGGCGGTCATGCCGCATTGCCGCCCTGCAAGATCGGGCGCATGGACATGCCTGATGGTCTGGTCATTTACGTGTTGATTTGCCCTGAACTCTACGAGCGCGAAGGTTCGCCTTACGGCGCCAACAACGGCCGCGACTGGCCGGATAACCATATCCGTTTCGCCCGTCTGGGCCTGGCGGCCGCCGATATCGCCGCCAACCTTGCACAAATTCACTGGTGCCCGGACCTGGTGCACGCCCATGACTGGCCTGCCGGCCTGGCGCCTGCGTACATGCACTGGCGTGGGCAGCGCACCCCGACGCTGTTCACCATTCATAACCTCGCCTATCAAGGCGTGACCAGCCTGGGCTCATGCCCGGAGCTGGGCATTCCCCTGCATGCACTGCAACAGGAAGGCATGGAGTTTTACGGCAAGATGTCGTTCCTCAAGGCCGGCATGGCCTATTCGAGCCATATCACCACGGTCAGTGCCACTTACGCCCAGGAAATCACGACCCCCGCCTTCGGTTGCGGTCTCGACGGTTTTCTCGCCGCCAAGACCCAGCAAGGTTTGCTCAGCGGGATTCCTAACGGCATTGATGAAAGCTGGGACGCCGCCACCGATCCGCACTTGTTGTGCCCCTTTGCCATCGGCGACTGGGACGGCAAAGCGGTCAATGCAGCGCATGTGCGCGAACTGTTCGGCCTGGACGACTCCGAAGGTCCGCTGTTCGCCGTGGTCTCGCGCCTGGTGTATCAGAAAGGCCTGGACCTCACCGAAGCCGTCTCCGAATACATCGTCAAGTCGGGCGGCCAGATCGCGATCATCGGTCGGGGCGAACCGGAAGAAGAACAAGCCATGCGTGAACTGGCCCTGCGTTTCCCTGGCCAGATCGGTGTGCGTATCGGCTTCAACGAAACCGATGCCCGCCGCATGTTCGCCGGTAGCGACTTCTTGCTGATGCCCTCGCGTTACGAGCCTTGCGGCTTGAGCCAGATGTACGCCCAGCGTTTCGGTTCGTTGCCGGTAGCGCGCAACACCGGTGGATTGGCCGACACCATTGAAGACGGTGTTACCGGATTTCTCTTCGACGAGTCCACGGTGGAGAGCTATCAGGAAGCGCTGAACCGCGCGTTCAAAGTGTTCGCCTTCCCCGGCCTGCTCCATGCCATGCGCTGCCGCGCCATGGCGGCGCCTTTCAATTGGTGCAAAGCCGTCGAACCGTACGCCGAACTCTATGAACAGCTGGTCGCCAGGGCGTTGGGTAAATCGGGCCATAAATAGGAAGAGGTTTTCAAAGATGCCGTTACGGACCCTTGAGACCTGGCCCCACGGCGCAATCATGCTGGACGCAGAGCACACGCGTTTTGCCTTGTGGGCGCCCGATGCGTTTTACGTCAGTGTCGAACTGGAAGATGGACAATCCTTGCCGCTACTGCCTCAGGACGATGGCTGGTTCGTGATCCAGACCCGCTGCCCCGCTGGCACGCGTTACCGCTACAACATCGACGGTGAAATCGAGGTGCCCGATCCGGCCTCCCGCGCGCAGGCCGGTGATATACACCGGCCAAGCGTGGTGATCGATCCCTTCGCCTACCGTTGGCAACACAACGCCTGGTCAGGTCGCCCTTGGCATCAGGCGGTGATTTACGAACTGCACGTCGGTGCGCTCGGTGGCTTCAGTGCAGTCGAGCAGCACCTGGCGCGCCTTGTCGAGCTGGGCATCACCGCGATTGAACTGATGCCGCTGGCGCAATTCCCTGGCGAGCGCAATTGGGGCTACGACGGGGTTCTGCCCTTCGCGCCCCAGGCGTCCTACGGTTCCCCCGAACAACTCAAACACCTGATCGACACCGCCCACGGCCATGGCCTGGCGGTGATACTCGACGTGGTTTACAACCACTTCGGCCCTGACGGCAATTACCTGCATCGCTACGCTAAAAGCTTCTTCCGTGAGGACAAACACACCCCGTGGGGTGCGGCTATTGATTTCCGGCGTCGCGAGGTGCGGGACTTCTTCATTGAAAACGCCTTGATGTGGTTGTTCGAGTACCGCTTTGATGGCTTGCGCCTGGACGCGGTGCACGCCATCGAAGACCCGGACTTTCTTCAGGAGTTGGCGCAACGGGTTCGGCAACAAACCGATCCGGCGCGGCATGTGTGGCTGACCGTGGAAAACGAGCACAATCAGGCCAGCCTGCTAGGGGAAGGATTCGACGCCCAATGGAACGACGACGGGCATAACGCCCTGCATGTGCTGCTGACCGGTGAAACCGACGCCTATTACGCCGACTATGCCCAGAACCCCACCGAACAGTTGGCCCGTTGCCTGAGCGAAGGCTTTGTTTTCCAGGGACACCTCACCCGCCACGGGACACCCCGCGGAGAACCCAGCGGTCATTTGCCGCCGAGTGCGTTTGTGCTGTTTCTGCAAAACCACGATCAGATCGGCAATCGCGCCTTTGGTGAAAGACTGCATCAACTGGCCAACCCTCAGGCGCTGCAGGCAGCCACGGCGCTGTTGCTGTTGTCGCCGATGATTCCCCTGATGTTCATGGGCGACGAGTTCGCCGCCGAACAACCGTTCCTGTTCTTTACCAGCCACCACGGTGAACTGGCGGAGTTGGTGCGCGAAGGACGGCGTAACGAGTTTGCAGCGTTCAGCGCGTTTACTGATCCGCACAAACGCGAACAGATCCCCGACCCGAACGCGCGCCGCACTTTTGAGGCTTCACGGCCGACGCTTACCCCTACCCGACAATCGGCCATGCACGACTTGTATCGCGACCTGTTACAGATCCGCCATCAGCAGATCGTTCCACGCCTGCCCGGCGCCCAGGCCCTGGGCACCGATGTATTGGCCAAGGGCGCCGTCTCGGCGCGCTGGCGGCTGGGCGATGGCAGTCAGCTGCGCATTGATCTGAACCTCGGCAATACCCCCGTGGTCCACACCCCACAGTCCGACGCCAAGGTGTTGTTCGAATACCCACCAACCTCAGCCAGGCTTTTGGATCAGGGCACACTTGCCCCGTATTGCGCGCTTGTCAGCCTCACGGCCGCAACCCCCTTGCTACCCCCGGATGGAGAGCGCCCATGAGTGACGCGCAACTGGAAATACTGGCCACCCGAGCGGGCCTGGCAGTCGACTGGATCGACGCCAACGGTCGCCCGCAAAAAGTGACATCCTCGGTGTTACGCACCGTCCTCAGCTGTCTCGGCCACCCGGCCGGCAGCGCTCGGGAAATCGACGCCAGCCTGCAGCAATTGCAGCAGGTGCAACAGACTCACCGCCTGCCGCCGCTGATCACTGCAGACGTCGGCGTCGGGCTGAACCTGGCCCATTACTTTGGGCCCGAAACGCCTTGCGAAATACACCTCGAAGATGGCTCGCGACTCAAACTGAATCTGGATGCCAATGCGGTACTTCCCGGCCTGATCCCGATCGGTTATCAGCATGTCAGCATCGACGGACAAACATTCACCCTCGCGGTCGCACCGGAGCACTGCTACAGCGTGGGCGACGCCGTTGGCAGCCCAATCCCCCGTGCCTGGGGATTGAGCGTGCAGCTGTACTCGCTGCGTCGTCCGGGTGATGGCGGTTTCGGCGATACCCAGGCACTCGAAGACCTGGCCCGAGTGGCCGGCGAGCGCGGCGCCGATGCCTTGGCGATCAGCCCGCTGCATGCGATGTTCAGCAACGACACCCAGCGTTACAGCCCGTACTCGCCCTCCAGCCGATTGTTTCTCAACAGCCTTTATGCAGCGCCGGGGGCGATCCTTGGCGAGCGAGCGTTGCGCGCGGCGATTGATGCCACCGGACTGGCCGATGAGTTGATGCGTCTGGAGGACATGCCGCTGATCGATTGGCCGTCCGCCGCCGAAGCCAAGCATCGTCTATTGCAGGCGCTGTACGAAGCATTTGTCCAGGGTGAACACCCACTGCACGCCGACTTCAGCAGCTTCCGCCATACCGGTGGCGAAGCCCTGGAAAATCACTGCCGCTTCGAAGCCATTCAAGAGGCCCGCGCCGCCAAAGGTGAAAACCTCGACTGGCGTGAATGGCCCGAACAATGGCGACACCCACGCAGTGCTGCGCTGGCCGAGTTTGCCGAAGAGAACGCTGGCCGCATCGGCTTTTTCGCCTTCTGCCAATGGCTGATCACGCGCTGCCTGGAGCGTGCCCAAGCTGCCGCCCGCAGCAGTGGCATGAACATCGGGCTAATTGCCGATCTGGCGGTCGGTGCCGACGGCGCGGGTAGCCAGGCCTGGAGCCGGCAGGACGAACTGCTCGCCTCGCTGACCGTCGGCGCGCCACCGGACATACTCAATCGCACCGGCCAAGGCTGGGGAATTTCCGCGTTTTCTCCGGAAGGTCTGGTACGCAATGGCTTCCGTGCGTTCATCGAAATGCTCCGAGCCAACTTCGCCCACGCCGGCGGCCTGCGGATCGATCACGTCATGGGCCTGCAACGGCTGTGGGTGATCCCCAATGGCTCACTGCCCGCCGACGGCGCCTACCTCTATTACCCAGTGGACGACCTGCTGCGGCTGCTGGCGCTTGAGTCCCATCGTCATCAGGCGATTGTGCTCGGCGAAGACCTCGGCACCGTGCCGGACGGTCTGCGGGAGAAACTCATCGCCCGCTCGATCCTCGGCATGCGCGTGCTGCTGTTCGAACAGGACAACGCACACTTCAAGCCAATTCTCGACTGGCCGGACAACGCCCTCGCGACCACCAGCACCCATGACTTGCCGACCCTCAATGGCTGGTGGCATGGCCGCGATATCGACTGGAATGCCCGCCTCGGCCTCACCGATGCCAACGGCGAAATCGACTGGCGCCATCATCGCGAACGGGAACGCGAGGGCTTGCGTCGAGTGTTGAGCCAAGATCCGCAAAATTTCCGTGAAGAGTCACACGAAACCGATCAGGTGCTCGACGCTGCGACGCGCTTCCTTGGGCATACCCGAGCACCGCTGGTGTTGTTGCCCATGGAAGATGCCCTGGGCATCGAACAGCAAGCCAACCTGCCAGGCACCATCGACACACACCCCAACTGGTCCCGGCGACTACCCGGCGACAGCGAAGCGCTGCTCGATAACGCCGACGCGGCCCGACGTCTCGAATTGCTCGCCTGCGCGCGACTACAGGCGGCCGAGCGTGATCAATGAATCAGACCTTGGTCCAGCCACTGCGAGCCACCCTGCGACTGCAATTTCATAAAGGCTTCACGCTGGACCAGGCGGTGCCGCTGGTGCCGTACTTCGCCCGCCTGGGCATCAGTCATGTTTACGCCTCGCCACTGCTCTGCGCCCGTGCCGGCTCCCTGCACGGTTACGATGTGGTGGACCCGACCACGGTCAACCCCGAACTGGGTGGCGAAGCGGCGTTGCGTCGGCTGGTTGCCGCGTTGCGTGAGCGCCAGATGGGGTTGATCCTCGATGTCGTTTCCAACCACATGGCCGTCGGCGGTAGCGATAACCCCTGGTGGCTGGACTTGCTGGAGTGGGGACGCCTGAGCCCATACGGCGAGTTCTTCGATATTCAGTGGCATTCGCCCGATCCGTTAATGGAAGGCCAGTTGCTGCTGCCGTTTCTGGGCAGCGATTACGGTGTGGCCTTGCAGGACGGCACCCTGCCCCTACGCTTCGATGCACAGCGCGGCGCGTTTCATGTCGAGCACTACGATCATCACTTCCCGATTTGCCCGATGAATTATGGCGAACTGCTCAAGTCGGACACCGAACGGCTCAAGTCTCTCGCGGACCGCTTCAGCACCTTGAGTTACCAGACCGACGCACACAGCCTGGCCATTCCCTTGCAGGAGGAACTGCAGGAACTGGCGCGTGATCCGGCTATGCTTCAGGTCATTGAGCAGAACCTGAAAGCCTACGACTCATTCACCCCGGAAGGTTTTCAACGCCTGCACAACCTGCTTGAGCGCCAGAGCTATCGCCTTGCCAGTTGGCGCACGGCGGCGGATGACATCAATTGGCGGCGCTTTTTCGATATCAACGAACTCGGCGGGCTGCGAGTCGAACGCCCGGCGGTGTTCGAGGCGACCCACGCGAAGCTCTTCGAGCTGGTGGCTAAGGGCATGGTGGACGGCTTGCGTATCGACCATATCGACGGTCTTGCTGACCCGCGCGGTTACTGCCGCAAACTGCGGCGTCGGGTCGATAGCCTGGCGCCGGACCGGCACCTGCCGATCTACGTCGAGAAGATCCTTGGCGAAGGTGAAACCCTGCACCGCGACTGGTCGGTGGACGGCACCACCGGTTACGAATTCATGAACCAGTTGTCGCTGCTGCAACATGCACCCGAAGGCGCCCAGGTGCTGGGCGACCTCTGGAGCCAGTACAGCGAACGGCCCGCCGATTTCCGTCAAGAAGCCCAACTGGCTCGCCAACAGATCCTCAACGGCTCACTCGCCGGGGATTTTGAAAGTGTCGCCCAAGCCCTGTTGCAAGTGGCCCGTGACGACCTGATGACCCGCGACCTGACCCTCGGCGCGATCCGTCGGGCCTTGCACGAACTGATCGTGCATTTTCCGGTGTATCGAACCTATATCAGTCCCTGTGGCCGCTCTGCCGAAGACGATGGGTTTTTCCAGCAGGCCATGGACGGCGCACGGCAAACCCTCGGCGAAGCTGACTGGCCGGTGCTCGATTGCCTGGCCGGCTGGCTGGGGGGGGAGCCTTGGCGCAAGCGCCCGGCAGGTCGCCCGCGCAAACTGCTCAAACATGCCTGCGTGCGGTTTCAGCAGTTGACTTCACCGGCAGCCGCCAAGGCTGTCGAAGACACTGCGCTCTATCGCTCGGCGGTGTTGCTTTCACGCAATGACGTCGGGTTCAACACCGAACAGTTCAGCGCGCCGGTGGCTGACTTCCATGCGGCCTGCCTCAATCGCCTCAAGGAATTCCCGGACAATTTACTGGCCACGGCCACCCACGATCACAAACGCGGCGAAGACACCCGCGCGCGATTGGCGGTCGTGAGTGAACGCAGCGACTGGTACGCCGGGCAGGTCGACCACTGGCGAACCCTCGCCATGCCGCTGCGCACCGACGACAGCGCACCGTCGGTTGGCGACGAGTTGATTCTCTATCAAGCCATCCTCGGCAGCTGGCCACTGACACTGCGCAGCGACGATCTGCCGGCCCTCGAGGACTATGCCAAACGCCTCTGGCAGTGGCAGCAAAAAGCCCTGCGCGAAGCCAAATTGCAAAGCAGCTGGAGCGCCGCCAACGACACGTACGAGCAAGCGACCGAGGCCTTTCTCACGCGACTGTTGTTGAGCCCGCAGGGCCAGGCATTGCGCTCGGCGCTGGGTCAGGCCGCTCAGACAATCGCCGCCCCCGGTGCACTCAACGGTTTGGCGCAAACCTTGCTGCGAATGACCGTGCCGGGAGTGCCGGATCTCTACCAGGGAAATGAGTTCTGGGACTTCAGCCTGGTAGACCCGGACAACCGCCGGCCGGTGGATTACGCCAGCCGCCAGCAGTCAATGCAGGTGCCGCTCGACCTGCCGGATCTTTTGGCGAACTGGCGCGACGGGCGCGTCAAGCAAACCTTGATTGCTCAGACCTTGAACCTGCGTGCCGAGCATGCCGAGTTGTTCCGTCGAGGGACTTATCAAGCCCTGGACATTATCGGCAGCCAAGCGCATCGGGTCCTCGGTTTCATGCGAGAACAGGCGGGCGAAAGGGCCATCGTGATCGTACCGATACGCTGCGCCGACCTGCTGAAAAACGATGCCGGGCCACACGTTGGCGCGCCGCTGTGGGGCGATACGAGGGTCAAATTGCCATTCGCCGCCCCTGATAAAAATCTGAAGGGACTTTTTTCAAGCGTCGCAGTCACACAACACAGGGAGCTGATGATCAGCGCCGCGCTGGGGGACTTCCCGGTCAATCTCTTTATCGAAACTAGTCACACTTAAGTTCAGTTCAGGAGCATTGCGATGAGTACCGACGATAAACGCGTTCGCGAATTTGCCTATCAAATCTGGGAGTCCGAAGGAAAACCCGAGGGCCAGGAAGCCCGTCACTGGGAGATGGCACGCAAGCTGGCCGAAGCTGAAGCGCTGGCACCCAGTAAATCGCCAAAGGCCACTGGCAGCAAAGCCGCCAACACCAAATCGCCTGCCAGCAAAGCCCCCAATGGCAAGGCCGGCGAACCCAAAGCCCAGGTAAAAGCCAAACCTGCCGCGGCTTCCAAGGTCATTCCGCCGGGCGAAAAAGCTACCGAGAAAAAGCCTCGAGCCGCGCGCAAACCGCCGGCTGTCTGACGCTTCATCTGGCTGCCCTGATTGGCTTCATGGCGAGCCCTCTCGCCATCGAGGGTTCGTTCGCCCTGAAAAAGAGCGACGAATCAAACACCGCTTCCCCTGTGGGAGCGAGCCTGCTCGCGAAGAGGGCGGCACATTCAACACCTGTATTGGCTGCCAAACCGCCATCGCGAGCAGGCTCGCTCCCACAGAGATTGCGTACCTACAGGAACACATGCACCCGATCCCCCCCTTGCAGGAGCACCTATGACCAGTCCCAAGAAAGCCGCGCCAGAACCTCTTGCCGAGGCCTCGCGAATCCGTGAAGGCTTGCCCTTCCCGCTGGGCGCGACGTGGGATGGCCTGGGGGTCAATTTCGCCTTGTTTTCCGCCAATGCCACCAAAGTCGAACTGTGCATCTTCGATGATGCCGGCGAGGTCGAACTGGAACGCATCGAACTGCCGGAATACACCGACGAGATCTATCACGGCTACCTGCCCGACGCTCATCCGGGGCTGATCTACGGTTACCGCGTCTATGGGCCGTACGATCCGGCCAATGGTCATCGCTTCAACCCCAACAAACTGCTGATCGACCCCTATGCCAAGCAATTGGTCGGCAAACTGAAATGGTCCGAAGCCTTGTTTGGCTACACCATCGGCCACCCCGACGCCGACCTCAGTTTCGATGAACGTGACAGTGCGCCCTTCGTTCCCAAGTGCAAGGTGATCGACCCGGCACACACCTGGGGCCACGACCATCGGGTCAGCGTGCCCTGGGACAAGACGATCATTTATGAGACCCACGTCCGCGGCTTCAGCATGCGCCACCCTTCCGTCCCCGAGAACGTGCGTGGCACCTTCGCCGGGTTGATGGTCGATGATGTGCTGGAACACATCCGCAAACTGGGTGTGTCGACCGTGGAGTTGCTGCCGATCCACGCATTCGTCAACGACCAGCATTTGTTGCACAAAGGCATGACCAATTACTGGGGCTACAACAGCATTGCGTTCTTCGCCCCGGACCCGCGCTACCTGGCCAGCGGCAAGATCGCCGAGTTCAAGGAGATGGTCGCGCACCTGCATGAAGCCAATCTCGAAGTGATCCTCGACGTGGTCTACAACCACACCGCCGAAGGCAACGAGCAAGGACCGACGCTGTCCATGCGCGGCATCGACAACGCCTCTTACTACCGCTTGATGCCCGACGACAAGCGCTTCTACATCAATGATTCCGGCACCGGCAACACGCTGGACCTGAGTCACCCGTGCGTCCTGCAAATGGTCACCGACTCCCTGCGTTACTGGGCCTCGGAGATGCACGTGGACGGCTTCCGGTTCGACCTGGCGACCATTCTCGGGCGCTACCACGATGGCTTCGACGAGCGTCACAGCTTCCTCGTCGCCTGTCGCCAGGACCCGGTATTGCGTCAAGTGAAGATGATTGCCGAGGCGTGGGATTGTGGCCCCGGCGGGTACCAGGTCGGTAACTTTCCGCCGGGCTGGGTCGAATGGAACGACAAATTCCGCGATACCGCGCGAGCGTTCTGGAAAGGTGATGAAGGCCAGCTCGCAGACTTCGCCAGCCGCATGACCGCGTCCGGGGAGATGTTCAATCAGCGGGGGCGGCGACCGTATGCCTCGGTGAACTTCATCACCGCCCACGACGGTTTTACCCTCAATGACCTGGTGTCATACAACGACAAGCACAACGAGGCTAACGACGAAAACAATGAGGACGGCAGCAACAATAACTTGTCCTGGAACCACGGCGTCGAAGGCCCGACCGACGATCCGCAGATCAATGAGCTGCGTCAGCGGCAGATGCGCAACTTCTTCGCCACACTATTGCTGGCCCAAGGCACGCCGATGCTGGTGGCCGGCGACGAATTCGCCCGCACCCAGGACGGCAACAACAACGCTTATTGTCAGGACAGCGAGATTGGCTGGGTCAATTGGGACCTGAGCGATGATGGCAAGGCCCTGCTCAAGTTCGTCAAACGTCTGATCAAACTGCGCCTGGCCTACCCGATCCTGCGGCGCGGACGGTTCCTGGTGGGCAATTACAACGAGGACATCGGGGTCAAGGACGTCACCTGGCTTGCCCCGGATGGCAGTGAAATGAGCGTCGAACAATGGGAAGAAGCCCATGGCAAATGCCTGGGCATGCTCCTCGATGGCCGCGCACAGGAAACCGGCATCCGCCGCAAAGGCGCCGACGCCACCCTGCTGTTGGTGGTCAATGCCCACCACGACATTGTCAACTTCATGCTCCCGGAAGTGCCCGATGGCGGTTTCTGGACCTGCATGATCGACACCAATCAACCGTCGATTCGTGGCCAGGAACGCTTTGAGTTCGGTCACGAATATTCAGTTACCGGCCGTTCGCTGCTGCTGTTCGAATTGCAGCATGAGGAACAAGAGTGAAATGGGCCTTCAGCGGTTTCTCCGGCAACCGCCAGCGGACTACACCGACACTCAGGCGTTAGGCCACTTCCTGCGGGCGCGGGTGGATGCCGGATAAAAAAACGGACAAGAAGGCGCATCGAGGCGACGGATCGCGATACATGAGCAATACTCTGCTCGCGGTAATCCAGGGTTTGGAGCACCGCACACTGCTATCAACGAGAACAAGGACGTAACCCCATGAAGCCGGTTTCCCTCAGTGAAAACAGCCTGTCAGCACAGATCTGGAACAGCGCCCCACAACTGGACAACATCCCCGTCATCAGCACTCAGACCCTGGTCCCCGCCGACGCACGCGCCGTGGTGATCGCCCCGCATCCTGGCGATGAAGTCGTGACATGCGGCGGTGTACTGCAATTACTGAGCACGCTGGGTCACCCTCTGCAATTGATCTCGATTACCGATGGCAGCGCCAGTCATCCGGGGTCGCAGCAATGGTCGGAAAAACGCTTGAGTGTGTTCCGCCCCCAGGAAAGCGTCGAAGCCTTGCGTCGACTCGGCTTGCCGATGCACAGCCTGAAGTGGATTCGCGGTGGTTTCACCGACAACGCCCTGGCTGAGCGCGAAGTTCAATTGAGTCAGTTCATCGCCCGCTATTTGCGCCCCGGCGACGTGGTATTCAGCACCTGGCGCGAGGACGGCAATGTCGACCACGACGTCGTCGGACGTGCCAGCGCCAAGGCCGCAGCCGAGGTCGGCGCGGCATTCCACGAAGTGCCCGTGTGGGCCTGGCACTGGCCGACTCGCGATCGAGGGTTGATCCCTTGGCACCGTGCACGCAAGGTGCGTCTCGACACCTGGACCGTCGCGCGCAAAAGCCACGCCACCCACGCCTATGCCAGCCAGCTCGACGGCGAGCCGGCCATCGGTCTCGCGCCGCTGCTGCCGCCAGTGTTGCTGGAGCGCATGCGGTTGCCTTATGAGATTGTCTTCGTCTAAAACCCTGGGTGTGGCCGCGTTGTAGCAGCTGCCGAGCCTGCGAGGCTGCGTTCGGCTGCGCAGCAGTCGTTATCTGAGCACCAGGCTTTGCTCACCTGCGCGCCAACCTGTGGCACACCTTTTCCGGCAGCGACACCGTGCCTGGCGTCTACCGTCACTGTGTATACCAGTGCCGACAAAATTCGCAATATCGACAGTAATCAACTGCTTGAAACGGTTTCCAACGTCGGTATAAGAGTCTGTTGGCAAGCCGATAGCGTGCTACCGAAAGTGTCTAGAACGAGGACATTTCGACTTTTTTCGTACAAACAACCACTTAGAGAGCCCCCTCAAATCAATAACTTACAACCACTAAAATAGACATACCATTTATCGGCCATTTTCTTGACGCAGCGGCTTGGGTCTTCTTAGCTACACCGTACTACCCCCGGAAACTCCACCAGGGACACCCCGCAGCTACCCGCAAAAACGGGCGGTCAGAGGCTTGCCCCAATTCATTCGGTCGCCCCTCATTCGGGGTAGGAGAGACGCCAAAGCGAGATATGGAATAGTTTGCAAGGTAGACCCCCATGAGAACTTCATTCACCCAACATGAGATCAAAGTCACTTTTTGCACGGTCTCGAGTTCACTCCTGTTGTGCTCATCGATGGAAGTGCAGGCCTCGCCTCCCGAGACAGATATAACGCCCTGGTATCGCCAGGATGTCCCGGTCCTCGCCTTGACCACTCTTGCGACGACGTATCCCGGCCGCTTCAGCGCCATGCCGGACTTGCGAAGTTCACACCTGACGACCGAGGATGCTGCGCCCTTGGCCTGGGACCAACTCTATGGGCAGGCTTCGCGGCAGGCACAAACCAATTACCAGAACCAAAGCGCTTCTCTCGCGGGCGGCGGCGAATTAAAAGGCCCGCCCATTTTGACCTTGCAAGGCAGCAGTGGCCAAACCCAACGGGTCGGCCTGGTCAGCGGCACCACTCAGCTCCAGAGCAACAGCAACGGGGTACTGATCAGCCCCGCCCTCGCCGATCCGAACAGCAACACCCTCAACCTTCAAGGCCAGAGCCTCGGCGCTTACTGGAGCCTGACCGGTTCCGAGGGCTGGCACGTCGACTTGACGGCCAGTGGCGGCAGGGTCAATGGCTACAGCCGTAATGACCAAGGCGCTCGGCAAGCCACCGAGGGCACCGCGATGATCCTCTCGGCGGAGGGCGGCATCCCGATTAGCCTGAGCGATCACTGGGTGATCGAACCCCAGGCGCAGTTGATCAATCAGCGCGTGACCCTGGATGCCCCGTATGCAGGCTCGGGCAATGCGTCTTCGACTGACTTGATCTCCTGGACCAGTCGGATCGGTGCCCGGTTGACAGGTAGTTACGACATTGACGGCATGCCCGTCGAACCTTATGTGCGGACCAACTTGTGGCACACGGCACACACTGGCAGCACCGTGTCCCTTGATCAGGTCGACAAGATCAGCAGCAGCCGCAATTCATCGACGGTCGAGCTGGGATTGGGGTTGGTGGCCAGAGTGACGCCTACAATGAGTGTGTTCGTCAGTGCCGATTACAGCAGCGATGTGAATGCCGGTGATTTGAACGGGTTGATCGGGAGCCTGGGCGTGCGGATGCGGTGGTGAGGACCTGACATCAAGAGCTGTGTTGTTTGGGCTGGCCCCTTCGCGAGCAAGCTCGCTCCCACAAGGATCACCGTTAACCTGTGGTGGGAGCTGTGTTGTTTGGGCTGGCCCCTTCGCGAGCAGGCTCGCTCCCACAAGGATCACTTTTAACCTGTGGGAGCGAGCCTGCTCGCGAAGGGGACGACTCGGTTTTAGATCAACCTTCAGGACGCAACATCAACACCGCCAACGGCGGCAAATTCAGCACCAGTGACAGCGCCTGCCCATGGCTCGGCTCTTCCTCGGTAGACGCCCCGCCACTGTTACCGTAATTGGAGCCGGCATACATCGCGGCATCGCTATTGACCACTTCCGCCCAGCGCCCGGCAAACGGCACGCCAATGCGGTAAGACTGACGCGGTACCGGCGTAAAGTTGGCCACCACCAACACCGGCCGCCCCTCTTTGCTCCAGCGCAGGAAGGCGTAAACACTGTTGATTGCATCATCACCAATCAACCACTGGAAACCTTGAGGTACATCGTCCTGCTCATGCAGAGCAGGCTCTTGGCGATAGAGCCGATTCAGATCGCCGACCAGTTTCTGCACCCCCTGGTGTTCGGGGTACTGAAGCAGGTACCAGTCCAGTTGCTGATCGTGATTCCACTCGCGCCACTGGCCGAACTCGCACCCCATGAACAACAGCTTCTTGCCCGGATGCGCCCACATGAAACTCAGGTAGGCCCGCAGGTTGGCGAATTTCTGCCAGCGATCGCCGGGCATCTTGTCGATCAGCGAATGCTTGCCGTGCACCACTTCATCGTGGGAAATCGGCAGGATGAACCGCTCGGACCAGGCATACACCAGGCCGAAACTCAGCTCATTGTGGTGATGGGCGCGGTACACCGGGTCCTGCTGAATGTAGTGCAGCGAATCGTGCATCCAGCCCATGTTCCACTTGTAGTCAAAGCCCAGTCCACCCTGTTGCGTGCCCTGACTGACACCCGGCCACGCCGTTGACTCTTCGGCAATCACCAGTGCACCGGGGGCTTCGAGGTCGACCACATCATTGAGATGGCGCAGGAAGTCGATGGCTTCGAGGTTTTCCCGACCACCATGACGATTGGGCACCCATTCGCCCGCCTTGCGTGAATAGTCTCGATAGAGCATCGAGGCGACGGCGTCGACACGCAGGCCATCGACGTGGAAATGTTTGAGCCAGTGCAACGCCGAGGCCAGCATATAGCCATGTACTTCGGTCCGTCCCAGGTTGTAGATCAGCGTGTCCCAGTCCTGGTGAAAACCTTCCATCGGGTTGCCGTATTCGTATAGTGCGGTGCCGTCGAATTGCGCCAGGCCGTGGATATCGGTCGGAAAATGCGCGGGCACCCAGTCGAGGATCACGCCGATCTCGGCCTGGTGGCAGGCATTGACGAAGGCGGCGAAATCATCCGGCGACCCGTAACGGGCACTCGGGGCGAATTGCGAGAGCAACTGATAACCCCAGGAACCGCCGAACGGGTGCTCCATGACCGGCATCAGCTCGATGTGGGTGAACCCCAACTCCTTCACATAGGGAATCAGTCGATCACCCAACTCATGCCAGGTGTACTGACGGGCGACTTCGCCCAGATCATCCAGCTCACACTGCCAGGAACCGGCATGCAGCTCATAGATCGACAGCGGCGCAGTTGAACGCTGGCGATCGCCACGGGATTGCATCCACGCCTGATCCTGCCAGTCGATTGTCAATGGCGAAGCAACCTTTGACGCCGTGTCGGGCGGCATCGAGGTGGCTAAGGCCATCGGGTCGGCCTTGAGCGGCAGAATGCCGTGAGACCCGAGGATTTCGTATTTGTACGCCTCCCCCGCCTGCATCCGCGGAATGAATATTTCCCAGACGCCGGTAGGATGACGCAGCCGCATCGGGTGGCGACGGCCGTCCCAGTTGTTGAAATCTCCAACCACCGACACCCTTTTGGCGTTCGGTGCCCACACGGCAAACCGCACCCCCTCCACGCCGTCGACAGTCTTCAGTTGCGCACCAAGGCAAGCACTGAGGTCCCTGTGATTACCTTCGGCGAACAGGTACAAATCCATTTCGCCGAGCAACGGGCCAAAGCTGTACGGGTCCTCGGAGAGTTGCTCGCCGCCGGCCCAACGGGTTCGCAACAGGTACGGTTGCGCCCGCTCGAAATGCCCGACGAACAAACCCGGCGTCTGGGTGGCCTCAAGAGGACCGAGTTCTTCCCCGGAGTCCCTGGCTATCACCTGCACGTTCAACGCGTCGGGCAGATAAGCCCGGATGAATTGACCGCCACCGTCATCGCCGTGGGGACCGAGAATTGCAAAGGGGTCGTGATGTTCGGCGCGTACCAGCGCCTCGATGTCCCGCGATCTGGGCAGCAACGCCTCTTTAGCGTGCCCCTGTTCCTTGTTCGAGAAACTCATGACTACTCTCCACCAAGATCGGAAAAGGGTTTAAGCCCACTCAATAATCCAAACAAACCGTGCAACGGCACAGGCAGCCACGTGGGCCGATTTTCAGCCTCATACGCCACCTCATACGCTGCCTTTTCCAGACTGAACAACGCCAGCGCGGCGTCATCACCTTCAGGATCTTGCCATGCATGAGCAAGACTAGCTGCCGCCAGCCGATAAGCGTCGATAAATGCTTGTCGCGCCTCACTTAAATAACGGTCGGCGACGCGCTGGCGAGCGGTCCGTGCATCGGCGGTGTTATCGACGTTCTGCACGTTGATCGTCATCGCCGCCGCGTAATCGAAGGAACGCAAGACACCACTGACGTCTTTATACGGGCTGTGCTTGCCCCTTCGCTCGTGCAACGGCCGTGCCGGCTCGCCTTCAAAGTCGATCAAGTAAGCATCGCCCTTGATCACCAGCACTTGCCCCAGGTGCAGATCGCCATGGACGCGAATGCGCAATCCACCGGCCGATTTTTTGCCCAGCTCCTGTATATGATTGAGGATGGCTTTTTTGTTATCCATTAAATGAGTGACCAGCGATTTGTCTGCCGGGTTCAGTTCGTTTTGATGCTGCTTGAGTAACTTCAGTGCATGTTCCAGTTGCGCAGCGACAGCCTTGGCCGAGGCCAGTGCATCTTTTTGCGAGGTCACTTGCGGGGCGAAGTCCGGGTTAGCAGTGGGCGCCGCCAGCACTTGGTGCATTTCACCCAGGCGCTGGCCGAGCATGCTTGCAAAGTCCTTCAGCTCGCCTAGCGCGTTGTAGTGCTGTTCCTGTTCCGACACGGCGTCCGCCAGTTCGTCGCGCAACGCCCGTTCGAGGTTGTTTTGCGTCCACTCCCATGCGTCACCCTGATTGCTCAAATAACCTTGGGCAATCATCAACAGCGTGCCCTCACCCGCCGTGTCGTGGCGCACCACCGATCCCAGCAACGGCGAAATATTGCGGTAACCGGCATGGGTCAAATACGCGCTCATCTCCAGTTCAGGGTGCACGCCAGTGGCCAGTTTACGGATCAGTTTCAACACCAGGCTGTTGCCGATCACCACCGAACTGTTGGACTGTTCGGCGGACAGATAACGCACTTCGGACTCGCCCGTCAGGCCCAGTTTTGCCAGCTCGGCAGTCGGTTCGAAACGGATCTCGCCAGCGCTCGATGGCAATACCGTGTTGGCCTGCATGCCGTGCAGCACCGCACGAATAAACGTTTCCAGGCTAAACGCATCGGTGATCAAACCGACCTGGCGCACGCGCCGAACCCGCGACAACGCCAGTTGTTGTGGCAACGCCGTACCGACCTGATCTTCGGAAATAAAGCCGAACGGCAACTGATAGCGACTGGTCTGGCCGCCGCTGGTGACATCGACTTCACTCAGTAACACCGGGTGCAGTGGATCGCCGAAACGCACGCCATAAGCGATGCTGACCTGTTCGATAGCGGCGTCCTTACCCGCGAACCAGCGGCGGTTCTGCAGCCAGCTCGGCAAGATGCCCTGCTCGAGCGTGCCCCGCGATGGCGCTTCAAGTAGCTCTTCCATGCGTTTTTTCAACACCAGCGTGGTGAAGTCCGGCAGGCTTTGCGCCGGCTCGACGTGCCAGCTCGGCATCTGGTTTTCAGCGGCCAGCACGAACCAATAGAAGCCGTAAGGCGCCAGCGTCAGGAGGAAATTCAACTGGCCGATGGGCGGGAAGGCATTACCGCCGAGCATCTCCACCGGCACCATGCCGACGTAAGCCGACAGGTCCAGTTCCGCCGCCTGTGCGCTACGCGACACGTTGGCCACGCACAAGATGATTTCGTGCTTGCCGTCTGCGCCGGTGAATTCCCGGGTGTAGGCCAGAATCCGTCGATTGCTCGGCGACAGCATTTTCAGCGTGCCGCGCCCGAAGGCCTTGGACTGCTTGCGCACGGCGAGCATGCGTCGGTTCCAGTTCAACAGCGAATGTGGGTCGCCGGCCTGGGTTTCGACGTTGACGGACAGGTAACCGTATTGCGGGTCCATGATCGGTGGCAGCACCAGGCTCGCCGGGTCTGCGCGAGAAAAGCCGCCGTTACGGTCGATCGACCACTGCATCGGCGTACGCACACCGTCGCGGTCGCCAAGGTAGATATTGTCACCCATGCCAATTTCATCGCCGTAATACAGGGTCGGCGTGCCGGGCATCGACAGCAGCAGGCTGTTGAGCAGTTCCACACGGCGGCGGTCGCGCTCCATCAACGGCGCGAGGCGGCGGCGAATCCCCAGGTTGATCCGCGCCCGACGGTCGGCCGCGTAATAATTCCACAGATAGTCGCGCTCCTTGTCGGTGACCATTTCCAGGGTCAGCTCATCATGGTTACGCAGGAAGATCGCCCACTGGCAGTTGGTGGGGATTTCCGGGGTCTGACGCAAAATGTCGGTGATCGGAAAGCGGTCTTCCTGGGCCAGCGCCATGTACATGCGCGGCATCAACGGGAAGTGGAACGCCATGTGGCACTCGTCGCCGTTCAAGCCCTTGGCGTCGGTGGTACCGAAATACAACTGCGTGTCCTCAGGCCATTGATTGGCCTCCGCCAAGAGCATGCGGTCCGGGTAGTTGGCGTCGATTTCGGCACGGATCTGCTTGAGGACGTCGTGGGTCTCGGGGAGGTTCTCGTTGTTGGTGCCGTCGCGCTCGATCAAGTACGGAATCGCGTCCAGACGCAGGCCGTCGATACCCATGTCGAGCCAGTAGCGCATCACCGACAGCACCGCTTTCATGACTTGCGGGTTATCGAAATTCAGGTCGGGCTGGTGGGAATAGAACCGGTGCCAAAAGTATTGGCCGGCCACCGGGTCCCAGGTCCAATTGGACTTTTCGGTGTCAAGAAAAATGATGCGGGTGCCGTCGTACTTTTGATCGTCATCAGACCAGACATAGAAATCCCGCGCCGCCGAGCCTTTTTTGGCCTTGCGCGCACGCTGGAACCAGGCGTGTTGATCCGAGGTGTGGTTGATGACCAGCTCGGTAATCACCCGCAGCCCGCGTTTGTGCGCCTCGGCGATGAAGCGCCTTGCGTCGGCCATGGTCCCGTAATCGGCGTGTACGCCACGGTATTCGGCGATGTCGTAACCATCATCGCGCCGTGGCGACGGATAGAACGGCAACAGCCAGATGGTGTTGACGCCCAGATCGGCAATGTAATCGAGTTTGGCGATAAGACCGGGAAAGTCTCCGATCCCGTCGTTATTGGAGTCGAAAAAAGACTTAACGTGAACCTGGTAGATCACCGCGTCTTTGTACCAGAGCGGGTCCTTGATGAAGGCGGCTGCCTTGGGTTTCTTCGCCATCTGAAACTCCTGTTGAATTCGATAAAGCCTCTGAGCCGATCCCCTGCTTCAAACCCGATGATTACCTGTGGGAGCGAGCTTGCTCGCGATGGCAATCGAACATCCAACAGATGTGTTGCCCGCCAATTTGCTATCGCGAGCAAGCTCGCTCCCACAGGTTCTGTGTCTATGCGGTAATCCGCCAAATCCCGAACGGCTGGTATGCCGGATCAATCCGCATGAACTGGTACTTGCCGTGCCACGTCCAGCGGTGGCCGTTCATCAGGTCTTCACCCTGGGTGCTGGCGTCATCAGGCAAGCCCATTTCCCATAGCGGCAATTCGAAATTCGCTTCCTGAACGTTATGCGGGTCAAGACTGACCGCCACCAGAATGAAGTTGCTGCCGTCCGCGCTGCGTTTGCCGAAATACAGAATGTTGTCGTTCCAGGCGTTGTAGACCTTCAAACCCAAATGCGTGTGCAGTGCCGGGTTCTGTCGGCGAATGCGATTGAGCTGGGCGATCTCGGCAATGATGTTGCCCGGCGCGTTGAAGTCCCGTGGACGGATTTCATACTTTTCCGAGTTGAGGTATTCCTCTTTGCCCGGCACCGGCGCAGCCTCACAAAGTTCAAAGCCCGAATACATGCCCCACAAACCGGAGCCCATGGTCGCGAGCGCCGCGCGGATCAAAAATCCCGCACGGCCGGACTCATGCAAAAACGCCGGGTTGATGTCCGGGGTGTTGACGAAGAAGTTCGGGCGGAAGCATTCGCGCCACGGTGACTCGTTGAGTTCGGTGAAATACGTCGCCAGTTCGTTCTTGGTATTGCGCCAGGTGAAGTAGGTGTAGCTCTGGGAATAACCGACCTTACCCAACCGCGCCATCATCGCCGGCGTGGTAAAGGCTTCAGCGAGGAAAATTACGTCGGGGTACAGCGCTCGCACATCCGCGATCAGCCACTGCCAGAATGGCAGCGGTTTGGTATGAGGGTTGTCGACGCGAAAGAGCTTCACGCCCTCCTCGACCCACCCCACCACAATGTCGCGCAATTCGACCCAAAGGCTGGGGATCGCTTCGACGGCGTAGAAATCGACGTTGACGATGTCCTGATACTTTTTCGGCGGGTTTTCGGCGTATTTGATCGTGCCGTCCGGCCGCCAGTTGAACCAGCCTGGATGCTGCTTGAGCCACGGGTGATCCTGAGAACACTGGATCGCGAAATCGAGGGCGATTTCCAGGCCATGGTCAGCCGCTGCCGCCACCAACTTGCGAAAGTCTTCGCGGGTCCCCAGTTCCGAGAGAATAGCTTCATGCCCACCGTCTTCGCTGCCGATAGCGTACGGACTGCCCGGATCGTCCGGGCCGGCAGTCAGGGAATTGTTCGGGCCTTTACGGTAGCTGCGACCAATCGGGTGGATCGGCGGGAAGTACAGGACATCGAAGCCCATGTCCTGAATCATCGGCAGTCGCGAATGCACATCGTTGAAGGTGCCATGGCGAGCCGCATCGTCAGTGATCGAGCGCGGAAACAATTCATACCAACTGGCGAACTGCGCCAGCTCCCGTTCGACCTCCAGCGGATACTCGGGACTGAGACTCACGTAGGCGCGGTGATTGGCCTGGGCCATCAGCTCCGCACTACGCGGGTGCAGAAACAGCGCGACCTGCTCGGTTTCGAGCAGCCCGGTCAGTTCAAGGTGCAACGCCGCCAGATCCTCGCTCAGCGAACCATCCGTGCGCTCGGCCGCCTGCTGCACCAGGGTTCGCCCTTCCTGCAGCTCAAGGCTGACCGGTACCCGCGCCGCGTGCTTTTTTTCCAGCTCATAACAAAAACTGGCGAACTGATCGATCCAGGCCTCAATGCAAAACACATAACGGCCCTGGCGCACCACACGGAACTGGCCCTGCCAGCCGTTATTGCCGAGCTCGCTCATCACTTCGCTCTGCCAAGTCTCATCGACCTCGGCGCGCCAGCGGATGCGCACTGCCAGTTTGTCGTGACCATCGGCAAACACCTTGCTGGTCACCACCACGTCCTGACCGACCACGGCTTTAGCGGCAAACTGCCCGCCATCAAGGGTTGGCATGGTGTTTTCAATCACGATACGCGGCAGCAGCAACGCCTGCGACAGCGGCATATGAGGGTTGTAGTTCAGCTCTGTCGGTTTTTCAGCAGTCATCGAGCATCTCTCCTTACGCCCCATGGACGCTCTTGTGTCTGATGTTCCGTGAAACAACTCACTTAGGTTCCGAGCGGCAGACGGCGGTAAAAGTTCACGGGGATTTGCCTGAAGCCACTGGGGGAATCAATTCCTTCGCGCGGTGGTCAACCAACTAAAGCACGACTTGCGCCATGTGCCACCCGGAGGCTTTAACAATGAGTATTCCGATCCCACCGGAAACACCGGATCCGAACATCGATGAACCCGCCGTCCCACCCACGGAGCCGCAACCCGTGCCAGAGCAAGACCCGCCCGGCACGACCGCGCCAGCGCGGGAGGAACCGCCAAGCGCAGTGCCGCCGGTGATTGTGAATCCGTAAGTAGGAGCTGCCGAAGGCTGCAATCTTTTGATCTTGATCTCGGTGCTTCGTGGATCAAAAGATCAAAAGATCGCAGCCTTCGGCAGCTCCTACTGGGGGTCGCGGTCCTTCTCAAGCATCTTCACTATCCTCGGCATCACGCTGACTAGCCCCTTACACCGGGCGCACCTAATTGAATGCGACTTGCGGCTTCCCCACCCTGTCGAGGCGACCGCCTGTCGCTTTCTTTCATAAAAAATCATTGCTCCGTTCCAAAAGTACGCCTGTAGAGAAGGAATCTTCTTACTCCGTCCTACAGACATGCGTGTTCAGTATTACTCCAATATTCTTAAGTTGGATGAAGCCCAAAACACAGTTTTTTAAAGCGTTTCCAATCAACCATTTGCACCACGTGGACTTTTAAACACTAAAGCAAACAAATAGCCCTCCAATTTTTCTGCATGAATACTCCTATTTAGTTGAATGATATTTCCTACAAGCGATTATTCGCCCGTTTGCAATTGAGACTGCAACCATCTAAATCTAACAGCATCACTTAACACCGAGCGGCAAATACGACGAGTGACAAACAAACATGAAAAACGAAAACCCGGCAAAGTACTCTTCAACTTTAGAAATGACTTTAGCCAAACACTAACCAGCAGATGGTTGGCGCCTCCGGAGGACAAGGAGGTTGCGGTGACAACTGAATAACTCAACCTATACATTCTGCAAATTCATCTCCCCATCTTTATTCATGCACATGGATAATTCAAAAAATATAAACCTGGATAATGATTACTCCGCCTCTTTTTTTGCGTCCATTGATTTAGATCGAAAAGAGAAAATGGTTCCATTTCCATAGGACTAGCAATGATGAATAAAAATGTACACTCAAGAGTTTTTACTCTCGTAGGCCTATTCATAAAGGAACAGCTAAAAGAACCCATTGCTTTTTTCTGGATTATGATTTCACCTTGCGCACTCTTCTATTTTTTTGCAATAACGAGGCAAGATGCCAACTATTACCAAAGCGATTACACTGCTGCGGCGGCATGGTTTTATGCGTACATCTCATCTAGCGTCGCGTTATTTGGGTTTGCTTTTTATATTATAGGGAGAAGAGAAAGTGGCTTTATTCGATCATTCATCTACTCAAAAAAATCAAGAGCCATATTCCTCTACTCGCACTTCCTTGCTTACTCATTGATTTCGATTGCATACTGCTTAACTTTCTACCTAGTGACCAAACTTCCTTTCGGCAACTATGAACTCAATGAATTTCTGAGTATCACTCTGCGCTTCTACATTTGCTTTATCATGTTTTGCAGTTTAGGTGTCCTATTCACGCTGCCGCCAATTAATTTTCAAAACGCTAATACGCTGATATCGATTTGTTCATTCTGCATGCTTATCCTCGGAGTAATGGGGGCTAGTAGAGCGAATAACATTATCGACAGCATAAACCTGGCGAACCCGCTGACGATTGCAAATCAATTAATGGCCGACGACTTGAGCCTTAACAAACCCACGATCTTGCTAATAATATTTTTATTTATCGCATCTTCTTTTGGACTAATAAAGTATTTAAAAATCAACCCTGTTTGGAGCCGATACTGATGAACCAATTTAGCGCGAAATGCATTGACTTCTCCTATGAAGAAAAAATACTTTTCGACCAGGCATCTCTTGACATTACCGAAGGTTCCATTGTAGGCATCTTAGGCCCAAACGGATCAGGAAAGACTACATTTTTCGATATTGCTTGTGAACTGAAAACGGTAAAATCCGGCTTTATTAAAAATGATTTTTCCAACTTTGTTTACCTATCTCAAATAGTTACAACACCACCTTCTCTACGTATGCGCGATATATTCAAGATGGTCACTTCGCTGTCTTCAGACGAACATATTACACAATCCCGAGCGCTGGAGAAATTAAGTTTTTGGAGTCCTTCCATAGTTGATCGATACAAGGAAATCTGGAACAAAAAATCCTCATTGTGCAGTTATGGGGAGACGCGATGGTTCTTCACACTTTCACTATTATCCATTTCTACTGACTTCGTGATTCTCGATGAGCCTACCGCCGGCGTGGACCCTGAATTTCGACATTATATTTGGCAATGCCTACATGGAGCAGCCAGAGAAGGCACTGCTATTCTGGTCTCTTCCCACAATGTAGACGAAGTAGTAAATAACTGCTCTTATTTTTATATGATAAGCCAACAACGATTCAATCGCTTTGCTAGTGCCTCAGAGTTTATGCGCAAGTATGGAGCTAAAACTGTAGATGACGCGTTTATCCGCGCTGTAACTGCGCCAACGTTCAAAATGCGCCCCCTAAAATAGAAGAACACCAACCATTAAATCAAACCCCATGCCACCGCGCGCTCACGGTGCTGTCCCGTGAAGGGTACGTCTCACCGACCATTAATCGGTTGCACCGAACGATGTCCGGCGGATGCGCCCTAACACAGTAGGACCAGCAAAAAAGGACCTCTCCATGCCCGTGCGCATCGAAAACCAGGCCTGCTTCTTCATCACCGAGGACGGCGAAGAAATTCGTCTGTGCCCCGACGTGACCATCATCACCGACTCGGAAAAAGCCATGTCCGCGGTGGAAATCAACGGCCAGCGCTTTTACATCACCGAAGCAGAAGCCGACGCATTGACCGTAGCAGGCGCCGTTGACGGTCGTAAACATTTGAAGGCAACCGACAGTGGTTCGGTGATTTGACGGATGCAGATCAGTAACACTCACCGGTGCCTGATTCAGGCACCCGTATCCTGCAATGGCGGGTGCATCAACTTGTCGCAGGCAGGGGATCAGCGCGCATCTGATCCGCTTTTTATTGCAATACCTGAGTCTGTTATGCAAACAGATCGCCGCTCATAGTGCTCTGGCCTGATGGAGGCTGATGAGCGAAAGACCATGAGCGATAGAATCCCCGTCCGAATAGTTGAAAGCGCCCCTTTAGTACAGAACTTTGAGCCTTCGCGTCCAAAGATGAAGGCCAAGTCCAGCGACAACCTGATCCACACCCGCAGTTTCACCGGTCTGTTCCGTACCTTGCGCATGAGCGGTGCGGGGTTTCTGTTTTTGCTGTTCTTTGGCACGGTGTGGTTGAACTGGGGCGGTCGCCAGGCGGTGCTCTGGGACCTTTGCGAAAGCAAATTCCACATCTTTGGTGCGACCTTCTGGCCGCAGGATTTCATTCTGCTGTCAGCGCTGCTGATCATTGCTGCGTTTGGCCTGTTTGCGATCACCGTGTTTGCCGGCAGGGTCTGGTGCGGTTACGCCTGCCCGCAGAGTTCCTGGACCTGGATTTTCATGTGGTGCGAGAAAATCACCGAAGGCGAGCGCAACCAGCGCATCAAACTGCAAGCCGCGCCCTGGGACCTGAACAAATTGATCCGCCGCTCGGCCAAACACACGCTGTGGCTGGCCATCAGCCTGCTCACCGGCCTGACCTTCGTCGGTTACTTCACGCCGATCAGGCCGCTGGCCGAAGAGCTGCTGACCTTGCAAATGGGCGGTGTCAGCCTGTTCTGGGTGCTGTTCTTCACCGGCGCGACTTACATCAATGCCGGCTGGCTGCGTGAAGCGGTGTGCATGCACATGTGTCCGTATGCACGGTTCCAGAGTGTGATGTTCGACAAAGACACCCTGACCATTTCCTACGACGTCGCCCGCGGCGAAAACCGTGGTCCGCGTAAACGTGAGGTGAAACCTGCCGAAGCCGGCCTCGGCGATTGCGTCGACTGCCAGCTCTGCGTGCAGGTCTGTCCGACCGGCATCGACATCCGCGATGGTTTGCAGATGGAGTGCATCGGGTGTGCGGCGTGCATCGACGCCTGTGATTCGATCATGGACAAAATGGGCTACGCCCGAGGGCTGATCAGCTATACCTCGGAGCATCAGTTGCAGGGCGGCAAGACTCGCCTGCTGCGCCCACGACTGATCGGCTACAGCGCCGTGCTGTTGCTGATGATCGGGGCGCTTGCATTGGCGTTGGTGGAACGGCCGATGGTGTCGCTGGATGTGAGCAAGGACCGGGGTCTGTTCCGCGAGAACAGTCAGGGACAGATCGAAAACATCTACAGCTTGAAGGTCATCAACAAAACCCAGCAACGTCAGGGCTACCGGCTGAGCCTGGTCAATGGCGACGGCTTCCAGCTGCAAGGCAAGACTGAGCTGAGCCTGGCAGCCGGTGAAATTGTGGACGTACCGGTGTCGGTGGCGATGACGGCGCAGCGGCCAAGCAGTAGCTCGCAGACGATCAGCTTCAAGATTGTCGACAGTGATGAGCCGGATATTTATAGCGTGGCGAAAAGCCGGTTTGTCGCGCCGATGAATCGTTGATCACTTAGACTGCTCGCGAAAAAGGCGACTCGATCTTCCAGAATGAAATCAATCCAGGCACTCGATGAAACGCTACGAAAAATTCGCCGACGACATCGCTGAACTGATCCGCTCCGGCGTCCTCGGCCCTGGCCAGCGCGTGCCTTCGGTGCGTTACGCCAGTCAGACCTATGGGGTCAGCCCGTCCACGGTGTTCCAGGCCTATTACCTGCTCGAGCGTCGCGGGTTGATCCGCGCCCGACCGCGTTCCGGCTACTTCGTCAACGCTCATGCACCGAGCCCGTTTTCAGAGCCTGTGATCAGCAGCCAGGTCAACGAATCCACCGAAGTCGACGTCAGCGAACTGGTGTTTTCGGTGCTCGACTCCATCAAGGACCCGAACACCGTCCCCTTCGGCTCAGCGTTCCCCAGCCCGTCCCTGTTTCCCTTGCAGCGGTTGTCGCGATCTTTGGCGAGCGCTTCCCGGGAGATGGACCCGCGCATGGTCGTCACCGACATGTCGCCGGGCAACCCGCAGCTGCGTCGGCAAATCGCCCTGCGCTACATGGTCGGTGGCCTGATGCTGCCCATGGAAGAACTGCTGATCACCAACGGCGCCCTCGAAGCCCTGAACCTGTGCCTGCAAGCGGTGACCGAGCCCGGCGACCTGGTGGCCATCGAAGCCCCGGCGTTCTACGCCTGCCTGCAAATACTGGAACGGCTGAAACTCAAAGCCGTGGAAATTCCCGTGCACCCGCGTGACGGCATTGACCTTGGCGTACTCGCCCAGACGCTCGAACGCCACCCGATCAAGGCGTGCTGGTGCATGACCAGTTTCCAGAACCCCGTGGGCGCGACCATGCCCGAGTCGAAGAAACAGGAACTGGTGGCGCTGTTACGCAGCCATCAAGTGCCGCTGATCGAAGACGACGTCTACGCCGAACTCTATTACGGGCAACAAGCGCCGAAACCGGCGAAAGCCTTCGACACCGAAGGGCTTGTGATGCATTGCGGCTCCTTTGCCAAAAGCCTCGCGCCCGGTTACCGCATCGGCTGGGTCGCTGCCGGTCGTTACGCGCAGAAGATTGAACGCCTGAAACTCATGACTTCGCTCTGCGCCTCGATGCCGGCCCAGGCCGCCATTGCCGATTACTTGCAGCACGGCGGCTATGACCGGCATCTGCGTAAGTTGCGTTACGCACTGGAAGAACAGCAAAGCGCAATGCTCGCGGCCATCGCCCGCTACTTTCCGGCGCAGACGCGCGTGAGTCAGCCGGCTGGCGGCTATTTTTTGTGGCTGGAGTTGCCGCCACAGATGGATTCGTTGAAGTTATTCCAGATGGCATTGGCGCAGGGAATCAGCATCGCGCCGGGGCCGATTTTTTCACCGACGCAGCGGTTCAGGAATTGCATTCGGTTGAACTATGGCAGCCCGTGGGATGAAGCGGCGGAGAAGGCGATGGAGACGTTGGGCAGGATTGTGCGGTCGTTCTGAATGTTTTGTAGTGTTCCGACTGACGCCATCGCGAGCAAGCTCGCTCCCACAGGTGATCGTATTCCCCTGTGGGAGCGAGCTTGCTCGCGATGAGGCCATAACAGATAACGCAAATCTTGAGGATTAACGCCCACCACCCAGATCAACAAACGTGCCGGTCGCATAAGAAGCCTTGTCCGACAACAACCACACAATCGCCTCCGCCACTTCATCCGGCCGGCCACCCCGGGCCATTGGAATCGCCGACTCTAGCTTGCTGACCCGATCCGGATCACCGCTCAACGCATGGAAGTCGGTGTAGATGTAACCCGGCCGCACGGCGTTGACGCGGATGCCTTCACCGGCCACTTCCTTGGACAAGCCGATGGTAAAGGTGTCGAGTGCACCTTTGGACGCGGCGTAGTCGACGTATTCGTTGGGCGCGCCCAGGCGTGCGGCGACCGATGACACATTGACGATGCTACCGCCCTGCCCGCCATGCCTGGGCGACATGCGCAGGATCGCGTGCTTGGCGCAGAGGATCGGCGCCAGGACGTTGGTTGTCAGGATTTTGAGGATGCGAAATTCGGACATTTCGTCGACCCGGGACTTGTGCCCCACGGTGCCGGCGTTGTTCACCAGCGCCGTGACCCGGCCGAGTTCAGTGTCCACGCGATGGAACAGACCGATCACTTCGTCTTCGATGCTGACATCGGCACGTACTGCGATGGCTTGGGCCCCCAAGGCGCGGACTTGCTCCAGCACTCGCAGCGCGGCCTGTTCATCGGCCAGATAGTTGATACAGACCCGATAGCCTTGTTCGGCGGCCAACAGGGCTGTGGCGGCACCGATGCCGCGGCTGCCGCCAGTGATGACGATGACTTTGTCCATGTGAGCGTTCCCCGTTCCAAGCGTAAGCGGTCGGGGCAAAGAATAACCGCCATTGCCGTTTTTTGCATGGTCCGTAGCAGCTGCCGAGCTGCGCGAGGCTGCGCCTCCGGACGCAGCCTCGCGCAGCTCGGCAGCTGCTACGGGAGTCTTTAGGCCGTTACCAGGCGTTCTGCACGGAGAATATCCACCATGAACCGGTCGGCCGGTAACGGGTGGCCGAGCAGGTAACCCTGCAACGAATCGCACCCGAGTTGGGTCAGGAAGTCCTGCTGAACGTCGGTTTCCACGCCTTCGGCGACAATTCGCAAACCCAACGCCTGGCCGAGGGCGACGATCGCGGAAACGATGGCGGCGTCATCGCTGTCACGTTCCAGATCGCGAACAAAACCCCGGTCGATTTTCAGCTCGTTGGCCGGTAGGCGCTTGAGGTACATCAAGCTCGAATAGCCGGTGCCAAAGTCATCGATGGAAAGGTCAACGCCCATTTCCGACAACTCCTGAAGCACCGTCATGCTCGCATCGGCATCGCTCATGGCGGTGGTTTCGGTGATTTCGAGCGTCAGGCTGTTGGCCGGCAAACGGTGAGTAGCCAGTGCCTTGGCGACGCTCTGGACCAAACCGACGTGGCAGAACTGCAAGGCCGAGAGGTTCACCGCGATGCGCCAGTCGGTATACCCGAGAACATACCACTCACGCATCTGACGGCAGGCTTCGTTCAGCACCCACTCGCCAATCGGAATGATCAGCCCGGTTTTCTCCGCAAGTTCGATGAACTTGTCTGGCAGCAACATGCCCTGGGTCGGATGCTCCCAGCGCAATAACGCCTCGGCGCCCACCGGCCGGCCGTTGCTGGCGTCGAACTTGGGCTGGTAATAGAGGCTGAATTGCTGTTGATCGAGGGCAGCGCGCAAGTCTTGCAGCAATTGCAGTTGTTTGCGCGCGTTGCTGTTCATCGAAGCGTCAAAGAAGCTGTAACCATTTTTGCCTGCACCCTTGGCGTGATACATCGCCGCGTCGGCGTTCATCAGCAATTCCTGGGCGGTTTGGCCATTGCCCGGATACAGCGCGATGCCCACGCTGGCAGATATCTGCAAGTCATGTTCGGCGACCTGGAACGAGCGCCCGATCAACCCGACCTGACGGGCCGCCAGACTCAATGCGTCGTTCTGCTCGCCGAGTTGCACCAGCAGCACAAACTCATCCCCGCCGATTCGCGCAAGCGTGTCCTGGCTGCGCAAATCCTCACGCAGTCG
This sequence comes from Pseudomonas sp. IT-P253, assembly GCF_949768125.1. NCBI lineage: Bacteria > Pseudomonadati > Pseudomonadota > Gammaproteobacteria > Pseudomonadales > Pseudomonadaceae > Pseudomonas > Pseudomonas sp. IT-P253. Next base: position 139,127 of record NZ_CATKPT010000022.1, on the reverse strand, counting down.
CAGGCCGACTTCGCGCAACAACTGATCGCCCATGTGATGGCCGAAGGCATCGTTGACCGGTTTGAAACCGTCCAGATCGATGAACATCAAGGCAAAACAGCCGCCCTGCTCCTGCACTCTCGACATTGCCTGATCGATGCGATCGGCCAGCAATACCCGATTCGGCAGGCCGGTCAGGGTGTCGTGCAACGCCAGTTGGGTCAGCTCGCGATTGGCCTCGGTCAACGAGTCGGCAAGGCTGGCGGTGCGGGCCTCCAGACGCGCATCGAGAATCGAGGTCAACAGGGCAATGCTCAACACGGCCAGGGTGGTGATCAGCACCAGGCTGTCCAGGCCCTTGCCGTTCAGGCCGCTGATGGCCGCACCACAGAAACTGCCATCCGGGAAGCGGGCCGCCGCCATGGCGGTGTAGTGCATACCGACAATGGCGAAGCCCATGACCACCGCCGCGCCACCGCGGATCAGTCCAACATAGGGCGTGTGCTGTCGCAGTCGAAAGGCGATCCATAACGCCGCGCCCGACGCAACGACCGCGATCAGCAGCGACGTACCGAACAGTGTCGGATCGTAATCAATGCCTGGCTGCATGCGCATGGCCGCCATGCCGGTGTAGTGCATGGCACTGATCCCGGCGCCCATGGTCAGCGCACCGAACGCCAGTCGCCAGGCAGGCAGCCGCGGCTGACTGACCAGCCACAGGGCAAAGCCGCAGGAAAGAATCGCGATCAGCAGCGACAGCACCGTGATGCCGAGGTCGTAGCCAAGGTCGATGGGCAGTTTGAACGCGAGCATGCCGATGAAATGCATCGACCACACGCCGACCCCCATTGCAAACGCACCGCCCGCCGTCCACAGATGAACCGCCCGCCCCTTGGCCGTGGCGATGCGGCCGGTCATGTCGAGCGCGGTATAGGAGGCAAGAATCGCTACAAAGAGCGAGATGACAACCAGCGTGGAGGAATAGCTACCGATGAGCATTGGAATTCTCGCAAGCACCCGCCGTCCGGCGTCCAATCCGGGGGAGGCAAAAGCGGCGATTGTACTGATTGCGCAAAAGAACGCACTGACAAAATTAGCAAAAGGCCATCAACCTGATAAAACACTTGTTTGCCACATCGATCACCCGTAGCAGCTGCCGAGCCTGCGAGGCTGCGTTCGACGGCGGAGCCGTCGTAAACCCGGCACATACAGTCTTCCTGAAACACCGCGCCGCCTGAATTCACGACGGCTTCGCCGTCGAACGCAGCCTCGCAGGCTCGGCAGCTGCTACAGCTTGAGGTGTCATCCTTATCGGTTGTCACTCATCTGAAGCTGCCCATCCCAACCACCACCCAATGCCGCAATCAATTGCACGCTGGCAATCAGGCGACTTTGCAGCAGGTTCAGCATGTTGCGTTCGTTGCTCAACGCCGTAGCCTGAACCACCACCACATCGAGATAAGCAATCAGCCCGGCCTTGTACTGGTTCTGGGTCAAACGCAAGGATTCACGTGCCGCATCCAGTGCCTGCTGGCGCACTTCGGATTCGTTTTCCAGCACCTTGAGCTGGACCAGAAAATTCTCCACTTCACGGAAACCGTCGAGCACGGTCTGGCGGTACTTGGCCACGGTTTGATCGTAAGCCGCTACGCTGCTGTCGACTTGCGCCGAAATCTGGCCGCCGTCGAACAGGGTCATGGCCAATTGCGGCCCGACCGACCAAAAGCGATTAGGCAGGCTAAACCAGTTCGCATACGTGCTACTGCTATAGCCACCGTTCAGACTCAGCGTCAGATCCGGGTAGTAGGCGGCCTTGGCCACGCCAATATTGGCGTTGGCTGCCATCACCGAGCGCTCGGCGGAAGCAATGTCCGGACGGCGTTCCAGCAGCTGCGAAGGTACGTTCAGCGGAATCTGCGGCAATGCCGGGATGTCCGTGGTTTCGGCCAGGCTGAACTCGGCCGGAGCCAGCCCGATCAGAACAGCGATGGCGTTCTCGAATTGGGCACGCTGCCAGATCAGGTCGACCAGGTCAGCTTGAGTGCCTTTGAGCTGAGCCTGGGCCTGAGCCACAGCGTTTTTACCGGAGACACCAGCGCGGTATTGGTTCTCGGTCATTGTCAGTGAACGCTGATAGGCCTCGACCGTCGCTTCCAGCAGACGCTTCTGTTCATCGATGACCCGCAGTTGCAGGTAGTTCTGCACCAGTTGCGATTGCTGGCTCAGGCGCATCGCCGCCAGATCGGCAAAACTGGCCTCGGCGTTGGCGGTGTCGGCTTCGAGCCCACGGCGCAATTTACCCCAGACATCGGCCTCCCAACTGACGCCGGCCTGCGCGGTGTAAGTGTCACGAATGCCGCTGGAAGAACTGGTCAGGCTTGAGTTGCTGCTACCGGTGCCCTGGCTGGAGCGATTTTTCCCGACCGTCAGGTCCACGGTCGGGAAAAATGCACCACGGGCGCTGCGCACCAAAGCCTGGGCCTGGCGGTATTGCGCTTCGGACTGGGCAACCGTCTGGTTGGAACTGTTGAGTTTCTCGATCAGGCCATTGAGTTGCTGATCGCCGTACAGCTCCCACCAGGCACCCCGTGCCAGGGAATCGCTCGGGCTGGCCTGACGCCAACCTGCCGCTTCCTTGTATTGCGCCGGCGCGGCGGTTTGCGGGCGCTGATAGTCCGGGCCAACCGCGCAAGCGCTGAGCATCGCCACGCACAGCGCCAGGCTCAGCAAACGCGAACCCCGCCCCGCGATCAACGGGTTGGCTAGATTGATAAGCGAACGGTCAGTCATAGCGGAGTTTCCAGAGCAGCATCGGTTCGCACCCCACGCCATTTATTGAAGCGATGGCGCAGTTTGTCGAGATAGAGGTAAACCACCGGGGTGGTGTAAAGGGTCAGCACCTGGCTGAAGATCAGCCCGCCGATAATGGTCAGGCCCAACGGTTGGCGCATTTCTGCGCCTTCGGCACGGCTAAGCAGCAACGGCACTGCGCCGAGGATCGCCGCCAGGGTGGTCATCAGAATCGGTCGCAGACGTTGCAGGCAAGCACTGCGAATCGACTCCAGCGGTGCCAGGCCTTGATGGCGTTCGAGTTGCAGCGCGAGATCGATCATCAGAATCGCGTTCTTCTTCACCACACCGATCAGCAAAAACAGCCCCAGCAGTGAGATCAGGCTGAACTCACCACCCAACGCGTAAATCGACAGCAATGCGCCGACACCGGCCGACGGCAAGGTGGACAGAATCGTCAGCGGGTGAATGTAGCTTTCGTACAGAACACCCAACACCAGATACACCGCCACCAGCGCGCCAAGAATCATCCACGGTTGGCTTTTTTGAGTCGCGGCGAAGGCATCGGCGGTACCGGCCATTTTCACGATCACGTCTTCCGGCATGCCGAGCCGGGCAATCGCCCGCTCAATGGCGGCTGTGCCCTGCTCCACGGTCACGCCTTCGGCCATGTCGAAGGAAATGCTCTCGGAGGCGAACTGGCCTTCGTGACTGACGCGATCATCTTCCAGGCTGTTTTCGTAATGGGCGATGGTCGACAGCGGAATCCGCGCGCCAGCAGCGGTGATCACCTGAACCTGTTTAAGCGTGATCGGGTCCTGGGCGTATTTCGGGTTGACCTCCATAACCACCTGATACTGGTTAAGGCTGTCGTAAATCGTCGAAATCTGCCGCTGGCTGTACGCGTTGTTCAACACGGCGGTGACCATGTTCATGTCGACACCCAAGCGCTTGGCCTGATCCCGATCGACGATCAGGGTCACCTGTTGCGCACCGCGTCCCTCGCGGGCATCGATCGCAGTCAGCTCCGGCAAGGCCTTGAGCGCGGCCACGACCTTCGGATACCACTGGCGCAACTCGCCAAGGTCAGCGCTTTGCAGGATGTAGGAATACTGCGACGTGGTCTGCTCGCGACCGCCACCGAACTGCAGGTCCTGATCCGCCATCAACATCAGTTGTGCACCGGCCACCTTGGGCATTTCCTTGCGCAGCCGCTCGATGACTTTCTGCGCGGACAGGTTGCGTTCCTTGATCGGCTTCAGACGCACCAGCATGAAGGCATTGTTGGTGCCGTTGGTGCCACCGATGAAGCCGGCCACACTTTCAACTGCTTCGTCCTTGAGCACGGCACGGCGGAAAGTCTCCATTTTCGGCTGCATCACGTTGAACGACAGGCCGTCGTCGCCGCGCACGAAACCGATCAGCTGGCCGGTATCCTGCTGAGGAAGAAACGTTTTAGGAACAACCACATACAGCAGAATGTTAACGCCAATTGTCACTAGAAGGCTGAGCAACGTCAGGCGACGGTGGCGCAGCACCCAGTCGAGGCTGGTCGCATACTTGCCCACCAGCCACTCGTTGGCCCGCTGACTTGCCCGTTGCAGGCGATTTTCCTGACCCGGCGTATGCGGCTTGAGCCAGCGGGCGCAGAGCATCGGGGTCAATGTCAGCGAGACCAGCAGTGACACCACGATGGACGCTGCCAGCGTGATGGAGAACTCACGGAACAGGCTTTCGATGATCCCGCCCATGAACAGGATCGACAAGAACACCGCCACCAGCGAGACGTTCATCGACAGCAGCGTGAAGCCGACCTCCTGAGCCCCCAGATACGCGGCCTTCATCGGCGGCACGCCTTTGTCGATGTGCCGCGAAATGTTCTCCAGCACCACAATGGCGTCGTCCACCACCAACCCGGTGGCCAGAATCAGCGCCATCAGCGACAGGTTGTTCAGCGAGAACCCATAGAGGTACATCACCGCAAAGGTGCCGACCAGCGACACCGGTACCGCAAGGGTAGGAATCAGCGAGGCGCGCAAGTTACCGAGAAACAGGAACACCACCAGAATCACCAGCGCCACGGCAATCAGCAGGGTCATTTCCGCCTCGTGCAAGGTGGCCTTGATCACGGGTGAGCGGTCCATTGCCAGGTTCAGTTTGACGCTGGCCGGCAGCACGGCTTGCAACGCCGGCAATTGGGCCTTGATCTCGTTGACCGTCTCGATAATGTTGGCACCGGCCTGACGGTTGATCACCAGCAGCACCGCCGCGTCATCGTTGAAGAAGCCGCTGTTGTAGCGGTCCTCGACGCCGTCACTGACCTTGGCCACATCCTTCAACCGTAGCGCCGCGCCGTTTTTGTAGTGAATGATCAGCGACTCGTAATCCTTGGCTTTTTCCAGTTGATCATTGGCCTGAACCTGCCACAAACGCTGGTCGTCTTCGACCGAACCCTTGGGCCGACGCACGTTGGCATTGGCGATGGTGTTGCGCACATCGTCGAGCGCCACGCCGTACTGGCTGAGCGCATGCGGTTCGAGTTCAATACGCACCGCCGGCAAGGAGCTGCCGCCAATTTGCACTTCACCGACGCCCTGCACCTGGGACAGGCTCTGGGACAGAATCGTCGAGGCCAAATCGTAGAGCTGGCCCTTTTCCAACACATCGGACGTCAGCGACAGCACCATGATCGGTGCCTGGGACGGATTGACCTTCTTATAGGTCGGCATGCTGCGCATGCCGCTCGGCAGCAGGTTGCGCGAGGCGTTGATCGCCGCTTGTACTTCTCGCGCCGCGCCGTTGATATCGCGGTCGAGGTCGAACTGCAAAATCACCCGGGTCGAACCCTGGCTGGACCGGCTGCTCATGGTGTTGACCCCGGCGATGGCGCCGAAGGAACGTTCGAGCGGTGTGGCCACGGTCGAGGCCATCACCTCGGGGCTGGCGCCGGGAAGACTGGCTTGAACCACGATCACCGGGAAGTCCATTTGCGGCAGCGGCGACACCGGCAACAGGCCAAAGCTCACGCCGCCCAGCAGCATGATCGCCAGGCTCAGCAGCATGGTCGCGACCGGGCGCTTGATGAAAGGTCCCGAGAGGTTCATGGCTGCTCTACCGCATCCATGGACTCAGACTTGCGGCCCCAGCGCCGGCCGAGGCGGTCGAAATACAGATAGATCACAGGTGTGGTAAACAGCGTCAGCACCTGACTGACCAACAAACCGCCGACCATCACCAAACCCAGCGGCTGGCGCAGTTCTGCGCCGGAACCGGTGGCCAGCATCAACGGCATCGCACCGAACAATGCCGCCAGCGTGGTCATCAGGATCGGCCGGAAACGCAGCAGCGCCGCCTGATAGATCGCCGTCTCCGGGTCCATGCCCTGATTGCGCTCAGCGTCGAGGGCGAAGTCGATCATCATGATCGCGTTCTTCTTCACGATGCCGATCAACAAGATGATGCCGATGATTGCGATCATCCCCAGGTCATTGCCGCTCAACAGCAACGCCAGCAAGGCGCCGACCGCCGCCGAGGGCAAGGTCGAGAGAATGGTGATCGGGTGGATGTAGCTCTCGTAGAGCACGCCCAGCACGATGTACATGGTCACCACCGCCGCCAGAATCAGCAGCAAGGTACTCGACAGCGACGCCTGGAACGCTTCGGCCGCCCCCTGGAACTGGGTCTGCACGCCAATCGGCATGCCGATGTCTTTCTGCACCTGATCGATGATCTGCACCGCCGGCCCCAAAGCCACGCCGTGGGCAAGGTTGAAGGACATCATCACGGCCGGGAACTGGCCAATGTGCGTAATCGCCAATTGCGCCTGACGCTCTTCGACATGTGCCAGGCTCGACAGCCGAACCTGTCCACCATCGGTGGTCTTGACGTGGATCTGGTTCAGCGCACTGGGGCCGATTTTCTCGCCGGACTGCGATTGCAGGACCACGCGGTACTGGCTGGCCTGGGTGTAGATGGTGGAAATCTGCCGCTGACCGAAGGCGTCGTACAGCGCGTCGGTGATATTCGATACCGACACGCCGACCCGCGACGCCGCATCGCGGTCGATCACCAGATAGACCTGCAGCCCCTTGTCCTGCAAATCGCTGGCGACGTCGGTCAGCTCGGGCCGCTGAGCCAATGCCGCCACCAAGCGACCGCTCCACAGGCTCAACAATTCCGAGTCCGGCGATGACATGCTGAACTGGTACTGCGTGCGGCTGACCCGATCTTCGATGGTCAGGTCCTGCACCGGCTGCATGAACAGGCGGATGCCGACCAGTTTGTCGAGTTCCGGTTGCAGGCGGGCAATCACGTCGGTCGCGCTCAAGTTGCGGGCGCTGTGGGATTTGAGGTTGATCAGCAAGCGACCACTGTTGAGCGTGGCGTTGTCGCCGTCGACGCCGATGTAGGACGACAGGCTCTCGACCGCCGGGTCGGCGAGGATGACCTTGGCCAGTGCTTGCTGACGCTCGCTCATTGCCGCAAAGGAAATCGACTGCGGCGCTTCGGAAATACCTTGAATCACCCCGGTGTCCTGCACGGGGAAAAAGCCCTTGGGCACGACTGTGTAAAGGAACACGGTCAGTGCCAGCGTGCCGATGGCCACCAGCAGCGTCAGCGGTTGATGCTTGAGAACCCACTTTAACTTGCGCCCGTAAGCCGCGATCATCCAATCAATTGCGGCACCACTTGCGCGGTAAAAACGCCCCTGTTGCTCTTCCTTGGGTTCTCGCTTGAGCAAACGCGCGCACATCATTGGCGTCAGGGTCAGGGACACCACGAGGGAGATCAGGATCGCGACCGCCAGGGTGATGGCGAATTCGCGGAACAAGCGCCCTACTACGTCGGCCATGAACAGCAGCGGGATCAGTACCGCAATCAGCGACAGGGTCAGGGAAATCAGGGTGAAACCAATCTGCTTGGCGCCCTTGAGTGCCGCGTTCAAGGGGCTGTAGCCCTCTTCGATAAATCGCGAAATGTTCTCCAGCATGACGATCGCATCGTCCACCACGAAACCGGTGGCGATGGTCAGGGCCATCAGGGTCAGGTTGTTGACCGAGAAACCCGCGAGGTACATCACGCCAAAGGTGCCAATCAGCGACAACGGCACGGCGACCGACGGGATGATCGTGGCGCTGGCCCGCCGCAGGAACAGGAACGTGACCATCACCACCAGTGCGATGGCGATGAGCAATTCGTGTTGCACGTCTTTGACCGAGGCACGAATGGTCTGGGTCCGGTCGGTAAGGACCGTGACATCGAGGCCGGCCGGCAGGTTGTCGGTGATGCTCGGCAGCAACGCCTTGATCCGGTCGACCACCTCGATGACGTTGGCGCCGGGCTGACGCTGGATGTTCAGCAGCACCGCCTGGTTTTCGTTGGCCCAGGCCGCCAGACGTTCGTTCTCGGCACCGTCGACGATCTCTGCCACGTCCTTGAGCCGCAATGGCGCGCCCTTGGCGTAGGCGAGGATGAGGTTGGCGTAGTCCTTGGGCGAGGTCAGCTGGTCGTTGGCATCCAGCATCGAGACCCGGGTCGGTCCATCAAAGTTGCCTTTGGGCTGGTTGACGTTGGACGCACCAATCAAGGTGCGCACATCCGACAGGTTAAGGCCGTTGGCCGCGAGGGCTTCGGGGTTGACCTTGATTCGCACGGCCTGGCGCTGCCCGCCCGCTATGCTGACCATCCCGACGCCGCTGATCTGGGCGATTTTTTGCGCCATGCGGGTGTCGACCAAATCGTTGAGTTTGGGCAGCAGCATGGTCTTGGAGGTGATGGCAAGGGTCAGCACCGGGGTGTCCGCCGGGTTGACCTTGTTGTACACCGGCGGCGCCGGCAGGTCCTTGGGCAACAAATTGGTCGCGGCGTTGATCGCGGCTTGCACCTGTTGCTCGGCGACGTCCATGTTGATGTCGAGGCTGAAACGCAAGGTCAGCACCGAAGCGCCGCCAGAACTGGTCGAGGCCATTTGAGTCAGGCCGGGCATCTGCCCGAACTGCCGCTCAAGGGGTGCGGTCACGGCGCTGGTCATCACATCCGGACTGGCACCGGGATAGAGCGTCATGACGCGGATGGTCGGGTAGTCGACCTGAGGCAACGCCGACACTGGCAGCAGGCGATAAGCGATGAGGCCGGCCAGCACAATGGCCAGCATACTCAGGGTGGTGGCAACCGGACGAAGGATGAACAGCCGCGAGATGTTCATGCGCCGCCCTTTTTCGCCTTGTCGGTGGTTGCCGGGTCAGTCGCGCCGGCTGCCGATTTCCCCTGCAGGTGGCCGGCCGGGGGGGTCGGTACGTCCTGAGTATCGTTGACCACCTCCACCTCGCTGCCTTCTTTCAGGCGGTCAGTGCCTTCCAGGACCACCCGGTCACCGGGAGCCAGGCCTTCAATAATCACCGTGTTATTGCCGTCACTGGCGCCGACTTTCAACTGACGGATGGTGACCTTCTTGTCACCGTCCAGCGCATAGACGAACGTACCGTTGGTGCCGAACTGGATCGCTGCCGAGGGCGCGAGCACAACGTCCTTGAGGGTATCGGCCAGCAGGTGGACGTTGACGAATTGATTAGGGAACAACGACTGATCGCGGTTTTCGTAACGCGCCTTGAATTTCAGCGTGCCCGTGGTCACGTCGATCTGGTTATCCAGGCTCTGCAATACGCCGCTCGCTTGCAATTTGGTATCGCCGCGATCCCAGGCTTCGACCGGCAGTTTTGCGCCGGAGCGATATCGGGCCAGCACGGTTTCCAGGCTGTTTTCCGGCAAGGTGAACGCCACACTGATCGGCTGGGTCTGGGTGATGATCGCCAGCGCGGTCGTGTCGTTGGCCGACACCAGATTGCCGACGTCCAGCTGACGCAGGCCCACACGCCCGGAAATCGGTGCGCGGATCTGGGTGAATTCCAGATTGAGCCTGGCGTCGTTGACCGCTGCCTGGTTGGTCTTGACCGTGCCCTGATACTGGCCCACCAGTGCTTCGGCGGTGTCCAGGGTCTGCTTGGCGATACTGTCTTCGCGATACAGGCCGCGATAACGCTCGACATCGAGCTGGGCGTTTTTCAATTGCGCCTGATTCTGCAACAACGTGCCTTCGGCCTGAAGCAAGGCGTTCTGGTAAGGACGTGGGTCGATTTCAGCCAGCAAGTCCCCCGCCTTGACCATTTGCCCTTCTTCGAAGGAGATCTTCATCAATTCGCCGCCAACACGGCTGCGCACATTGATGGTATTGAGCGCCGTGACGGTGCCCAGTGCCTTGTAGTACAGCGCGAAGTCGCCTTTGACCGCGGGGGCCACACGCACCGGGACCGGCCCGGTCGCCCCGCCGAACCCCGGACGCATCGCCCCCGACCTGCCGGTATGCCCGGCGACGGCTTTTTGCCCTGCAACCTCTTTATGGCTGCTGTCGGCGGGCCAGAATTTCCAGCACAGCCCCGCGATGACCAACAGGACAAGCAGGCCAAACAGCCAGCGACGGGGATTGCGGGAAGCGGAGGATTGCATTGAATGATCAACCATTGGGCGCGTGGGCTTCTTCTACATGAGGCTGAACGATAAGCACTGGCGACTATTAAGCAAAGCGCCTTTACCGGCAATTTACCTTTGGCTTACGTAACAGGATGTTTATCCAAGACACTGAATCACAAATGAAAACGGCCTGGACAGAGCCAGGCCGTTAACAAGTGTAAAACCGGGCTTATTTCAGAACGGCAAGCGCGGCTTCGTAGTTGGGTTCTTGACCGATTTCGCTGACCAGTTCGCTGTGCAGCACTTTGTCGTTTTCGTCCAGTACCACAACGGCACGGGCGGTCAGGCCTTTGAGTGGACCATCGGCAATTGCCACGCCGTAGTTTTCGATGAACTCGGCACCGCGCAGGGTCGACAGGTTCTGTACGTTTTCCAGACCTTCAGCGCCGCAGAAGCGGGCCTGGGCGAACGGCAGGTCAGCGGAAATGCACAGCACCACGGTGTTGGCGACGTCATTGGCTTGCGCGTTGAACTTGCGAACCGAGGTGGCGCAGGTCGGGGTGTCGATGCTCGGGAAAATGTTCAGCACTTTGCGCTTGCCGGCGAAGCTCGCCAGGGTCACATCGGACAGATTGCCGGCAACCAGGGAAAAGGCTGGCGCCTTGGAACCGGCTTGTGGCAGTTGGCCGTTGACTTGAACCGGATTGCCTTTAAGAGTGACTTGAGCCATGAACGGAGTCCTTCTGAACGTTGATGTAGAGAATTTTGACGAGGCCGAAGTTAACCACGAAATGGTCCGACGACCTATGCCCAGATACAAATTGTGATGTATCGCCGCATCAATTGGATACAACCCTGACTGCCAACACAAAACCCTGTAGGAACGAGCTTGCTCGCGATGGTGCAATGGCCGTCACTGTACGTGTTGAATGTTATGCCGCTATTGCGAGCAAGCCCGCTCCCACAGGATCGCACGCAGACTGATACAGCGTACCCCTTCTCCTGCCACAACCCGGTGTACATGACGAAAGGCCGCCACCAGCCCTAATGCCAGTCAGTTAAGAAAATCTCAGGCGAAACACGCTCTTGGTAGCAGATCGCGTTACGGCTTAACTGACTGGCATTAGCCATCAGCCCTAAACTTTTTTTGTTGACGTCGATGTCGATCCGGGCGCCGCTCATTCGACTAGACGGTAAACCATTCATACCCAGAGGAGATAAGACCATGCGATTCATGATCATCATCAAAGCCAGCCAGGATTCCGAGGCCGGTGTAATGCCCAGCCAGGATCTGCTGACCGCAATGGGCAACTATAACGAGGAACTGGCCAAGGCCGGCGTCCTTCTCGCGGGCGAGGGCCTGCACCCCAGCAGCAAAGGCGCCCGCGTGCGTTTCTCGGGTGAAAAACGCTCGGTGATCGACGGTCCCTTTGCCGAAACCAAGGAACTGATCGCCGGCTTTTGGCTGTGGCAGGTGAAGTCGAAAGAGGAAGCCATCGAGTGGGTCAAACGCTGCCCCAACCCGATGCCGGGCACCGAGGCGGAGATCGAGATTCGCCAGGTGTTTGAAATGGACGATTTCGGTGCGCAGCTAACGCCGGAATTGCGGGAGCAGGAAGAGCGAGCATTTGGGCAGGGGAAGAAGTGTTGAGCATTTCATTGATCCATCAGTAAAAATTGCCGTGGCGGGAGAGCAAGCACTCACGCCACAACGATCGCGATAGAGATGCATCGCGAACAACACCTATCAGTTCTGCTAGTAGACAGCGCCTGCACAATAGATAAAGCTCAGTATCCCTGTCCAAAGGGGGCTCGGGAGCGTTTGCCATGCGCAAAATCAGGCTTTGTCGTTACGCATACGACCCACTGGATCGGCTCGTCGGGACGTCGTCACTGACGGATGCCGAATCTCAACGTTTTTACTGCAAAAGTCGGTTGGCCACAGAAATTGGGGGCCAATCGAATCACTCGATGTTCCAACAGGACGATCAACTTCTCGCACAGCAACAGTGCAATGGGACAACGGTGCATGCCACATTGCTTGCTATCGATCAGCAACGGTCGGTGCTGCATACCCTTGACTCTCAACCGTCCCCACCCATCGCCTATTCCCCTTACGGTCATCGCCCCGTCAATAGTGGCTTGCAGAGCCTGCTCGGATTCAATGGCGAACGGCGAGACCCGGTGACTGGACATTATCTATTGGGCATTGGATATCGGGCGTTTAACCCGGTATTGATGCGATTTAACAGCCCGGACAGTTGGAGTCCGTTCGGAGGTGGTGGGTTGAATCCGTATGCGTATTGTCTGGGGGATCCGATTAATCGAAGTGATGAAACGGGGCACGTAACACTTGCCTTATTTAAAGGACTGGCGCGAGCAAAAGTTTCATTGTCTGCTTCGTTGGGACGTGCAAGAGCTCGACTCGCAATGGTTAAAAAACCCGAAACGCATCTTTACCAGAGTTACCACGACAGAGTTGAAACTTTAAATGTCATTCGATACGGGCTGAGAACCACTGTTCGCAATGAAAACGGATTTACACACTTCACCTATCCATCTGGCCTTCAGCGAAGCGTGAGAAATGCCCCGTTTTCATTGCTTGAGTCAAGTTACAACGCGGCACACGGTGGCCTTTTACAACCGGGCTTTCTCCCTGACACCCCACCCCTGCCAGCACAACACTTAAACGCTCTAGAGCAAAACCTAGCCTCACGGAACTTTAACAACTACATGTCCCGAAACCAGATACACCAGTTTTCACCCGAAATAGCAAGAACCGATGCGTTGAACGCCCTGAGAGGAAACGCTCTGGGAGTGCCGCCCAGCTATGCAGAATATAGAATGCGTCGATACATGAAGAGGAACAATACCGGTGCAGGGAGGTACGACGATCGCGGAAAAGCTTATGAAACAGCCCTCGCCGAGCACCAAGCGTCCATCCGAAATAATAATTAACCGAGCGGGGATCCTTTTTGCGACCTTCAATACCTTCAGTGTAATGGACCGTGAGGTCGCTGATTTCGCTGAGTTGATGAAAGACTGCGCCACCGCGTCATCGTTCATCGTCGAATCGCCGCCCACAGTGGATTTTCTGTAGGCACAAAATGCCTGTACGACAACAATCAAATGTGCGAGCCCGCTCGCGAATGAGGCCATCAGCGTCAATAGATCACTTGGACTTGAGTTTCAGCTACGACTGATGCAAATCCGAAGCCCAGCCACCACCGTCATTTGACAGACGCCGGCCATCCGGCAAAGCTAGCATCAGCTAGAACCCGCGCCTGACGGCAAACGCCCCTGGACTACGGAAGTCGTAATGCCGAAACATAAAAACAATGCGGTAAATCCAAAGCCTGACTCGCAACCGACCCTGTTTAATCGCTACCTGTTCCCCCTCACCATCGGCGTCTTGTTATTGGCCGTTGCGGGCATCGGGTGGTTTCTGCTGAGCAGCAAACCGGCCCCTGTGACCGCTGCGCCGATCAGCGCTCCCGTTGCTCAGACGGTCAAACCAAAACCGGCCGCCGTCGCACCGGCGATGATGGTCGATGAGCAACAATGCCAGGGCTGCCACAGCGCTCAAGTCAAGGACTGGCAAGGCTCCCATCACCAAATGGCGATGCAGGAAGCCAATGCCGAGACGATGCTGGGTGACTTCAACAACGTCACTTTCAAAGCACAAAGCGAAACCACCCGCTTTTCACGCAAAGACAACGGATTCTGGGTCAACACGCCCGGCATCGATGGCAAGAACGCTGACTTCAAGGTGGCCTACACCTTTGGCATTGCGCCGTTGCAGCAATACCTGATCGAGGTCGGCGAAGGTCGGTTACAAGCGCTGGGCATAGCCTGGGATACCGAGAAACATCGCTGGTTTCACCTCTATCCCGGTCAGGGCGTGAACTTCAAAGACCCGCGGCACTGGAGCAAACCGAGTCAGAACGCCAACTTCATGTGCGTCGAGTGCCACACCACCGGGTACAAGCGCAATTTCGATGCGGCGAAAAACACCTTTGACAGCCACTGGAACAGCCTCGGTGTCGGCTGTCAGGCCTGCCACGGCCCCGCCTCGAATCACCTGGAATGGACTGCCAAAAAAACCGACCTGGTCCATGCCGGTTTTGCCGTCGACCTCAAGGACAAGAACGCCACCGTCGAAATCGAAACCTGTGCTCGCTGCCACTCGCGCCGCGCACCACTGGGTGACGGTTTTACCGTGGGCAAGCGCCTGATGGACGCCTACCTGCCAAGCGTCTTGACCCGCGAACTGTATGCGCTGGACGGCAAGATCAAGGATGAAGTGTTTGAACACGGCTCCTTTGCCCAAAGCAAAATGTTCGACAAAGGCGTGCGCTGCAGTAACTGCCACAACCCTCACAGCACCGAACTGAAGGCACCGGGCAACGGCGTCTGTTTGCAGTGCCACAACACCGCCGGCAAAACCGCCGTCGAAGGCGTCGACGGCAAAGGCCTGCAAGCGAAGAACTACGACTCCATCGAACACACCCGCCACACCATGGGACAACCGGGTTCGCAGTGCGTGGATTGCCACATGCCCGGCAAGTTCTACATGGGCAATGACTTCCGGCATGACCACAGCTTCAGCATTCCCAACCCTGAACGGGCGAAAAAGCTCGGTACGCCTGACGCCTGCCTGACCTGTCACCAAGGCAAGGCTGGCGACAAGGTCACCGAACAGTTCAAGCTCTGGAACACGTCCACCGCCGCGCAAGCCCCACGCTACGACGAAAGCCTGTGGCTGATTCGCAACGGCCAGCCCGGCGCGGCGCAGGCGTTGTACGAGCAGCTGCAACGCAGCAACTTGCCAGCGATTCAACGCGCGACCCTGCTGGCTGAACTGCCGCTGTATCCGAGCGAACAGGCATTGAAACTGGCCACCCAGGACCTGAGCAACCCGGCACCGCAAGTGCGCGAAAGCGCCATTCGGGCCATCAGTGCGTTCCTGCCGCCGCCCCAACGTGCGCCGCTGCTGACGCCGTTGCTGGGCGATCCAGTGAAGGCTGTACGCATTGCCGCCGCCCGGGATTTGCTTAGCGTCGCCCGCAATGGTCTGGGTAACGCCCAGGCCAACTGGAATGCCGCCATCGCCGAATACGAGGACGTGCAAAGGAACCTGGCCGAACGCGCTGAAGCCAACCTCAACCTCGCGACGCTTTATCAGGCCAGCGGCCGTAGTGGCGAAGTCGAAGCGCTGCTGCGCACGGCGCTCAAGCGTGACCCGGATTTCTACCCGGCCCTGGTGACACTGGTGCAATGGCTGGAGGCCAACGGACGCAGTCAGGAAGCTCAAGCACTGCTGGCGCAGAGCCTGAAACAACACCCTGACGCTGCGCTGCTGCAACACACCCAAGGCTTGTCGCTGGTACGTGCCGGCAAATCAGACCAGGCCATGACCGCCCTGCGCAAAGCCGCGCAACTGGAGCCACAAAACGCCCAGTACGGCTATGTACTGGCGGTGGCGTTGCACGACAGTGGCAAGATCGATCAGGCCTGTGCAGAGCTTGAAAGGTTGTTGAAGGTGCAACCGGCCAATCGCACTGCACGACTGGCGTTGATCCAGTATTACCTGAACAGCGGACAGGAACCGAAGGCCCAGGTGTTGCTGCAAGGCTGGAAGAAAATGAACATGGGGGATCCGGCGTTGAAGTAAACCTGTAGCAGCTGCCGAGCAGCGCGAGGCTGCGTTCGGCTGCGCAGCAGTCGTGAAATAATACGATGCATTTCTTCAGCAAGACCGCATTCATAGGGTTTACGACTGCTTCGCAGCCGAACGCAGCCTCGCGCTGCTCGGCAGCTGCTACAAAGCGGTGTTGTGCGTTAGGGATTAGCGCCGGCGGAACAACGGCCGACCACGCTCACCGCAGCCAAGCCCTTCAACGCATCCTCGGCGGATTTATCTTCACGCACCGCGAAACTGTCGAAATCACATTGACGCATGTGGATGAGTTGGTCGCGCAACACATCGCTAATGGCTCGCAACTCCCCGGTCAAGCCCAACGAGTGCGCAGCAAATACGCCTGACTGCAACCGAGACCATCGCGAAAACACGGCCACGGGTGGATTATTTCAACCGCCGCGCCCCAAGGACGTTGGCTGTTCTTAGAACATCTAAGGCAGGCTTAGAGTAATAATGTAATTGCCTGATCTCACCGGGTGACCTGCGCCGTCCACCAACGCGTATTGCTGGTCGAACTCACCACCATCGAGACGGCCGCTCACCACCAGTCTCACTCCGCTGAAGCATTATCGAGTGTGCTGACAGAAACGCCGTAGGCGCAATCCGGGATGTGTGATCCGTTGTGGGGGGATGTTCCGCCTCGGCGGGATTCCAATTTCACTCAACACCAAAATAACCAAGCGATATAAATTAGCCGAAGTTTCCATATTTGCAACTAGCAGAACTGATAGTGTTCGGCAAAAAAAAAGAGGCGCAAGCTTACAGCATCCTCAACAATTGAGAATGCCATCATGAACAATGACGAAAGCTTTTCAAGCGACCAGACGTTAACTTCAACTCCAGATTCCGCAACTCAAAAAACAGAAACCAATGTTGACTACAGTCGATGGATGACTAACATTAGCGCGCAGATTTCCGGTTTGAAAATTCATCAACTTGTATTACCCTCAGCGCATAATGCGGGCAGTGACATGAAAGCGCTAGAATTTTTTGAAGAACTGTACGCTGCCTGCCAGGATGATTCATTTAGTTACCAACTTGAACTAGGAGTAAGAGTTTTCGATCTACGCCTCAAAAACACAAGCTATAACTCATGCGGAAGTGTAAACTGCACCACCATTAAGAAAATGCGTTTCGTTCATGGTGTAGTAGAATCCCGCTTTCTTCCCGACTGTGTAAAAACGATGAAACAGTTCGCCGAAAGCAACCCGAAAGAACTGATTATTCTTAATATCCATCAGTTTGATCGTGGTTCTCTCGGGAATGGTGCACGGATCTGCCGGGACTATCTCGCCCCTTTAGATGGCCTGCTACTGCCAAAGCCCGCAGCCACCATGACGATGGGAGAAATATACGCAAACTATCCCGGTAAAAATATAATCATTTGTGCTCCAGGGGAAATTTCAGCACTAAATGGTAATTATTGGTCTCAGTTAACTCATGTCTGGTCGGGAAAGAATGGCATGGCCGATCTAGTTGAGTTCATGCGCGATATAAACTCAACACTCAGATATCGCGGCACTGAACTTATCGACCGCATATGGTCATTTCAGGCCGTCGCCTATAGTGCTACCGGCCCCGTACGAATGAAGTCTGACCATCAATTCTGGAAGGATATGTACGACCTTGAAAACGGGCTAGGGGCAAAGTGCAACATTATAAACGCCGACTTCATTGGAAGCACCGGTCTTGTCGATTTTTGCATTGAGAGGAATAGGGAAAAAGGTCTTGACAACATCCCACCTTCCACACCGTCAAATTTTATCGCGAGACAGAAGGGTCCGGGAGATCAAGACATCTACGAGGTGGAGTTGCTATGGAACAAAAGTACGGATAACAATAAAACCCTGCATTACTACAACATCCTCCAGAACGATGTGAAGGTGGGATGGACTACAACAACCAACTATCAACTATCGAACGTCCGCCCCTTGCCTTACACATATACAGTCGAAGCCGTCGATACAGCAGCTAATGTTTCGCCTCCCTCGCGGGGAGCCTTTCTTCATCTTAAGGACACTACACCGCCGACAAAGCCTGAAAATTTGCAACTTATTGATGTAAGAATGAGATCTGCAACCCTGACTTGGAGTGCATCTTACGATGCGTCTGGTCCTGTTGAATACGTGGTGACTCATGAAGGCAAAGACTCCCCACCACAAAAGGAGCTGAGTTATCATGTAGCCAACCTGGACATCGAGACTGCATATACCTTTAAGTTGCGTGCTCTGGACGTTAGTGGAAAATACTCGGTTCCCGCTTCAATTATTTTGGATGTGCGGCCTGGAAAGCCGAGAAACCCCAGTAGCCACAGTGTGTTTATAGCCGAAAAATGGCCTATGGAACACATTGAATGGGAGGCGGATGTCGATACCAGCATCGATTACGAACACATAATTAAAATGGATGACAGCAATCATACTTTCAGCCAGGGACGGCCCGCACCTGGCACCCTTAAAAACGAATCTCTTCAGATGAGTGAAGACAATAAGGTTCGAACTGCTGAAATACGCTCAAGACTACGAGGCACAAAGGAGACATCCGAACCTCTTTTATTTACTTTCAGAACTGATGTAACCCCTCCCAAACCGCCGACCAACCTGAAGTTTTCCAGAACCGAGAATTCTGTAACGCTGACTTGGACAGCTTCAGTCGATGAAGATATAACGCACTACGTAATACTGCGCGATGAAGAAGTGCCTTTCTTTATTCCTGCCTCCGAATGCAGTTATACCGCTCACAATTTACCTTCCACATCGAGTTATCTGTTTCGGATTTGGGCCATAGACGGTGTTAAACGCCCCTCAGAGTGGATTTTCATTTATGTCTCGAAAGACTCCACGCCACCCAGCAAGCCGGGGACCCCGGAATTCAGCGACATCACCTTTACCTCATCCGACGTAAAGTGGGCACCATCCACTGACAATATCGGCGTAACAGGTTATGAAGTATCGGTTAATGGCAGTGCGACGATGGTCACCGAGACCGGCCACACCTTGACCGGTTTGAAACACTCAACCTCGTACACTGTCGAGGTCAGAGCCACAGATTTCCCCGGAAACCTTTCTCAGCCTGCGACCGCTGCCTTCAATACATTGGTACTTAACCCCCCCACCAAACCCGGTATTCCACAACCGAGCAATTTGACGGATGCATCCGTAACATTGACTTGGGCGCCATCGACTGACAATGGCGGAGAAATTAAGTACCTCATTTATTTGAACGGCTACCTTGTCGCCCGGACTGAACAGCCTCAGTTCAATCTCAAGTACCTGCAAAGCCATTCCGATTATAGCGTCGAAGTACGAGCAATTAATGACGCCGGTCGATCCGAACCGGCCGGCACTACCTTCAAGACCAGATTGCGTCCACCTACCCACCTTCGGTTCAGCCACAGTAACGGGCTCTGCAGACTGGCGTGGGATCCCGTCTTCAGGCAACACCCGGCTCATGAAGTCTCCATCAATGGCCAGGTATTCACGACAGCCCCTGGTCGCTGGGGTTACAACTTCAAGCTGGCTGACGTCTCGCCTGGCCCGGTTCCACACCATTTCAAATTTTCGGTTCATGCCAAGTTGGACGGGGATACTTCTGAAGTGGCGTTGCTCGAGAAAACCGTGGCTGACGACGTTCCTCCGAGCGCACCAGGCGCTCCAGTCGTCAGCGCAATAACCGACTCTGGCGCAACGCTGACTTGGGAACCCTCTAGTGACAATATTGGCGTCACCGGTTATCGCGTTCTGCTGAACGGATTACTGTTTTCGACCCCAGACACTCATTTCACGTTTACAAAACTGACAAGCGGCGCCTATCACCGGGTATACGTGGGTGCACGTGACAAAGATGGAAACGTCTCCGCATACAGCCGGAGCGCTGTGTTCAAAACCACGGGGCAGGCACCACAGCCGGCGCCTGCTTCGCCAAGCGCGCAGCTCATTCCTCGGACATCAACTTCAGTGAGATTGGAGTGGTCAAAGGGAGAGGGGGGTGCCACACAGGGGGTCAGAGTCTTGGTCAATGATGAGCACCGTTTCGATTCATTGATCACCGGTATTGATCTAAATCTGGAGCTCGACGTTGAGCATACAATCAGCGTCTCGGCTTTTGACGTGTATGGTCAGCTATCTGAACCCACCGTGCTGACTTATGTTCCGAAGGACGTCACCCCACCGAGCCTGCCGGGAAATCTACACATCGCTGAAGCAACCACTGACTCAGTCACGCTGGCCTGGGAGTCTTCAACCGACGACATCGGAGTTCATGAATATGTGATCTACAACAATCACGAATACTTCGATAGCACACCACTGACGCATTACACAGCCGTCAACTTGCTTCCCGGCACCTACTCGTTCGAGGTGTGTGCCCTGGACCTTTCCGGCAATGCCTCCGAGCCAGCTGCAATAACCGTTCGTACGCAAGGCCCGCCGCCGAGTGCACCGAGCAACTTTCGGTTCACCCAACCAGGGTTAGTACCCACGCTGGAATGGGATGCACCGATTGATATGGAGGATGTACTGCGCTATGACATCGTTTTGACCGGTCCACAGGGGACTGAGCTGCCTTACCAGTCAGTCAATACCTTTTTGAAACCGATCCTGCTTCCACGCACCCGCTACGAGGTCAGCATTACAGCGGTGAGCGCGTTGGATCGGTCACTGCCGTTAATTTCCGAGTTGACCACAAAGTAAAAAGCAGTGGTTCCGAATACCGGTCTCCGAGACTAACAACACAAACGTGTTTGTAGTCTCGGAGACCGGCTTTTCAACAACCCTTTTGAAACAACAGCGCTCTTGGCCAATGAATATGCTGTTATCCCCGCTCACGCGGAATCAAACTCTGCAACTGCTGCGCCAAAAAGTTCGCATCAAACGCAAAGGTGTCCGGATCTTTCAAGCCATTGGTCTTGCGCCACTGCCAGCTGCTTGACGGCGGCAGGCACACCAGCGAGATGCTGCCATACCGCGCGGCGGTCAGGCCCATCACCGCCAATGAAATCTGCCCACCCGCACCCATCACGTCCGGCACGAACTCCACCGGTTTGCCGGCGATCACGATGCTCAGTTTCTCGGTCTTGAACGTCGATGTTTCGACCGGAACGCTCGGACCCGATGCGACATACGCCTCGCGGCTGACTTCCAGCAGATTTGGTGCCTGGACCGGTTCAAGCCACTGCTGGATCTGATCGAACAACTCACCAATACGCGTCGCCCACACGGCCGATTGCGACTCAAACAGTTGCTTTTTGTGCGCTTCGCTTTCTGCGTAGTGGCGAAGCATCTCGCCCAGTTGCTGTACGTCGTCCATTGCGGTGTTCCTTTGATTGAAGCGGTGCTGCGGACTTTGAGCATGGCAGATGCGCGTTGTCGGCGTACAACTAATAGTCTGAGCGGTAGCGGTTGGAGGCGTGGTGAAGTGCATTGAGCATTTTCCGATAGATCAAAACTCGGATCCACGGGACACTCTCTCAAAAGTTGCCAACCACAGGAGCACGTTATGCGCACCATCGGCCTGATCGGCGGCATGAGCTGGGAGTCCAGCGCCGAGTATTACCGTCTCATCAACCAACAGGTACGCGACCGGCTCGGACCATTGCGTTCGGCGAAGTTGCTCATGTACAGCGTCGACTTCGGGCCTGTCGAACAGGCGCAACATGCCGGACGTTGGGACGATGCGGCGGCAATCCTGGTGGATGCGGCGCAGCGGCTGGTGGCTGGCGGTGCCGATTGCGTGGTGCTCTGTACCAACACCATGCACAAGGTGGCCGCGCAGATTCAGGCCGCGATCGACATTCCGTTTCTGCACATCGCGGACCCGACCGGTCAGGCAGCAGTCAGCGCTGGAGCACTGAAGGTCGGCCTGTTGGGCACCGCGTTTACCATGGAGCAGGACTTTCTGAAGGACCGCCTGACCGCGCAAGGGTTGACCGTGCTGGTGCCGGAGACCGAGGAACGCCAAGCGGTCCACCGGATCATCTATGACGAGTTGTGCGTCGGAGTGATCAGCGAGGCCTCGCGCAAGGTGTACCAACAAGTCATCGAATCGCTGACCCGACGCGGCGCCCAGGCGATCATCCTCGGCTGCACGGAAATCGGCATGCTGATCAAACCCGAGCACAGCGCCCTGCCCTTGCTCGACACCACCGAACTGCATGCGCAAGCGGCGGTGGCGTTCGCACTGGGCGACTGAATCAATGAGCCTTGGGCGTGCGACGCAGGCGCGCCATGCTCAAGGTGTCTACTAACATGCCGTCACGGACGGCGTAGTCGCGAAACAGCCCTTCGGTTTCGAAGCCAAACTTGCGGTACAAGCCGATGGCCGCTTCGTTGTCGCTATAGACCGAAAGCTCGACCCGTTGCAGATTCATCCAGTTGTCGGCGATGTCCAGTGCCGCCGCCAGCAGTTTTGTGCCGACACCTTTGCCTTGCCACGCCACCGCGACGCCCATGCCAAGGCTGCCCGCATGGCTGCGGCGAATCCGCAAAAATTGTTCCAGGCCTATGTTGCCGATGACCGCTCCTTGATGCAGCGCCACCAGCTGCACCACCCGTTCGTTGTCCGGCGTCAGGCGTTGGCGCCAGACCTCGGTGGACTGAAACGGCATTTGCAGCACTTGTCGGGTGACGGCTGGATCGTTGTAGAGAGCAGTGATGCCCTCGAGATGGGATTCGTTGAAGCGTTCGAGGGTGAAGACAGCGTCAGTGTGCGGCATGGGGTATTCGTCCTTGATACAGACATGGCCCCTTACTCTATAACGCAATCTTCGGACATGGCGAGAACCTTGTGGGAGCGAGCTTGAACACGATAGCAGTCGCACCTTCAACAATGATGTGCCTGAAACACCGCCATCGCGAGCAAGCTCGCTCCCACATTTTGGACAGTGATCAGCCTTCAAACCACTCCCTGCGCTCTTCGAAGGTGCTGCGGATCAGCTCGACGATCATCTGCACCTGCGCCTCTTCCCGGGATTGGGCATTGACCGCCATCCACACCTGACGCTGCGCAGGCTCGCTGAACAACCCTGGCAAGGCGATCAGCCCACGGTCGAAGTGACTCATATACCCAGGCAACAGGCCAATGCAGGCGCTGCAACGGATCATTTCCAGCATCAGCTCATAGGAATGCAGCTGCACCACCCCGGCCAGACGCTGTTCCACCAGGGTATTCCACGGCCGGAAACTGTCGACCTCACGGTCATGCTGCCATTGCACCAATAGAAAATCAGCCAGATCATCCAGGCTGTCCGGGCGCGCCGCCACCCGCGAGTAACGCTTGGCAATGTGTGGAAAGTAATCCAGCCGCGCCAGACGCTGCGGTTCACTGACGGCAAAACTCGGGCTTGGCAGCGGCGAATCGGTGCCGGCCAACCAGACCACCACATCGGCGCTGATTGCTTGCAAGGACAGCTCGCTGTCCAGGCTGATGATGTCCAGGCGCACGCGGGCATTGCGTCGCAGCAAGGCAACCAGATCGCGGCCGAGAATGTCATGCAGGATTGATTCGGCGACAGCCAGGCGAATCACGGGTTGTTCGAGCACCGGCAAATCGCGCTCGCGGGACAGGGCAATCAACTGCGAATGCAGCTGTAACCCTTCACGACTGAGGGCAAAACCATTGTCCGAGTGACTGAACAGCGAACAGTGAAGGTGCGCTTCCAGCTGCGCCAATTGTTTGCGCAGCAGCGTGGCCTTGATGTTGAGACTACGAGCCGCTTGCATAAAGCAGCCACAACGGGCACTGACCCGGAAAGCGTGCGCCAGCACCGGATCGATGGCTGCGACGAATGTGGATTCCATGACTGACATCGATGACTCCCTGTCCCTCTATCCTTGAAAGCCTGCATCAGGCGCAATGTTGTTCACTGTAGGAGCGAGCTTGCTCCGGGAACCCTGTGGGAGCGAGCCTGCTCGCGAAGAACGATGACGTGGTCTGTCTGTTAAACCGCGGTGTCTGCTTCGCGAGCAGGCTCGCTCCCACAAAATCCTTTAATGAGTAACATTGCCATCGTGCTCAGCGGTTATGAAACTGATGTGACACCTGCGGTAGAAAATCGATTCAGCCACTGGGGACCTGCCGAAAACTCACCGCCAGGCGATTCCAGCTGTTGATGGTGGTGACCGCAATGGTCAGGTCGACTATCTCGCTTTCGCTGAACTGCTCCCGCGCCAGGGCGTAGACGTCGTCCGGCACATGGCTTTCGGCGAGCAAGGTGACGGCTTCGGTCCAGGCCAGCGCCGCGCGCTCCCGAGGGTTGAAGAAGCCGCTGTCGCGCCAGACCACAATCGAATACAGGCGGCGGTCGGTCTCGCCGAGCCGGCGCGCATCCACCGAATGCATGTCGGTACAAAAAGCGCAGCCGTTGAGTTGTGAGGCGCGGATTTTAATCAGGTGCAGCAGGGCCGGCTCGATGCTGAGGTTACTGGTCAAGGCTTCCATGGCAATCATGGCTTTCATCGCTTTGGGCGATGCGCTGTAGTAATCCAGCCGGGGGTTCATGGCGCGACCTCGTGGATCGGATCTGTCTATCCAAGTTAGAGGGTCACGGACAGGCGTCACAGGTCCAATTGCGCGAAAAACCAGTGGACCACCTGACAACAGACCAATCGCAGGTTTTTCGACCACACAACTACTGTGCAGCCGCGCATGCGGGTAATCTGGCGCGACGCACACGCGCCTCACTCGTCCAGGAAACTCGTCGGTATGGAACTTCATGTCGTCATCAACGGCCGTAAGGACCTGGCAGGCCAGTTGTATAACCAACTGCGCAGCGCCATCGAAACCGGCCGCCTGGCCGCAGGGACGCAACTGCCGCCCAGCCGGCTGCTGGCTGAACAGCTGGGCATTTCGCGCAAAACCATTTCCGACACCTATGCGCAACTGACCTATGAAAACTTCCTCACCGGGGTGATCGGCAAAGGCACATACGTCAACGCCCGTGCAGAGAAAGTCACCCGAAAACAGAGCCATTCGGAGCTGGCGAGCTTCGATGTCATCGAGTCCTGGCGCAACCTGCCGCAGTTTTTGCGTCATCCGACCCTGGAAGGCTCGCTGCGCTACGACTTTATCGGTGGCGCGACCAGCAAGGGCCAGTTTCCCCAGGATGACTGGCGGCGCTGTACCTCTCACGCGTTGCGCCAGATCGCCGGTTCAAAAGGCTTGTACAGCCAGCCCGAAGGCCTGCCGGCGCTGCGCAATGCCATCGCCCGGCACATCGCGTTTTCTCGCGGGGTCAATTGCCAGGACGATGACGTGGTGGTGTGCAACGGTGCCCAACAGGCGCTGGACTTGATTTCGCGGGTGCTGACACAGCCAGGCAGCATCGTCGCCATGGAAGACCCCGGTTACCCACCGGCGCGCTTGCTGTTCGGCACCCACGGGGCCACCGTGATCGGGGTTCCCGTGGATGACGAAGGCATTCAAGTCGATAAAATCCCCTTGGGCACACGACTGATTTACGTCACGCCGTCCCACCAGTTTCCACTCGGCATGCCGATGAGTCAGGCGCGCCGGTCTGCACTGCTGGAACGAGCCTATGAATTGGGTGCGATCATCATCGAGGACGATTACGACAGCGAATTCCGCTACGAGGGCCGCCCTACCGATTCACTGCAAAGCATGGATGAGCGCGGCATCGTCGCCTACGTCGGGACCTTTTCCAAAACCTTGCTGCCGGAGCTGCGGCTGGGCTATGCGATCCTGCCGCCGGCGATTCTCGAAGCGGTGATCCGCGCCAAGCAACTGACCGACCTGCACACCTCCACCCTGCCCCAATGGGCGCTGGCCAAATTCATCGCCGAAGGCTGCCTGCTCAAGCACATCCGTCGCTGCCATACGATCTATGCCGGGCGCCGCGAGCGGATTTTGACGCGTATCGCCAGCGATCTTTCACCGTGGCTGGAGGCGGTCCCCAGCACGGCGGGGTTCCACATGGTGGTGATGTGCAAAGTGCCTATCGATATTCCATTAGTGATCGACCTGGCAAAAAAAGTCGAAGTCGGCCTCTATTCCATCGATGGCTTTTTCTACCAGCACCCGCCGCGGGCCGGGCTTTTGCTGGGTTTTGGTGCCATCGAGACCCTGGACATCGACATCGCCCTGGACCGTCTGCGGGACATTTTGCAGCAGGTCGGCTGACGGATTGGTCTGTGGCTTTATCCGGCGATTGGCTATTGGCGCCCCAAGGGTGCAGGCCTATCCTGCATAGGCGTTATCCCTCAATGAGCAGGATTCGTCCGGCCTGATTCAGGAGTGTGAGCAATGTCCTACGAAGTGATCAATACCGTAAAGGTGCAGGCCGCCGCCGGTCGCTCGGATGAACTGGGCAAGCAACTGCAAAAGATTGTCGAAACCCTGCGCGAACTACCGGGCTGTGAGTCCTATATGGTCGACCGTTGCCCCGAGGACAGCAACCGCTGGAACGTCAGCGCCCACTGGCAATCGGAAGCGGCCATGCACATGCATTTCAACTGCCCTGAAGTACAAGGCTTTATCGGCCTGATCGACAACCAGTTGGCGAATGCCGTGGATTTCAACAGCTTTCCGATCCGCTAAACCTGTAGCAGCTGTCGAGCAGCGCGAGGCTGCGTCCGGCTGCGAAGCCGTCGTAAAATCAGCCAGCACGGTGTTTCATGTTAACCGCGCTCTCCGGTTTTACGACTGCTGCGCAGCCGGACGCAGCCTCGCGCTGCTCGACAGCTGCTACAGGCTGCTACAGGTTTCGGTGTCGCGGATTGGCCCCCTCACCTTCCCGAAAATTGGCTGTTTGATTGCCCCAATCTGCGGACTATCGTGGTTTCTCACAACCAACGACCTCAGGTGATGAACCATGAACCCTTTGCGCTTCTGTGCGGCCTCCTTTGCTGCTTTGGCCCTGACTGTTTCAGCGTCGGCATTTGCCCACGACCCTTCGGAAAAAGTCACGGTGTTGCAGGACGAGATGCTGCAAAACGTGCCAGGGAAAAAGGCCATGATGATCGAGGTCGACTACAAACCCGGCCAGTCCTCCATCGCCCACAAACATGAAGGCACGGCCATGGCTTATGTGCTCTCGGGCGCGGTCACTTCTCAAGTCAAAGGCGGTAAGGCGATCACCTACAAGACGGGTCAGTTCTGGTACGAACCCGCAGGCTCGGAACATCTAGTCTCGAAGAACGCCAGCACGACCAAACCTGCCAAGCTGTTGGTGTTCATGGTGTTGGGCCCGGACGAGAAAGTGCTGATCCCTTTGGAAAACTGATCGCTGGACATACAGCCATAAATAAAAAGGCTCGAATTGATGATTTGGGCCTTTTTATTTCTCCACGCAATTAACCGCCTCCGGTTAATCCAAATAAAACTATTCGCGGCCTGACAAGTACTGATATTGACTATTTTATTCAGTCACCCACGGTCTAGTCTGACATCACCGCCGACAACTTTCGGCAACTTAAATGTTCAGACTGAAGTTGTTTCACTGGAGAACCACCATGAAACTTGCGCTTGTCAGCACCTTGACGATAACAGCTGTTTTAACTGGCTGCTCAATTCCCACCGCGCCGACAGCGGTGTCTTCACTGGACGGCATCTTCACTGAGCCTGTCGGCCGCAGCACGGCGACGAGTATTCCCAATGGCCGCACTGTTTCGCTGGGCATTGTCTACAGCCGCAACACCCAGACCAACCGTGCTTACCTTGAGGATTACCAGGCCAATGCCGGCACCGGTTTCGGCCAGAGCCTGCTGGTGCAATCGATTCACGACGCTTACGTAGCCAGCTCCAGGCCCGACATGGCGGTGGATTGGGTCAAGGCCTCCTTGCAACGTCAGTTCGGCGCGGTGACGGTGTATCCGGACATGCAAAGTCTCAAAGCGGCGAAACCGGACGTGGTCGCCATCGTCGACAGCCGCAGTCAGTTGATGACCTCGCGCAGTTCGGACATCAAAGCCGATGTCAGCGTGGAATTCTACGACAAGAACTTTAATTACATTGGCACCGCGCAAGGCCATGACGCCAAAGCGTTGAGTCCGTTATGGGCAGATTTCAAGCCCAGTGAAGAGATAGTGGCGGATATTAACGAACAACAAAATGTACAAGTTCGGGCGCTGCAGAAGTTTGACCAGTCGCTCAGTAATTTATTGACCAGGCCGACAGATAAAGTGTCGATGATTGATAACACTTCAGGCCAAAAGTTGTATTAAGGCTGATGGCCTCTTCGCGAGCAGGCTCGCTCCCACATTTGAAATGCATTCCATTGTGGGAGCGAGCCTGCTCGCGAAGAGGCCCGACCAGACAACACAAAAACCAAACATAAAAAAACCCCGCATCTCTCAATGCGGGGTTTTTTCATTCAGCGCCTGATCAGGCAGCAGGCTCCAGCTCGATGCTGACAGTGGCAGGCAACACCGTTTGACCGCTCAATGCCAGGTCCAGCAGTTCGCGGTTGGCCACGGCGTACATGGCGTAGTCGGTGCCGCTGGCGGCACGCAGTTCCACCAGCATGGCGCGCCAGCGTTCGATCATGCCTTCGTGCTCTTCCATCCACAGCGCCAGGCGTGTTTCCACGTCTTGGCTGCCGTCGCCCTGTTGCAGGACGGAGATGGTGATCGCACGTTGTTGCCAGTCGACGTCGTCACGGAACGCTTCACGGGCCAGGGCCTGCCAGTTGTTTTCAACCGGCAGGGCACTGATCTGTTGCAGGTACCAGGTGATGTCCAGCGCGCTGCCGACAGCGAAGTAAGCCTTCGCCACGTCAGCTGCGTTCTGGCCGGTCACATCCGACGCTTCGATGATCGGCAGCAAGGTGTACAGGTGAGTAGTGCCTGCAACCATGCGCGCCAGCAACTCAGGCACGCCAGCCGCGACGTAGGCCTGATAACGGGTCTGCCAGCCTTCGCGAGTCGGACCTTCCAGCAGTTCGTCGAGCTTGAGGCCCAGCGCCGCAAGATGTGGACCGAAGTGCGCGACGTCACGGGCAGCGTTCTGCTCGTTGCGACGGCTGCGCAGGAACCAGCGCGTAGCGCGACGGCCCAGACGCATCAGCTCGTCCATCAGCTCCAGTTGAACATCAGCGGAAACCTGGTAATCCAGGGCTTCGATCTGACGGAACCAGTGCGGGAGGTGGAAGATGTCACGCACGATCACATACGCACCGGCCACGTTCGCCGGGCTCATGCCAGTCGACTCTTTGAGTCGTTGAACGAAGGTGATGCCCATGTGGTTCACCAGATCGTTGGCGATCTGGGTGCTGACGATTTCGCGCTTCAGGCGGTGACGGCGCATGGCGGCGGAGAACTTGCTCACCAGGCTCGGTGGGAAAGCGGTTTCCATGTCGCGAGTCAGGTAGTCGTCGTCCGGCACCAAGGAGTTGAGCAGCTGCTCCTTGAGGTCGATTTTGCTGTAGGAGATCAGCACCGACAGCTCGGCACGGGTCAGACCGTGGCCATCCATGACGCGCTCGTTGATCGCCTCTTCAGACGGCAGGAACTCGATGGCACGATCCAGCTTGCCACGGCTTTCCAGATCGTTCATCAGGCGCTTGTATTCGGCAATCCGCGGCAAGGCGCGACGGGCCGCCAAGGACAGGGCCTGGGTCTGCTTGTAGTTGTTGCCGAGCACCAGATTGCCCACTTCGTCGGTCATGCTCGCCAGCAACTGGTTACGTTGCTTGTCGGTCATGTCACCGGCGTGAACCACTTCGTTCAGCAGGATCTTGATGTTCACTTCGTGGTCGGAGCAGTCCACGCCACCGGCGTTGTCGATGAAGTCGGTGTTGGAACCGCCACCATTGAGGCCGAATTCGACACGACCCAGTTGGGTCATACCGAGGTTACCGCCCTCGCCCACGACTTTGCAGCGCAGCTCGTTACCGTTTACGCGCAGCGCATCGTTGGCCTTGTCGCCGACATCGGCGTGGCTTTCGGTGCTGGCTTTGACGTAGGTGCCGATACCGCCGTTCCACAACAGATCCACCGGTGCCTTGAGCAAGGCATTCAGCAGTTCGGTCGGGGTCAGCTTGTCTGCCTGAATGTCGAAACGCTCTTTCATCTGCGGGGAAATCGCGATGCTTTTCGCGCTACGGGAGAAGATCCCGCCGCCTTCGGACATGATGCTGGTGTCGTAATCCGACCAGGCCGAACGCGGCAGGTCGAACAGGCGCTGACGCTCAGCGAAGCTGTTCGCAGGCTCAGGGTTTGGATCGATGAAAATGTGCAGGTGGTTGAATGCCGCGACCAGTTGCAGCTTGTCGGACATCAACAAACCGTTACCGAACACGTCACCGGCCATGTCGCCGACGCCCACTACAGTGATGCTGTCTTCCTGAACATTGATGCCGCGTTCGCGGAAGTGACGTTGCACGCCAACCCACGCGCCCTTGGCGGTGATGCCCATTTTCTTGTGGTCGTAACCGGCGGAACCGCCGGAGGCGAACGCATCACCGAGCCAGAAGCCGTAGTCGATAGCGATGCCGTTGGCGATGTCGGAGAAGGTTGCAGTGCCCTTGTCCGCTGCCACTACCAGGTACGGGTCATCGTCGTCATGACGCACGACGTTGGCCGGTGGCACCAGTGCGCCGTCTTTCAGGTTGTCGGTGATGTCCAACAGGCCCGAGATGAAGATGCGGTAGCAGGCGATGCCCTCGGCCGCGATCTCGTCACGGCTGCCGCCCAGTGGCAGGCGACGCGGCAGGAAGCCGCCCTTCGCGCCTACTGGCACGATGACCGAGTTCTTCACTTGCTGGGCTTTTACCAGGCCCAGGACTTCGGTACGGAAGTCTTCTTCACGGTCAGACCAGCGCAGACCGCCGCGAGCGACGTTGCCGAAGCGCAGGTGCACACCTTCGACGCGTGGCGAGTAAACGAAGATTTCGAACTTCGGTACCGGCTTCGGCAGCTCTGGAATCTGATGCGGGTTGAACTTGAAGCTGAAGTAGGACTTGTTCTGACCGTGGGCGTCGGTCTGATAGAAGTTGGTCCGCAGGGTGGCTTTGATCAGGTCCAGGTAGCGACGCAGGATGCGGTCTTCGTTCAACACCTGGACGTCGTCCAGTGCGCTGAGGATCGCGTGCTCCAGGCGCTGCTGCTTGTCTTCCAGATCGTCAGTACCGAGCTTGCGGGCCAGGTAGAAACGGGTTTTGAACAGCCGGGTCAACTCGCGAGCGATGTCGGTGTGGTTGTTCAGGGTGCTGGCGATGTAACCCAGGTCGAAGCCCAGACGGATCTGCTTCATGTAGCGCGCGTAAGCACGCAGCAGTGCCACATCACGCCATGGCAGGCCGGCGGTCAGCACCAGACGGTTGAATGCGTCGTTCTCGGCATCGCCACGCACGATGTGGACGAACGCGTCCTGCAAGGTGTCGTTGAGTTGCTGGATGTCGAGTTCCAGGCCTTCGGCCGCAGTGAACGCGAAGTCGTGAATCCAGAACTCGCGGCCATTGTTGTGGCGCAGGCGGTACGGGAATTCACCCAACACGCGCAGACCGAGGTTTTCCAGGATCGGCAACACGTCCGACAGTGCCAGCGGGGTATCGGCGTGATACAGCTTGCAGTGCAGCTCGCGCTGACCGGAGACCTGACCCAGCGGCTGATAAAAACTCATCACCAGCGGATTTTTTTCGTTCAGGCTCAGCAGGTGCTGCATGTCGACCACAGCCGAGTGCGCGGCGAAACGCTCGCGGTAACCGGCCGGGAAGCCTTTCGGGAAGTCGGCCAGCACGTTGGTGCCGTGGGCTTCGCCGAAGCTTTCGACGATCAGGGCTGCGTAGTCGTCCTGCCAGCTGCGGCAGGCCTGTATCACTTCTTTTTCCAGCAGCAGCGGGTCGATGTCGAGACGGTTCTTCGGATCGACGCGCAGAATCAGCTGCACGCGGGCCAGCACGGACTCGGAGAAGAAGGTCCAGAACTCGCAGTCCGAAGCTTTCAGGCGATCCATCAGCACTTGCTGGATCTTCTGGCGCACTTCGGTCGAGTAGATGTCGCGCGGCACGTAGGCCAGGCAGTAGCAGAAACGACCGTACGGGTCTTTACGCAGGAACACGCGGATCTTGTTGCGTTCCTGGATCTGCACGATCGACATCACGGTGCTGAACAGCTCGTCCACCGGGGTCTGGAACAGATCGTCCCGCGGCAGCACTTCAACCACTTGCGCCAGTTCCTTGCCCAGGTGAGCCTTGGCCTGGAAGCCGGAACGGCGTTCGATTTCTTCGACCTTGCGGCGGATGTACGGAATGACCCGCACGCTCTCGCCATACACCGAGGAGGTGTACAGGCCCATGAAACGGCATTCCTTGATGACGTTGCCGTCGGCGTCGATTTCACGGATCGACACGTAGTCCGGGTAAGCCGGACGGTGTACGCGGCTCGGGTGCGCAGCCTTGGCGAACGACAACAGGGTCGGTTCGCGCAGGTAGTTCACCGCGTAGTCTTCGATGCGCAGGTCATCGTAGGTCAGGCCGGTGCGCAGCAATTTGGTCAGGCCGAGGAAGGAATTCTGGTCGTAAACAATGTGGCCGCCGTCGGCCTCGTCGCGAACCACGAACTCTTCATAGCCCAGGAACGTGAAGTGATTACCCACCAGCCATTCGAGGAAGCTTTTGATCTCGGCTTTTTCTTCGGCGTCGACAGCGAACTGGCTGTTGTCCAGACCCGTGAGGATTTCCTGGACCTTGGCCTTCATCGGCTCGAAATCGGCGACCGCCACGCGGACCTCACCGAGAACCTGCTCCAGCTCTTTGCTCAGCACGTTCATTTCGGCCGCGTTAGCGCAACGGTCGATTTCCAGGTACATCAACGACTCTTGAAGAACGTCGTCGCCCTGGGTGCCTTTCGGCAGGATTTCCAGCAGCTCGCCCTTGCTGCCGCGACGTACGCTCAGCACAGTGGTTTGCAGGGTGTGAATGCTGTAGCCACGACGGTTCAGCTCGGTACGCACCGAGTCCACCAGAAATGGCAGATCGTGGTGCAGCACTTCGACCGCGGTGTGGGTCGACTGCCAGCCGTGACGTTCGTAATCAGGGTTGTAGACGCGAACCTGTGGTTGCGCGTGATCGAAGCGCTCAAGCAGGCGCCACGCAGAAAGGGTACAGCCAGCGAGGTCGGACAGCCGACGCTGGGTCAGCTCGTCGAGGGAAATGATGCCGAAAAATTGTTCAGCAAACAGCGCCACTTGTGGCAGTGCCTGTTCACTGATGTGCTGCGCCAGTGCCGCTTGCAGTTGGTGCTGGAAGTCGGCTTTGCTGGCTGCGGTGAAGAACGCCATCTGTGGTACTCCGCTTGGGCTTGTTATTGATGGAAGCGTCGCGTGCAAAACCCCTTTCGGGGCGATCCGTCACCCTGTTCCTGATTCTCGGGCAGAGGAAACAGAATGACAGGTGGATGAAGCTGGACGAGACACTCGGGTCACATTCACCTTCCATGAATGGGCATCTGCAAAAACGACTGGGCTGCGTACAGCGCAATGTCTTTACGGGTGCTCATCCGTTGCGCAGCTTAACCAGTGCGGCAAGGCCCGTGCTTGCGATGCTGCGACATATTCGGTCATCGGTACGCTGCTTCACGGCGGCGCATCGAACAACACTAGCAGCCGCAAGGGAAAATGGCGGTTTTCTGACCGGTTTTACGGCACACTCGTACCAAAAATGACCAGTAACTCCCCATGTGTTCGCGACACATCCTATGACACTCAGTCGAGCAGAAATTCCCGAGGACTGGCAAAATCGCGTTTTGTTGTGTTCACAACGCTCGCCGAGCCAGGATTTCCCCCATGCAAATGACTACCTCCCTCTTGATCGTCAACCCGTGCGACGACGAAGAAGACAACATGGCAATGCTCGCCTGCCACAGCGAGCAAGGCGAGATGTTCCTGATGACCCGCTACCCGGACGAAGACGAACTGGAAATCACCCTTGATGGCGAGCCTTCGACCCTCGATGGCGTGAAAGTCACCCTCAGCCCTACCCGCCTGCTGATCGAAATCGCAGCGGCGGATGCCGATGCGCTGAATGGCGATGATTCGCTGGAAATCACGCACAGCACCGCTGCGAGTGATTTGGCGGAGGTGGAGGAAACGTTGCAGAACATTCTCAAGGGCACGGGTACCTACATTAGCGAGCTCTGATGGTGTATGGGAGGGCACCTTCGCGGGCAAGCCTCGCTCCTACAAGGACAGTGGCGTGCGCAGATAGTGCGTATGACTCCATACCTGTAGGAGCTTGCCCGCGAAGGCGTCCAAAAGAACACCACAACACCCCCGTCCGTACAAACTTCCAACAATTCCCCCAATCAATTCCCACACTTTGCACAAAATGCCATTAGTCGCCGCACCCCACGATGCATTAAAGTAACGCCCCAATCTTGGCGTTATCTGAACGGAGAGCGTCCGAAACCTCACCCCCGCCGCCAGGCCGATTTCCATCAGTTTCGTTCGAAATTACCGAGCACTCCAGACCTTCTTGGTTGATGAGCGCTAACGATGGAAAACCCTTCGCATCGAAAAACCAGCATTCGCCGACAATCTCTTAAACATCACAACCAACTGAAGTATCAGACAAAACAACCAATTTAAAACAAATTCTAAAAAACTCTGAGATCCATCCTACCCCTAGACAAGAATAACCCCACTCCAGTAACGGACGTTTCGCTCCGCCACGCGATTGATAATCAGAAAACTCACTGTTATTAATAAATCACTTGCGAAAAACATCGCAAGTGCGGCACTTGCCTGCAGGGCCGCCACATCAATAACAAGGAGTTAATATCATGGGTAAAAAACGTACTGAGATAGGCCCCTTTGATGGCCTGCCACAGCTAATGGGCACTTCAGACGGCTTTCTGGCAACTGAAGCCAACTTCTTTGCCACGCTGACCATCTGACACTGGCTGATATAGCACCTTTAAAAATGCCGAAAGGGATCCCTTTCGGTATTTTAAAACCCCATGAGGCTCAATATGTCAGAACGAGAATACAGCCCTACTGAAGCACTATCCAAAATCAAGAAAATCATTCACTCTCTACGTCTGAATGCCGTAACACGCCATACAGATGAAAGTAAATTGGTAGCCGTAGCCGAACTCTTTGACGATACAAATAATTTAATTGAATCAGGCGCAGGAAAAGGTCCAGATTCGCTTATTGGGGCGTTAGCCGAAAGCATCGAACATCTCAGTACTTTTCAGTCAAACGCAAACGAGGCGAGCATTCAGCGCTGTGATTTTATTGCCACTCAGAAAGCCATCGAATGCGACGGATTTCTGACAAGTCTGCCTTGCAAAGCGGATACAATCGACACCTTCAGGCTCACGACACTTGATATAGCGGAAGAGCTTTTTGTTCCGAGCATTCTTCTTTGCCCCTGGCTTGAAGGTACCGTATGGAACAGTGCCAGTACTAACCTGCAATTTCTATCTCGCTACTCTTCGAATTCAGGGATTGCATTTGGCTGCACCAAAGATGAAGCGCTGTTGCACGGGACCCACGAAGTCATTGAGAGACACATCCTGTCCCGATTTTTTATGGCCATCTGTGCGATCGGCCCCCTCATGAAACTATATGCGCCTTCTAAACCTCTACTCACAAGAGCATTGCAGAGCGACCCTTGCGCTCTGGCGATGGCTGACAAACTACAAATCATCATAATAAAAGATGTGATGAATGTTTATTTTGCTGTGGCAATACCTAAAGCGGGCCCCGGAAACCTCCACTTATCACCTATTGGTTCTGGCTGCTCGCTGGACATCTGCATCGCCATTCAAAGAGCAGTTACAGAACAATTCCAAGTCGAGGCATTGTATGACGACGCGCAAGAGGCAATTGACAGAAAAACACTTGACCTGCTGTCACGCTCAAATACATTGAAATACCTTATAGATTTCAACTCCGTAAAAAACCTGAATCTCCCCATACTCGACCAGCCGCCAACAGATTTCGCAATCAACGTTCCGTTGCAATTGGAAATGCTAAAAAACAACGTTTCCGCTAGTGGCAGAATCATTTTCCACAGAGTCATCACCCAGTACTCAGACAACGGCATTGTTTGCCAGTCTTATATTCCCAGCCTTGAGCGCTTCAACATTATTAGAAATGGATGCCTGGTTGCTCCCCAACACATTCTTCGACAAACACAAATAACGCCTTGATTTTTACCGAACAGCATCAGGTGCCCAATGCAAACCCTTATTAAAACAGCCTGCAGAGAACACGCGGCACTGCTGACGTCAACGTTCATAACAATAATAGCGCTGAAAATTATAGCACTAGCACCTCCCTTGCTACTGGGAAAAGTTGTAGACACTTTAAACAGTGGCAGCCAGGCACCCCTCAACTTATTACTACTTCTAACAGCAGGCATCACACTTACCGGATGCATTCAGGCAATCATAAACCCGCTGCAAGTATTCTTACTATCCAAACTGGTACAGCAAGTAGTGATGAATGCCTCCATCGACTGGATTGCACAACTGATGCGCAAAGATTTTTTCCAGTTCAGCTCATGGCGAATCGGTCACTTTATAAAGTCAGTGGAGCGCGGAATTACGGCACATGAGCAGCTGTTAACTTTCTTCGTCACTATCGGATTCCCTCTGTGCCTGGAGTTCCTTATCGTTGGAAGTGCT
Organism: Pseudomonas sp. IT-P253; assembly: GCF_949768125.1. Taxonomy (NCBI): domain Bacteria; kingdom Pseudomonadati; phylum Pseudomonadota; class Gammaproteobacteria; order Pseudomonadales; family Pseudomonadaceae; genus Pseudomonas; species Pseudomonas sp. IT-P253. Next base: position 102,605 of record NZ_CATKPT010000022.1, on the reverse strand, counting down.
TTTTACTATATGGGCGGCTCTGAAATTTTCCTCGCAATGACCGGCCTTGGGATCGTCTATCTGTTCGTCGCACATCGAATCATCAGCTGGCGCAGAAAGCACATTGACGCCGTCAACGAGCAAGAGGATGAGCTAAGTGCCATTCTTTTCAACACCTTGAACACAGGCAAATCGATAAAACTGGAAGGTGCCGAACACACCGCAACTCAACCGCTGAGCTATGCATTCATGCAATACGCGAAAGCTGCGGTAACCGTGGCAAGTTCCGGCGGTTTCTTGAGCGGGGCAAAAATCTTGTTTGTCAGCCTATCCACGGGTGGGTTACTCGGCTGGGGGGTCCTTGATCAGCTGTCGGGCGAACCAAGCATCAGCGTCGGGCAACTGGTCGCCATATTCTCTATTGCAGGTAGTTTTTTACTCAATATCACTGCACTGACCGAGGGCTATCGAGTGCTTGATCAATTTCTCGCGGACCAGCGCCGACTCCAGTTTTTGCTGTCGCTACCAAACTTTGACGACGACAGTCGACAAGCCGAACTCACGTCTCGGCACAAATCGACACTGGTGCTTGAGCCTTGCATTGTGACGGACAACGGGGCTGTTCGATTGTCCATCGAGAACGCCATCACCTTCACCCAAGGTCAGTCGGTCGCCATCACTGGCCCCAGTGGCGCGGGCAAATCCACCCTGCTGGAAACGCTGGCGGGGATGAATGCTTCGGTGAGGAGTCAGTTGAGCATCAACGACATACCGATTTCCAGGTTAAGCGCCCAGACCCACTTGAAGTCCCTTAGGTATTGCCCTCAATCACCGCAGTTTCTGGAGGGCACCTTTGACAGGTCGGTGCTGTTCGGAGTCCGCCCTTCGCCAAATTTGAACCACGCGATACATCGACTGAATCTTGAAGAAATCGTTTCCCATCGCAACCTCACGGAAAACGCATCCAATATTTCCGGTGGTGAAGCCAAGCGTCTGTCACTGCTACGCCTGATCAACAGACCGGGGAAATTCAATCTGTTCGACGAGCCCAGTGCATCGATCGAACCGAGGCTGGCCACCCCGGTGTGGGACTTGCTGTTCGATACATTCGCCGACAGCGGATTGATTTGTGTAACCCACGATGTCTGCCACCTGCACCGCTTCGACCGAGTCATCGTCATGCAGGACGGGGCAATCATTGACGACGGCCCGTGGTGTGATTTGGTCAACAGGACCACAATCAAGCTGCTGTTGAGTGATCTTCAAGCGGCGCAGTAGTACCAGAACCGTTACCACCATTTCCGCGGGCAGAAGCGAGATCGGATTCAAATCCCCACACTTTGCACAAAATGCCGTTAGTCGCCGCACCCCACGATGCATTAAAGTAACGCCCCCAACCCTGGCGTTATTCGAACGTCTTCGGTCACCTTTTCCAGGAACAGTCATCGATGGAACATCGTGAAGCGCTGCTGGCGCTGCGAACCTTTCTTTCAACGCAGATTCTCGGCCAGGAAAAACTCATCGAGCGCTTGCTCATCGCCTTGCTCGCCGACGGCCACATGCTGGTCGAGGGCGCCCCTGGCCTGGCCAAGACGAAGGCCATCAAAGAACTCGCCGAAGGCATCGAAGCCCAGTTCCACCGCATCCAGTTCACCCCTGATCTGCTGCCGGCCGACATCACCGGCACCGAAATCTATCGACCGGAAACCGGCAGTTTCGTGTTCCAGCAAGGCCCGATTTTCCACAACCTGGTGCTGGCGGACGAAATCAACCGTGCCCCGGCCAAGGTTCAGTCCGCCTTGCTGGAAGCCATGGGCGAGCGCCAGGTCAGCGTCGGGCGCAGCACTTACGAGCTGTCACCGCTGTTTTTGGTAATGGCCACGCAAAACCCGATCGAGCAGGAAGGCACTTATCCGCTGCCCGAAGCCCAGCTCGACCGCTTTCTGATGCATGTAAAAATCGGCTTCCCTGATGCCGCCGTCGAACGACGAATCCTGCAACAGGCCCGTGGCGAAGCGTTGAACGGCGAAACCAAACCCGAGCGCCGGGTCAGCCAGCAGGCGATCTTTGCCGCGCGTAAGGAAATCCTCGGCTTGTACATGGCCGACGCCGTGGAGGAATACCTGGTGCAACTGGTCATGGCCACGCGCACGCCGGCCAAGTTCGACCCGGAGATGTCCGAGTGGATCGCCTATGGCGCCAGCCCGCGCGGTTCGATTGCGCTCGACCGCTGCGCCCGTGCCCACGCCTGGCTGGCCGGTCGCGACTTCGTCAGCCCGGAAGATATTCAGGCTGTGCTGTTCGACGTGTTGCGTCACCGCATCATTCTGTCCTTTGAAGCCGAAGCCGCTGGCATCGACCAGGACCGGGTGGTCCAGCGGATTCTCGACGTCGTAGCCGTCGCTTGATCCCGATGAACGCCACCCTGCCGCCCGAACCAGGCATCCGTGTCAGCCTCGCCGAGTTGATCGAGATGCGCCATCGCGTGCGCGAAGTGCAGCTGTTTTCCACGCCGAGCCAACGCAGCCCGCTGATCGGCCTGCACCACTCCAAGCTGCGCGGCCGCGGGGTGGATTTCGATCAGGTACGGGTCTATCAGGCCGGCGATGACGTGCGCAGCATTGACTGGCGCGTCACCGCCCGCACCCAGGAACCCCACACCAAGCTGTTCCATGAAGAGCGCGAGCGGCCGATTTTCATCATGGTCGAGCAAAGTCGTCGGCTGTTTTTCGGTTCAGGACTGATGTTCAAGTCGGTGCTCGCCGCCCAGGCCGCGAGCCTGATTGGCTGGGCGGCGCTCGGCCATAACGATCGGGTCGGCGGACTGGTGTTCGGCGACAACGAGCACTACGAGATCAAACCCCGGCGCAGCAAACAGAGCCTGCTGCAATTGCTCAACCGTCTGGTGCGGGTCAATCAGTCGCTGCACACCGAAAACGAAACGGACCGCGACGCCTTCGGCATTGCCCTGCGGCGCGCTCGGGAAGTACTGCGCCCCGGCAGCTTGGCGATCGTGATCTGCGACGAGCGCGCCTTGAGCGAGGGCGCCGAGCAGCAGTTGAGCCTTTTGTCGCGCCATTGCGACCTGCTGCTGCTGCCGGTGTCCGATCCGCTGGACCACGCCCTCCCTGCCGCCGGCCTGCTGCGTTTTGCCGAACGCGGTGCGCAACTGGAACTCGACACGTTGAATTTCGACCTGCGCCAGACCTATCGCGCCCAGGCCGAAGCGCGCATCGCCCGCTGGGAACTGCTCGCACAGAAGCTGCGTGTACTGCTGATGCCATTGAGCACCCAAAGCGAAATGGTCGAGCAATTGCGCGAGTACCTGAACCCACAGAAGCCGGGGAAAGGACGATGAGTAGCCTCGATCAACTGCAACCCCTGATCTCCCCGCCGCCGATTGATTTCTGGCCCCCGGCGCCGGGTTGGTGGCTATTGCTGTTGTTGCTGCCACTGATCGGTTTTGGCCTGTGGAAGGCACGGCGCTTTCTTCCGGACAAGCGCCCTGTGGTACGCGCCGAACAACCGCTGGACCCGGTGCGCGTCGCGGCACTGGCCGAACTGGCGCGCATGCCCAAACCCTACGACGGCGCCCCGGCCGGCGCCTGGTTGCAGCAACTCAACGGTTTGCTCAAACGCTTGTGCCGCAATCATTACCCCTATAGCCAGAGCCACACCCTCAACGGCCGCAAATGGCTGGCGTTCCTCGACAACCGTTGCCCGGCCGCCGGCCTGACCCGCTGGATGGTGCTGGTGGAAGGCGCCTACAAACCCGAATGCAAACTTGACGACAAGGCCATCGCCGGCCTGACCCAAGCCGTCGACACCTGGATTCGCAAACATGTTTGAGTTCGCCTGGCCGTGGATCTTCGCTCTGCTGCCACTGCCGTGGCTGATGCGCGTGGTGCTGCCGGTTGCCGACAGCGGCGAGCCTGCGCTCAAAGTCAGTTTTCTCAGCGACCTCGAAGGCCTGGCCCGGCGCCGCGCCCGTGCCAACCTGCCGGCCTGGCGCCAGCAAGCGCCGTTCATCCTGCTGTGGCTGTTGCTACTGATCGGCGCCGCGCGTCCGCAATGGCTTGGCGAACCGCTGCCGATTGCGGCCAGTGGCCGGGATCTGCTGGTGGCGGTCGATGTCTCCGGCTCCATGGATTTCCCCGACATGCAGTGGCAGGACGAGGACGTCAGCCGCCTTTCGCTGGTCCAGCATTTGCTCGGTGACTTCCTGGAAAGCCGCGAAGGCGATCGGGTCGGCCTGATCCTGTTCGGCAGCCAGGCTTACCTGCAAGCGCCGCTGACCTTCGACCGCCACACCGTGCGCGTCTGGCTCGACGAAGCGCGGATCGGAATCGCCGGCAAAAACACCGCCATCGGCGATGCCATCGGCCTGGCGCTCAAACGCCTGCGCATGCGTCCGGCCCAGAGTCGCGTGATGATTCTGGTCACCGATGGCGCCAACAATGGCGGCGAAATCGACCCGCTCACGGCGGCGCGGCTGGCGGCTAAAGAAGGCGTGAAAATCTACCCGATCGGCATCGGCGCCGATCCGGAAAAAAGTGGCACCTTGGGGTTCCTCGGGGTCAATCCAAGCCTGGACCTCGACGAGCCCTCCTTGAAGGCCATTGCCGACGCCACGGGCGGCCAGTACTTCCGCGCCCGCGATGGCAAAGAGCTACAAGCCATCAAGGATACCCTCGATAAACTGGAACCGGTGACCCAGCAACCAACTCAGGCCCGCCCGGCCCAGGCGTTGTATCAGTGGCCCCTGGCGATGGCACTGCTGTTGAGCATGCTGCTGGTGGTTCGTGAGCGCTGGCCGGATAACCCGTTGCAGCGGTTGTTTACCAAGGAGCTGTATCTGCAAACGCAACTGCCCGACTGGCGCCAGCGGCTAAACCGCCTGCGCCTGCGGAGGCGCCGATGAGTGCGCTGTGGCCGTACTGGTTCCGCCCCTGGTGGCTGTTGCTGTTGCCGTTGCTCGGCTGGTTGCTGTGGCAACTCTGGCATCGGCAGAAACGTGCCGGGCGCTGGCAAATGATTCTGCCGCCCGCCTTTCACGCCGCGTTGCTCAGTGGCGGCAGCGGTCGCGACAGTAAGTTGCCGTGGGTGGTGCTGGGCCTGGCCTGGGTGCTGACGGTCCTGGCGCTGTTGGGCCCGAGCTGGGAACGTGTCGAGCAAACCAGTCAGAAACCGGCCGATCCGCTGGTGGTGATACTTGAACTGACTCCGGAAATGCTCGCCACCGACGTGGTGCCCAACCGATTGGAACAGGCCCGACGCAAACTGTTCGACCTGCTGCAAAACCGCAGCGACGCCCAGACCGCGATCGTCGTCTATGCCGGCAGTGCCCACACGCTGGTGCCACTCTCGGATGACCTGGCCACCAGTCATAACCTGCTGGATGCGCTCAAGCCTTCGCTGATGCCCGAGGCTGGCCATCGCGCTGACCTGGCGGTGACCAAGGCTCTGACATTGCTCAATCAAGGCGCACTCGGCGACGGCCGGATCCTGCTGATCGGTTCCACCCTGACCGAGCAGGAGCGCCAAGGCATCCGCCGGGCAATGGACGGCAAATCGACGCAATTGCTCATGCTCGGGATCGGCACCGCCGAAGGCGCGCCGATTACTCGGGAGGACGGCAGTTTCCTCAAGGACGATCAGGGCGCGATTCTGGTCCCGCGTCTGGACGAACCCAGCCTGAAAGCCTTTGCCAACGCACTGGACGGGCGCTATCAGCACGCGCGTCTGGACGATGCCGACCTGCATGCGCTCGGCCTTCTCGACGGGCCACGCTCGCTGCGCAACGACGGCCAGACCCTGCGCCTCGACACCTGGGCCGATCAGGGTTACTGGCTGCTGTTGCCGCTGTTGCTGCTGGCAGCCTGCGCCGGTCGTCGCGGCTGGTTATTCTGCCTGCCGCTGCTGTTTCTGGTACCGCAACCGAGCTACGCTTTTGACTTCCAGGACTTGTGGCTGCGCCCCGACCAACGGGGTCTGCATTTACTCAAGCAAGAACGCCCGGCCGAGGCTGCGCAACATTTCGAAGACCGGCAATGGCAAGGTGTGGCGCTCTATGAGGCGGGCGACTACAGTGGCGCCGCCCAGCGGTTCGCCGAAGGCAACGACGCCCACGCCCACTACAATCGTGGCAATGCCCTGGCCAAAAGCGGAGAGCTGGAAGCCGCACTGGATGCATACGAACAAGCGCTGGAACTGCAACCGGATTTACGCCCGGCGCAGGCCAACAAGGCGCTGATGGAAAGCCTGATCAAACAGAAAGCCGCAGCGCACCCCGCTGAGCAGGACAAAAACGACAAGGGCGAGAGCGAGACCATCACGCAGGAGCCACCCCCAGGCGCCGCCACACAACCAACGAGCAGCGGCGAACCGAAAACCGATGCGCAGCAGCCTTCAGCAGACGCCGAACAGTCGTCGACGGTGCCACCGAAAGCCGGCACCAATGAAGTCCCTGGCAGCGAGTTGGGGGATGAACAAAGCACTACGCCGCCCCTGCGCCCAGCCAACGCCACAATCGACGGCGAACAACGCCAGGCACTGGAGCAGTGGTTGCGCAAAATCCCGGATGATCCGGGTGAGTTGCTCAGGCGCAAATTTTGGTACGAACAGCAACAACATCAGGATCAGGGAAAAACTCGATGACCCGCTTCACCGTCCTCTCACTCGCGCTATTGCCCGCCCTGCTGCTCTGCTCCGTTCAGGCCCAGGCCGCGGGGCTGGTCGCCAGTGTGGATCGCAGTCGCCTGAACTCCGGCGAGACCGTCGAACTGACCCTGGAATCCAACGACGTGACGCTGTTTGGCAAACCGGATCTGACCCCCCTGGACGCTCTGTTTGAAGTCCGTGGCACCCGCCAGGTCAACCAGTTGAATACCCTCAACGGCGACAACCAGGCCACTACCCGCTGGATCATCACCCTGCTGCCGCGGCAAAACGGCAGTGTGGTGATTCCGTCACTGCAACTGGGTGACGTGCAGAGCCAGCCCATCACTGTGCAAGTGGTCGAGAGCGAAACCCAGGACACCGCGAACACGCTGGCCCCGGTGTTCATCGACGCCAGCCTCGACCAAAACAGCGTGTATGTGCAAGCCCAGGCGGTCCTGACCTTGCGCATCTACCATTCGGTGTCGCTGTACGACGACAGCAGCCTCCCTCCGCTGCAGATCCCCGATGTGCGCATCGAACAGCTGGGTGAATCGCGGACCTACGAGAAAGCCATCAATGGCGTGCGCCATGGCGTGATCGAAATGCGCTATGCAATCTATCCGCAGCACAGCGGCGTATTGACCATTCCGGCACAGATTTTCAATGCCGCGCTGGTCGACGCACAGCCCGTACAGCCCGCCCAGGACGCCGCCGCCCAAGCGCCGAAATCCGGCAAACTGATGCGCGTCAGTTCTTCCGAGATACTGCTGACAGTCAAGGCCAAGCCCGCCAGTTACCCGGCTGACACGCCATGGTTGCCAGCGCGCAGCGTTAGCCTGAGCGAAAGCTGGAATCCTGAACCGGATCACACTCAAGTGGGCGATTCGCTGACTCGCAGCCTGACCCTGAAAGCCGAAGGCCTGGCCAGTTCACAACTGCCCCCGCTTCCCGCCACCGACGTTAACGGCCTGCGGCGCTATCCGGATCAACCCGTGCTGGCCAATCAAAACGGCGAGCGCGGCTTGATCGGCAGTCGCGAAGAACGCGAGGCCCTGGTGCCGACGCGAAGTGGCCTGATCGAGTTGCCGGCGGTGGACGTGGTGTGGTGGAACACCTTCGAAGATCATCTGGAACACAGCAGCCTGCCAGCCCAAAGCCTGGAAGTGGCAAACAACCCGAGCCTGGCGGTCGATACCCCGACCGGCGTACCTCAAGTCAGTTACGCGGCCGACAGTGAAGTCCTTTGGCGGTGGAAACTCAGCACCCTGATTCTGGCCTGCACCACCCTGCTCGGCTTCGGCCTCTGGTGGCGCGCACGCTGGCAACCGGCAATCCTGCGCGCTGCGCAAACCGGTCCGAGCCCCCGCACCGTGCTCGACGACCTCAAGCGCGCCTGCCAGGCCAACGACTCCCACGCCACCCGCCAGGCCCTCGACGCCTGGGCCCGCCAACAACCGGAAACCCTGGCCGACATGGCCGCACGCTTCGTGCCGCTGTCCGACGCGCTCGACGGCTTGAACGGCGCGCTGTACAGCGAAACCGGCCAGCACTGGCAAGGTGAAGACCTGTGGCGCGCGATCAAATCAATTCCGATTGCCGAGCGGGTTCAGGACCCGGTGGGTGATAGCGGGTTGCCGCCGCTGTATCCCAAATAAATAACCACCGCAGCCTATGTAGCAGCTGGCGAAGCCTGCGTTCGGCTTCTGTAGGAGCGAGGCTTGCCCGCGAAGGCGTCAGTTCTGACACACCGCGTTATCGTTCTTCGCGAGCAAGCTTCGCTCCTACAGCAGCCGAACGCAGGCTTCGCCAGCTGCTACAAAGAGCGCCTGGCCACATCCAGTGTGTTTGCCAGTAAACTCTCTCCCCTTTAGCCGCCTTAATTTCCCACGCGGCCATTACCTTATTTCCTACGGAGTTTGCCTTGCGTCTGTTTCACACCTCCGACTGGCACCTTGGGCAGAACCTGCACGGCCAGGAACGCGATTTCGAGCACGGCTGTTTCCTTGAATGGCTGTTGCGTCAGCTGAAGCTGGATCAGCCTGATGTGCTGCTGATTGCCGGCGATATCTTCGACACGGTCAACCCGCCGGTCAAAGCCCAGGAACGGCTTTACGATTTCATCGTCAGCGCCCACGAGCAGCAACCGTTGCTGACCATTGTGATGATTGCCGGCAACCACGATTCCGGCTCACGGATCGAACTGCCCGCGCCGTTGATGCGGCGTTTGCGCACCCATGCGTTGGGTCGTGTTCTGTGGCTGGACGACGGCCAGCTGGATGCCGAACGGCTGTTGCTGCCGTTGCCGGATGCCAGCGGCGAAATTGCCGGCTGGTGCCTGGCGCTGCCGTTCCTGCGTCCGGCTGAAGTGACTGGCGCGCAGCTAGGCGATAACTACCTGCGGGGTATCGGTCAGGTTCACGAATGGCTGATCGAAGCGGCGAACGCCAAACGCAAGCCAGGCCAGGCACTGATCGCCATCAGCCATGCCCACATGGCCGGCGGCTCGGTCTCCGAAGACTCGGAGCGCAGCCTGATCATCGGTAATGCCGAAGCCCTGCCCGCCAGCCTGTTCGGGCCGACCATCAGCTACGTCGCCCTTGGCCATTTGCACAAGCCGCAGAAGGTCAACGCTGAAGAACGCATTCGCTACAGCGGCTCACCGATTCCGTTGTCGTTCTCCGAGATCGGGTATCAGCACCAGATTCTCGACGTCACGCTCGACGGCGAAACACTGATGAGCGTCGAGCCGAAACTGATCCCACGGGCGGTGAATCTGCAACGCGTCGGCCCCGCGCCTTTGGCAGACATCCTGCTGCAACTGGCGGACCTGCCGAACATCGACCTGCTGGCCGATATCCAACGGCAACCATGGCTGGAAGTCCGTGTGCGCCTCGATGAGCCGCAACCCGACCTGCGTCATCAGGTGGAAACCGCCCTGCAAGGCAAAGCCGTGCGTCTGGTGCGCATCGCCGCCGAGTACGCCGGCAACGGCAGCCGCGAGGGTGTCGATGACGGCACCACGTTGATCGAACTCGACCAGCTCACACCCCAGGAATTGTTCAGCCGCGCCTGGCAGGACAACTACGGCAGTGAGGTCGATGAGCAAACGCTGAAGGACTTTGCCGAGCTTTTGCAGGACGTGCAGATGGAGAGCGAACCCGTATGAAAATTCTCGCGATTCGCCTGAAAAACCTCGCGTCGCTGGCCGGGCCTTTTGAGATCGACTTTACTGCCGAACCACTGGCCAGCGCAGGCTTGTTCGCCATTACCGGGCCGACCGGCGCGGGCAAAAGTACCTTGCTCGATGCCTTGTGCCTTGCGCTATTTGGCGCCGTGCCTCGACTGAGTAACGCTCAGGTGTCTGCCAAAGCGCCGGACGCCGATGGCGAAATCAGCACGGGCGACCCTCGCACGTTGCTGCGTCGCGGCACGGGTGAAGGGTATGCCGAGGTCGATTTCGTCGGCATCGATGGCCGTCGCTATCGCGCACGCTGGGAAGCCAATCGCGCCCGGGAGAAGGCCGGCGGCAAGCTGCAAGCCAGCCGTCAGAGTTTGCGCGACATCGATCTGGACCAATTGCTGGCCAGTCAGAAAGTTGAATTCAAAACCCAACTCGAATCTGTACTCGGCCTGAACTTCGAGCAGTTCACTCGCGCCGTACTGCTCGCCCAGAGTGAATTCAGCGCGTTCCTCAAGGCTAACGACAACGAACGTAGCGAACTGCTGGAAAAACTCACCGATACCGCGCTCTACACTCGCCTCGGTCGCGGGGCCTTCGACAAGACTAAAGAGGCTCGCGAAGCCCACAAGTTGTTGCAGGATCAGGCCAGCGGAGTCACGCCGCTGTCACCCGAAGCCCGGGCCGAACTCGATGAGCGCTTCAACCAGGCTCAACAGCAACTCAAGACCCGGCAGGCACAGCTCAAGCAGTTAGAGTTACAACACACCTGGCTCAAGGACTTGCGTCAGCTACAGGACGAGCAGCTAAGCGCCACCGAGCAACTGACCAGCGCCCGCCAGCACTGGGAAAGCCTGAGCGGCGAACGCCTGAAGCTGACGCGTCTGGAACAACTGGCTCCGCAACGCCACCAGTTCGCCCGCAAGATTGAACTCACCGCCCGGCTCACACCACTGGCCGAGCAGATTCAGCAGCACACCCAGCAGCAAGCGCAGTTGAACGAACGTCAGGCTCAGCTCGAACACATCCTGAGCGCGGCGCAGGTCGCCCTGGTCGACGCTCAACGCCAACACACCACCAGTGCGCCATTGCTGCGCCAGGCCTTCGAAGAGCAAAGCGCCCTCGCCCGACTGGCCAAAGACACCGGCCTCAGTGCCGGCCTCAAGCAACAGACCGAGTTGGCCTGGACCCAAGGCCAAACCACGATTCAAGGCTTGCTCGACCAACAAGAACGGGTCGTTTCACGCCTGGAGACAATCGCAACAGCGCTTGAGCAAAGCACTCATCTGGCGCCGTTAAGCGATGCCTGGAATGCCTACCGCGATCGCCTGCAACAGCTGATGCTAATCAGCAATCGCCTGAACCAGGGCCAGTCCGAACTGGCTACTCTTGAGCAAAGCGCCTTACGTGCCGCTGAAGAACTGACAGCGCAAAAACAAAATCTTGAAGTGCTCTACAAAGAGGCCGGCGCTGAACCCGAAGCCGTGGCCGAACAGATCCAGTTGCTCGGCAACCTGTTGCAGGACAACCGCAAGCAACTGCGGGCGTTTGAAGAGCTGACACGCCTGTGGGCCAGCCAAAATGAATTGGATAGGCGCGGCGCAGAACTACAGCAACGGCAGCTCGTTGCGCAGCAAGAACGTGATCGCCTGACCCAGGACGGGGTGAAAACCAAAAGCGAATTAACCTTCGCCGAGCAGACCCTGACGGTGACGCGCGAACTGCTGGAGCGCCAGCGTCTGGCACGTAGCGCAAGCGTCGAGGAACTGCGCGAACAGTTGCAGGACGATCAGCCCTGCCCGGTTTGTGGCAGCCTCGACCATCCTTATCATCAGCCCGAAGCGCTACTGCAGAGCCTCGGTCGGCACGACGAAAGTGAACAGGCCAACGCCCAGAAAGCCGTCGACCTGCTCAAAGAAAAACTCACTGATTTACGCGCCGAAGTCGGCGGTTTGATCGCGCAGCAAAAAGAACTTCTGCAGCAACAGGAACAGCTTGGCGTTCAGCAACAAGGCCTGACACCGAGCCTCGAAGCGCATCCGTTGTCAACGCAACTGCTGGCTCAGGACGCGACCCGACGCGATGCCTGGCTGACGCAGCAAACCAGCCAGTTGAACCAGAGCATCAGCCAGGACGAACAACGGCAAACCGCCTTGCTCACGCTGCAACAGGACGCGGCGCGACTGGCGCAACAACTGCGCAATGCCGAAACGGCGAGCCACCAAGCGACCCAGCATCTGGCCAACCAGCAACGTGAACTGGGCAGTGATCGCCAGCGTCTGGACGACGAGCTGAGCGCCTTCAGCACCCTGCTCCCGGCCGAGACTTTGCAAGCCTTGCGCAATGAGCCCGCCGCGACCTTCCTGGAACTCGACCGGCAAATCGCCCAGCGTCTGGAGCAACTCGAGCAACAGCGCGATGAGCTCGGCGAACAGCAACAGCGCCAGCAAACGCTGGAGAAGGAACAGGATCGGCAGCAGACGCGTACCCAGCAGCTCGAAGCCGCCCGGCAGCAGTTCACCGCCCTCGCCGAGCAACAACAGACGTGCCAACAAAAACTGACTCAACTGTTGGGCCTGCACGCCAGCGCCGAGGAGTGGCAGCAGCAACTGGATAAGACCGTGGACCAGGCGCGCAACGCCGAAGCTGCTGCCAATCAGGAGCTGCAAACCGTGCGCACACGGCTGGTGCAATTGGCCGCTGAGCTTAAAGCGCAGCAGGAACGCTCACTGGCGCTTGAGGCCGAAGATCGCGAACTGAGCATCAAGATTGCCGACTGGCGAGCCTTGCACCCGGAACTGGACGACAGTGGGCTGGAAGACTTGCTAAAGGTCGACGACCCGCGCGTCCACGCGTTGCGTCAGCAGTTGCAGCAAAGCGAAAAAGCCATCGAGCAGTTCGAGGTGTTGTTGCAGGAGCGCGACCAGCGTCTGCTCAACCATCAAGCGCAGCACAACGGCAACCTCGATGCCGCGCAACTCGCATCGGCACTGACCGAGCTGCAAACCCTGTTCACTGCCAGCGAACACCACTGCGCCGAACTGCGTGCCGAGCAGGCCGAGGACCAGCGGCGCCAAACTGCCAACCAGGCCCTGGCGCAGCAGATCGCCGACGCCTACAGCGAGTACCAGCGCTGGGCGCGGTTAAATGCGTTGATCGGCTCGGCCACCGGCGACACCTTCCGTAAAATCGCCCAGGCCTACAACCTCGACCTGCTGGTGCATCACGCTAACGTCCAGTTGCGCCAACTGGTCCGTCGCTATCGCCTGAAACGCGGTGGCAGCATGCTCGGTTTGCTGGTGATGGACACCGAGATGGGCGACGAATTGCGCTCGGTGCATTCGTTGTCCGGTGGCGAGACATTCCTGGTGTCGCTGGCCCTGGCCTTGGGCCTGGCATCGATGGCATCGAGCACGCTGAAAATCGAATCACTGTTCATCGACGAAGGTTTCGGCAGCCTCGACCCGGAGTCCCTGCAACTGGCCATGGATGCCCTCGATGGCTTGCAGGCTCAAGGACGCAAGGTCGCGGTGATTTCTCACGTACAGGAAATGCACGAACGGATACCGGTGCAGATTCAGGTGCGCCGTCAGGGCAACGGCCTGAGCACCCTGGAGGTGAAATGAATACGCTGTATTCCTTTCGTCGCTGCCCATACGCCATGCGAGCGCGCATGGCCCTGCGGTATTCAGGGGTTGCGGTGCAGATCGTCGAAGTCAGCCTGAAGGCCAAGCCGGCCGACATGCTCGCGCTGTCGAGCAAGGGCACGGTGCCGGTGCTGAATGCCGACGGTCAAGTGATTGACGAAAGCCTGGAAATCATGCGCTGGGCGTTGGCGCAGAACGACCCGCAGGATTGGCTGCTCAAGGATGATCCTGTCGGGCAGCAACACATTGCCGGGCTGATCGACGAAAACGATCACGTGTTCAAGGTCCATCTGAATCGCTACAAATACGCCGAGCGTTACCCCGAACAACCGATGACGTTTTATCGTGCCCAGGGCGAGGCCTTTCTGCGCAAGCTCGATGCGTTGCTGGAAGGCCGGGACTATTTGCTGGCGGCGCATCCGAGCCTGGCGGATGTGGCGTTGATGCCGTTCGTGCGGCAGTTCGCCCATGTCGATCGCGAGTGGTTCGCGCAGACGCATTACGTGCGGTTGCAGGCGTGGTTGCAGCGTTTTTTGCAATCGGACCTCTTCACATCAGTGATGAAGAAGTAACCGATCTCTGTAGGAGCGAGGCTTGCCCGCGAAGGGGCCATCAAGGCCGCCGACAGCTTCGCGGGCAAGTCGAATCGTCGCACCGCTCGCTCCTACGGGAATGACGGCGTATGAAAAAATCAGGCGAACACTTCACACATCTGCAACACCGAGCAATCCACCTGGAACGGCCCGAAGAAATCGTCCTGGCGTTTGCTTGGCGGATTACCGACCGGCAACCCCATGGCCTTGGCCGTTTCAATATTACGAGCGAGGTTGTGATTGGCTTCGATGGAGCGTGCCACGGAACCTGCCGAGCCTTGCCCGATGCCCAACAGGGAAGTGCCATTGGTCATGAATGCCAGGAAAGCAATGACCCAGAGTTTGCCCCCTTTCATGCCCCCACCACTCCCGCCACGTCTACGGGATCGACCCTCACGTTTTGAGCGCGGTGCTCGAACTGGATGGCGGGATAAGCGACCTGAATCGGCGCTTCAACGGACTGTCGCGATTGAGTCGACAGGCTGACGGCCAGCACCAGGGCCATATAAAGACCAATGGCCAAGTAGGCGCCGTATTTGGCAGAAGTGAGGATTGCGCTGGCCATGGTGTTCTCCGTGGGCATGTTTCAGAGCCCACAGAATCGATCAAAAAAGCAGGGATAACCACTCAGGGCTGTCCATAGTAAACATCAGCTTCGTTGATCATTAAGCCAGTCTATTTCAGTCTTCGATAAAACTCATCAAGCGCTCGCGCGCTGCCTCCGGCTCGTCTGAAACGGGCTGGACGGCCGAAATAATGGGCGTTGAATAGAGCAACAAAAGCACCACTGTCAGACGCATCGCCATGCTGTCGATCCTTGTGACGGGAAGGAGTCAAAAAATCAGCGTCAAATTTAAACTCATGGCTTTGTGATATCAAGCGATACCTTGATATCAATATGATGCTGTCGTAAACGCGTTATGCAGGAGCGACATCACTCATGTTTCTCGATGCTTTTCAGCTCGATCGACGCAAGTGACTTCGCTCCTGCATAAAAGGTGCAGGGCTGGAATTTCAGGCGTGGGTTTTGTGGTCCAGCGCCGCATAGAAGTTGGCGCTCTGTTGCAGATATTTCTGGGTATAGCTCTGGGTGTGGGATTTTCTTTCCTTGATTTCAACGTTGGCGCTGGCTGGCAGAGCAACGGTGGCAGAGATAGCGGAAGCAGCGATGATGGAAAAGAGATTGAAGTTCATGGTGGTATTCCTCGGATTCAGTTGGCTTGCTTGCCCGGTGGGGCCGTGAAGCAAACTTAACCTCCGAGGGTCCGTGCCTGAAATGCTTTGTAGCATTAGCACATATCAGCGTCGTTAATAGAAGAATGCAGGCCCCATCAACCGGGGCCTGCGGCCTATTGACGCAGCATAAACTTGAGGTCGCTCGGGGCGTCCATCGGCAGTTTTTGCACGGCTTTACCTAAAAGACCGGTCTTGGCATCGCGCTCGACGACGACAATCTGATTGCTCTTCTGGTTGGCAATCAACAGAAACTTACCCGTTGGATCGAGGCTGAATTCGCGCGGGTGGTCGCCTTCAACCGAGCGGCGCTGCAACTCCTTGAGGTGGCCATTAGCGGGGTCGATAGCGAACACCAGCAGTTGATTGGCGGTACCACGGTTGCTGACGTAGAGGAACCGGCCATCCGCCGAGGCGTGCAATGCCGCAGCCGCCTTGTCCGACGAGGGCTGCCCCGCCGCGAGGTCGACCATTTGGGTTGGCTTGAGTGTGCCGTCCTGGTAATCGAACACGGCCACCTGAGCACTCATTTCCATGGTCAGCCAGGCGTGCTTGCCATCGGCGCTGAACAGCAGATGCCGCGGCCCGCTGCCCGGCGGCAGCTGGACCGACGCGGGGGTCGCGGCGGTCAACGGCAGCTCGGGATTGCCCTTGGGGTTGAAGCGGTAGATAAAAATCCTGTCCGCCCCAAGATCATTGGAAAACACGTAGTTGCCATCCAGTGACGAAATCGTCGAATGCACGTGGGCCGACATCTGCCGCTCGGGATTGACCCGACTGGAAGGATGGCTGCTCATCTGCACCACCGGTTTGAGCTTGCCATCGGCGCTCACCGGTAACACCGCCAAGGTGCCGCCCGGATCTTCAGCGACCGAATAGTTGCTGACAAACAAGTGGCTGGCATCACCACTGAGGCTTGAATGCGTCGGTTCGTTGCCCAGGCTCTGAACTTGATTGATCAGGCTCAGTTCATGGGTCTTGGCGTCGATCGCATAGCTGCTGACACGCCCTACCGGATCAGCCTGGCCCGGGCCGTTTTCGTTGACCACGAACAGGTGACGCTGATCTTTGGACAGGGTCAGCCACGACGGGTTTTCGCTTTTGACCACTTGCAACGGTTTGGAGTTGATCTGCCCGGTGGCGCTGTCGAAACTCAGGCGATAAATACCCTGGCTCTGGCCGGCCGTGTAAGAACCGACCAGCAGTTGATAGTCGTCGGCGGACGCCGCCTGGACGCCCATCGCGCCCATACTGCCGGCCATCAACAGCGGCCAGAGTTTACGCATCCTCATTCTCTTCATCCTCGTCATCACCACCGAACGCGGTCAAGCACACCAACCGGTGCTCGCCGGAATCACCGGTGATCACCCAGCTTTGCAGGGTCGGATCGAACGTCGCCGCCGCAATCTGCGCCGGGGTGAACTCCCAGTGTTTGGCCGCTCGGCCATCCATGCATTCGATGTGCAGGTTGTCGTGTTCATCGAGGGAAAATTCAAAGGCGTGCAGCCCGTCGATTTCAACCATGTCGCAATGTTCGAGGGTATTGAGCAAGGTGTCGGTTACGGCAGTCATGGCAGTCAATCTTTAAAGGGGAAAAACGCAATGATAGCTCAATGTGGGAGCGGACCAGTGTCGGACATACCACCCGAATACAACAACAGACAACTGTGGGAGCGAACCCGCTCGCGAAGGCGCTTTATCATTCAACCTCTGTATTGGCTGACACTCCGCCTTCGCGAGCAGGCTCGCTCCTACAGGGGGTTAGTGTGAAATTTGAGCTTAAAAAAGCCGCAACCATCATGGTTGCGGCTTTTTTATTTTCAGCGACCGATCAGTGAGCAAACAATGAGTTGCCCTTCTGCCCCGCCAGCTTCTCCGGTTTGATCAGGAACCGTGCGAGCGCTGGCAGCAGCCAGAGTGCGCCGAACATGTTCCAGAGCAGCATAAAGGTCAGCATCAGGCCCATATCGGCCTGGAACTTGATGGCCGAGAAGATCCAGGTGCACACGCCGATGGCCAGGCACAAACCGGTGAACAGTACCGCTTTACCGGTCGATTTCAGCGTCTGGTAATAAGCTTCTTGCAACGGCAGACCAGCACGCAGGAAACTTTCCAGTCGGCTGTAGATGTAGATGCCATAGTCCACGCCAATCCCTACACCCAGCGCCACGACTGGCAGCGTCGCGACTTTTACGCCGATGCCCATGAAGGCCATCAGTGCGTTGCCGAGCACCGAGGTCAGCACCAGCGGCAGCACGATGCACAAGGTCGCCGCCCAGGAACGGAAGGTGATCATGCACATGGTCGCGACGCAGATGTACACCAGGATCAGGATGGTCAGCTCGGATTCCTTGATCACCTCGTTGGTAGCCGCCTCGATCCCGGCATTACCGGCAGCGAGGATGAATTCCAGCCCTTCCTTGTTGTTTTCCTCGGCGAAGTCCTGGACGGCATGGACGGCGCGGTCCAGCGTGGCAGCCTTGTGATCGTTGAGGAACACCAGCACCGGCGCCAGGGAACAGTTGTTGTTGTAGAGGCCGTCAGCCCGAGCGATGGAGTTGTTCAGCACGTCCGGGTTGCGCGACAAGGTTTCCCACTTCAGGTTGCCCTCGTTCATGCCCTTGATCATCTGCTTGGACACGGTCACCAGAGAAATCGCTGACTGCACGCCCTCGGTGTTCTGCATCTTCCACATCAGCTCGTCGATCGGCGCCATGGCTTCGTAGCGCGAGCAACCTTCAGCCTTGGTCTTGACCATCACCACCAATACATCCGAGCTGGTGGAGTAGTTGTTGATGATGAAGCTGTTGTCCTTGTTGTAGCGCGAATCCGGACGCAGCTCTGGAGCCCCCTGATCAAGGTCGCCGATTTTCAGGTTCTGGCTGTACCAAAGGCCGCCTCCGAAGGCCAGCAAGGCCAAAACGATCGACACCGGAGCAACTTTGGCGCTGGCAAAGTTCGACAGCAGACGCCAGAACGGGTGCTCGCGGGTTGCATCTTTCTTGCTGCGGGCCACCGCGCGATTGCTGATACCAACGTAGGAAATCGCTACCGGCAGCAGGATCAGGTTAGTGAACACGATCACCGCCACGCCGATGGAGGCACCGATCGCCAGCTCGCGAATCACACCGATATCGATGATCAACAGCGTGATGAAGCCCACCGCATCCGCGAGGATGGCGATCATCCCTGGCAGAAACAGTTGTCGAAAGGTACGCCGCGCTGCCGTCAGGGCGTTGTCCGCATCGCTGGACTGCAAGGCAATCCCGTTGATCTTCTGCACGCCGTGGGAAATACCGATGGCGAAGATCAGGAACGGAACCAGCATTGAATACGGATCAAGCCCGAAGCCGAAGAAGTGCATCAAGCCGAGCTGCCAGACCACCGCCACCAGCGTCGTACTCAGCACCGCCACGGTGCTGCGCATGCAGTTGGTGAACCAGTAGAGCAGGATCAACGTGATGATGAAGGCGACGCCGAAGAACATCACCACCATGACCAGGCCATCGATCAGGTCGCCGACTTTCTTGGCGAAACCGACGATGTGGATCTGCACGTTAGGGTTCTGCTTTTCAAACTTGTCGCGGATCTTTTCTTCCAGCTCATGGGAGAACTGGCGATAGTCCAGGGCCAGCAACTTGCCTTGATCCTGCGGGTCCGGATAGGACTCGAGCAACGGGATATCGACAATGCTCGACTTGAAGTCGTTGGACACCAGACGCCCGACCTGGCCGGACTTGAGCACGTTGTTGCGCAACAGGTCGAGGCTTTGCTGGGAACCGTTATAGCTCTGCGGAATCACCTCACCACCGGCAAAACCCTCTTCCGTCACTTCGGTCCAGCGCACGCTCGGGCTCCACAGCGACTTCAGGCCGGAACGGTCAACGCCGGAAATGTAGAACACCTCGTCGTTGATCTGACGCAGGGTCTCCATGTACTCCTTGGAGAAGATGTCGCCATTGGTGGCTTCCACCGAGATCCGCACCGTATTGCCCAGGTTTGCCAGATCGTTACGGTGCTCCATCATGTTTTGAATGAATGGATGCTGGAGCGGGATCATTTTTTCAAAACTGGTGGACGGCCGGATCAGCGTGGCCTGCCAGAACAGGAAAATACTGACCAGCAGGCAGATAGTGATCACAGCCGGACGGTTGTTGAATATCAGGCGCTCAAGAAGCGTCGCCTTGTCTTGGTGATGACTTGTCATTGATGTCATAGCTCCGCCCTTCTTATTATTTGCCCAGCTCGGCGCCGGTTGGCGAAGTGGCGCGAACGCCGCCCTGTCCTGCCAGAATCAGATTGCCGTTGCCCGCCGCGGTGACCGCCGAAACGGAAATGCGATCCGGACGGTTGAACACGCTAAAGGTTTCACCGTTGTCGTTACTGCGGATCACCGAACCTCCGTTGCCGACGATGACGAGGGTGCCGTCGTCGAACAACGTTGCGCCGGACAGCCCGAACTCCAGTGCGCCGCGAGTAGCCTTGAGTTCGACCGGCGCCCACGTGGTACCGAAATCGGTCGAGCGAAACAGGTTGCCCCGCAGCCCGTAGGCCAGCAGCGTGTTGGCCTGGGCGGTGCCGATCACACCGAACAACGAACCTTGGTAGGGGCCTTCGAGCTTTTCCCAGGTCTGGCCCCAATCAGCCGAGCGGAACATGCTGCCCTGCTCGCCAACGATGAACAGTCCGGCATCCTTGACCGCTGCGATAGCGTTGAGGTGGTACTGGTCTTCGTTGTCGAGGCGGTCGCTGGCGTCTTCCCAGTGCTTGCCTCCATCGGTGGTTTCCATCAACGAACCGTAAGCACCCACGGCAAAGCCACTGTTGACGTCCTTGAACCAGACGTCGAGCAGCGGTGATTCGCGCTTCAGATCTTCAAACTGTTTGGTCCAGGTGACGCCGCCGTCCTCGCTGGCGAGGATTTGTGCGTCGTGGCCGACAGCCCAGCCGTGTTTGTCGTCGACAAAAAATACCGACGTCAGCAGCTGACGGCTCGGGACTTTGGCCTGGGTCCAGGTCGCGCCCTGGTCATCGGAATACAGAATGTGCCCGCGATCGCCGACCGCCACCAGACGCTTACCGGCGTGCGCGACGTCGAGCATCAGGCTTTTGCTGGCCTTGGCGGATTCAACGGAATACACAACGTCGGTTGTTGGCGCGGCGGCGGCCAGTACAGGTGCCGACAACACGGTATAGCCCAACAGCGAGAGCGCTGTAGCCAGCAACGCGAATTTGCGTATTGCCGGCGGGCGGCAGATACCCACACCCATGACAGGCTCACTCATAGACCTTCCCCCATTATTATTGTTAGGTCGTTCAACCTTTCAGGGCGCCGTAAGGGCTGCTCGTTGGGATTGGCGTTCTGGAGCGTGGTCCTGAAACGCGCAATCTAGAGCCCCCTTCGGAAGCTGGCTTATCCTATCGGGGTTTGGAAAGGTCTGACAATCGACGCCACGTTATGTTTTGTTAACCAGGGGGTATGGGGGGGGGGCTGAATGATTGGGTATCAGGTGGGGTGATTTGGGGGCTGGTTTTGGGGGCATTTCCGTTTTTTCTAGCGGCTGCTACTTGAGTCGCTGTAGGAGCGAAACCAGACTCAGGCCAGGCTTTTGCTGACCACTTCAAACACATCGCTGGACAGCTGACCCGAAGCACGAATCCGCTCCAGTTCAACTTTCATCAACGCCTGGCGAGCATCGTCATATTTGCGCCAGCGAGTCAGCGGCGCCAACTGCCGCGAAGCGATTTGCGGGTTAAACCCGTTCAACTCAATCACCAGGTCTGCCAGGAAGCGATAGCCGGAACCGTCCGCCGCATGGAAGTTGATCAGGTTCTGCCCGGCAAATGCACCGACCAGTGCCCGTACCTTGTTCGGGTTCTTGATGTTGAACGCCGGATGCTGCATCAACTGACGAACCCGCTCCAGACCACCGGGCAATGTGCTGCCCGCTTGAACACTGAACCACTGATCCATAACCAGCGGATTGGCCTTGAAGTGCTCGGCGAAGCTGGCCAGCGCCTTGGCTTTCTCGTCTTCGAAAGACGAGTTCACCAACACCGCCAACGCCGTCAGGCGCTCGGTCATGTTGTCGCTTGTTTCAAACTGCTCAAGCGTCGCGGCCAACACTTGCGGCTTGCCGCTCAGCATCAGGTACGACAGCGCGATGTTCTGCAGCGCACGACGAGCAAAGTGCTCCGCCTCGGCCACATAAGGCGTCTGTTTCGACAGATCGCGGTTGGCCTGGTAACGCAGCCACAACGCGTCAAACAAACCCTCGGCCAACTGCTTGCGAGCAAACTCGCGAGCAATGTGAATGGCATCTACATCAGCCACTTCGCTGATTTCAGTCAGATACGCCTCACCGGGAAGCGAGAGCATTTCCGCAACCATCGCCTGGTCCAGCGTGTCGTCGGACAATACGGTGCGCAAGGCTGACACCAGACGCTGATCCAGCACCAGTGCCTCACCCTTCTGCTGTTGAGCGATCAATTCTTGCAGCACCTGCACCGACAATTGCTGACCCGCATCCCAACGATTAAAACCGTCGCTGTCATGCTGCATCAGGAACATCAACTGATCGCGGTTGTACGGGAAGCTCAGTTTCACCGGTGCCGAGAAACCACGCAGCAATGAAGGCAATGGCTGTTCAGCGATGTCGACAAAGGTGAAAGTCTGCTCGGCCTCGGTCACCGAAATAACCCGCGAAGTGCCCTGCGCACTGGCCTCACCGCAAAGGCGCAACGCAATCGCCGCCCCTTTGGCGTCCAGCAAGCCCAACTCGACCGGGATCACGAACGGCAGTTTTTCAACCTTGTCCGGCGTTTCCGGGCAGCTCTGACGGAACGTCAGGCTGTAGGTTTTCGCCGCCGCATCGTAGGACTCGCTCACCGCCAATCGCGGTGTCCCGGCCTGGCTGTACCAGCGTTTGAACGGGGTCAGGTCGACACCATTGGCGTCTTCCATGGCCTTGATGAAGTCATCGCACGTCACGGCCTGGCCGTCGTGGCGATCGAAATACAGGTCGCTGCCTTTGCGGAAGCCTTGCGCGCCGAGCAACGTGTGGATCATGCCGACCACTTCCGAGCCCTTTTCGTACACGGTCAGGGTGTAGAAGTTGGAAATCTCGATGAAGCTCTCCGGGCGCACGGCGTGGGCCATGGGGCCGGCGTCTTCGGCGAACTGGTGGGTGCGCAGGTACGCCACGTCCTGGATACGCTTGACCGTGGCCGAGTTCATGTCGGCGGAGAAGCCCGAGTCGCGGAACACGGTGAAACCTTCCTTCAGCGACAACTGGAACCAGTCGCGGCAGGTCACGCGGTTGCCCGACCAGTTGTGGAAGTATTCGTGGGCAACGATCGCCTCGACCCGCTGGTGTGCGGCGTCAGTGGCGGTTTCGGCCCGGGCCAGCACGGCGCTGGAGTTGAAGATGTTGAGGCCCTTGTTCTCCATGGCGCCCATGTTGAAGTCGTTGACCGCGACGATCATGAAGATGTCCAGGTCGTACTCGCGACCGTAGACTTCTTCGTCCCAGCGCATCGACTTTTTCAGGCTGTTCATGGCGTGCTGGCACTTGTCGATGTTTTCTGGCTCGACATAAATGCGCAGCGCCACGGAGCGCCCGGTCATGGTGGTGAACGTGTCTTCGACACACCACAAGTCACCGGCCACCAGCGCGAACAAATACGCCGGTTTCATGAACGGGTCTTCCCACGTTGCCCAGTGCCGGCCCTCCTCGCCCGGACCACTGGCAATCGGGTTGCCGTTGGACAGGAGCATCGGATAACTGTGCTGCTCGGCGACGACCGTGGTGGTGAATTTGCTCATCACGTCCGGGCGGTCGAGGTAATAGGTGATCTTGCGGAAACCTTCGGCCTCGCACTGAGTGCAGAACATGCCGCTGGACTTGTACAAACCTTCCAGCGCGGTGTTGCTTTCCGGGTGGATCTTGACGCTGGTGTCGACCGTGAACGTGGTGCTGGTCGGGTGCAGGGTCAGGTGATTCTCGGTCATCTGGTAATCAGCGGTGCTCAGCTCGCGGTCGGCCAGCGTCACCGATAGCAACTCCAGCTGCTGGCCATCCAGCACCAGCGGCGGCAGGCCAGGGCCACGCTCAGGGTTGCGGCGCATCACCAGTTGCGCATGGACCAGGCTGTGGTCCTCGAACAACTCGAAGGTCAGGTGTGTCTCGTCGATCAGGTACTCAGGCGCCTGATAGTCCTTCAGGTAGATCATCTTCGGTTGTTCGGTGCGCATGCTGGAGTCCTTACTGATGCACGGCGAGCTGATAGGCCGTGTATTTACGAATATTGATCACGCCGGTATCGAAGATCAGGTATTGGCCCTTGATCCCCAGCAGCGTGCCTTCGGCAATCGGATTCTTGTCCAGGTTGAAGCTGACAATCTTCGTCGGGTATTGCTCGACCGGGTAGTGGATTTCGAGCGGTTCTACGTCGGAAACAGTTTGGATGGCCTGTAGGCCGAATCGTTCCTGCAAACCTTGCAGCCCTTCGGCGCAGCGTTCAAACAGCTGATCGCGAACCGCGGCCAGGTCCACCGACACCGCTTCGCCCTTGAGTAAAGCACGCCAGTTGGTCTTGTCCGCCACCTGACTGCGGAACAGGTCTTCGACGAAGCCCGACTGCTGGCGAGTCGACACGCGCATGATCGGCAATGCCTGACGTGCGCCTTGATCGATCCAGCGAGTCGGTAACTGTGTGGCGCGGGTAATCCCGACTTTCACACCCGACGAATTGGACAGGTACACGATGTGATCGGTCATGCAAAACTTCTCGCCCCACTCCGGCTCACGGCAAGTGCCGGCGTCGTAGTGACAGCGCTCCGGGCTCATGATGCAGACATCGCACTGAGCCAGCTTGGTCATGCACGGGTAGCAATAACCCTGGCTGAAACTGGTTTTGGTCTTGCGCCCGCAATGAGAGCAAAAGATCGCGCCCAGGTATTCCAGGCGCACTGTGGTGCCAATCAACGGGTTGACCGGAACCTCGACGTCGCCCAGGCGAAACGCGTACTGCACGTTCGACCCGTCAAGGCGCGTCGACATTTTACTGATTGCACCGCGGCCAATCTCGATCAATGGATGGCATCCGACTTGAACAGAATATTCGGCACGCTGATCGACTTCGAACTGCACTCCTGCGGGCCCATGTAGCCGGTACGCTGTTCTTCGGGCAGGTTCTGGATTTCCCAGGCGATCATCGCTTGCAGCGACAGTTCGCGTTGTTCGGCGGTGAGTTTGCCGCCGTCAGACCATTTACCGATTTCCACCGCCAATTTCAGGTTCTGGTAAATATCGGGTGTGATGTTTTTAATCATTTCGTTGAAAGAGGACATCAAGGTCTCCGCGCTCTTTAATTCACATAGCTTGTTTAGGCGTGCAGTTTACGGCGGTTGTACAAACCACCCAACAAACCGGTCAGGCATCCGACGAGCAACCCGCCGACGTGCGCCGCGTTGGCAATTTCACCGAAGCCGATCATCGAGATCAGCCCGGACAGACACAGCAGCAGCCACACCAGCATCATCACCAGCACGCCACGCGGCAGGCTATAAGCCCGGTTCGGCGACAGCGTCTGAAAGATCCAGCAATGACCGAGCAGGCCGTACAGCACCCCGGACAACCCGCCAAACAACGTCGGGCCGCTGAAATAATATTGGGCGTAATTGGAGGTCAGGCTGAACAGCAACGTCAGGCCGATCAGGTTGATGCTGCCCTGGCGCGACTCGATACGCCGCCCCAGCTCCCAGTACCACATACCGTTCATGGCCAGGTGCAGGATGCCGAAGTGGATCAGCATCGGCGTCACCAGACGCCACCACTGCCCCGCCGCCAGGCTGTCGGCCAAGGGCACGAAACGGATGTACTCGCCGACCACGTGAAAATCCAGGAAGGTCAGCCAGCGCATCGTGTCGAGGTTTTCGCCAAGCAGCGTCACTGCGCTGACGATCAGGCTCAACAGCAACACCAGACCCGTCGCCCTGGCGTGGCGCAATTGCTCGGCAAAACCGGGGCGATTCAGGGTCTGCGCCACCGGGATGTCCAGTTGCTGATCAGGGTCACCCGCCGGGAAACGCTCGTACAAAGCACGAATGTCTTCGCTGATGCTGGCGGGCACCCACAACACTTGCTCGCCCGCTTCTTCGCTGACGCGATACGGCACCTGCATGCGTTGCAACAGATTGACGAACCCGCTCAAATCTACCGCCAGCGGCAGTCGCAATACGGCAACAGTACTCATTGCAGGGCCTCCGGCCGTTCAACATCGACCCAAACAAATTTATGCGGATCGAGCCGGGTTTCCTGGTCCAGGCGATAGGCAACCAGTTTGCCGTAGAGCACCGCGCTGTAATCCAGACACGCCAGGTTAGGGCGGATCGGTGCCGGTTTACCGCTGCGCCAATAGTGGCCGACGAACAACAAGGGTTCGTCAATGCCATAGCGCAACAACGTGTTTTTTTCGGTGGAAGACAGCGGGGTCCGGGCCACGGGTTCGGGCAAAGCGTCAGGCTGAAACACGATATCTCCGTAGGTTTGTGGGTCGTCTTCCCAGAACTTGGTGCGGAAGAAGGAGCGCACCAGGCCATCGCCGCTGGTCATCGTCAACCCGTGAGGCAAGCGCATGTCGGTACCGCGCAACAGGCGGTCGAACACCGTGCACGCGAAACTGCCCGGCACGGCCGAGGCCTGGAGAAAATGCTCATCCACGCAACCATCGGCAAACAGCGCCCGAAGCGGTTCAATCAGGCCGGAGTCCCAGCAGGCGTGCACGACCCGGAAACGCCCGGCATCGATGAACAACGGCATTTCATAAAACCATTGCTGGAAGTCGTGCCAGTCGCCTGGATGATCTTCAAATTGAGCCAGGGTTTCACCGAGCAGTCGCGCGTGACGCGGGGTGTGTTCGCGCACGAACTGCTTGCCGCTGCCTGGAGGCGCCGGGGTGCTCCAGCCGAGGGCGTTGAATTCATGGTTACCCATGATGCACAACGCCTGACGGGCCTCGACCATGTCATGAACGATGTGCAACGCCTCGCGAATCCGCGGGCCGCGGTCGATAATGTCACCGACGAACACCGCCATGCGCGATGGATGCCGCCAGACACCCCCTTGTTTGTGATAACCGAGTCGGTCCAGCAAGTGCTCAAGGGTCAGAGCGCAACCGTGCACGTCACCGATCAGGTCGTAGCTACGCGCGGGATCGAGCATCAGTCGCCTCCACCACCCAATCGACTGCCCCAGCCGAGCTTGGTCCGGCAGACTTCATAGTAATTGTGGTCGAGCGGGTGGATCAGCCGCAATTTCTGCGCCTTTTTGCTGACGGTGATGGTGTCACCCGGCGCGCAGGTGAAGTGATTCTGGCCGTCACAAGACACTTGCGGGTAAATCTGCATATCCTTGGACACGACGATTTTCAGCTCACTGTTGCCATCGACCACAATTGGCCGGCCTGACAAGGTATGGGGGTACATTGGCACAATCACAATAGCGTCGAGCTTGGGATGCATGATCGGGCCACCCGCCGACAGCGCATAAGCCGTCGAACCGGTCGGTGTGGCGACGATCAGGCCGTCGGCCTTCTGGCTGCAGACGAACTGGCCGTCGATGTACAGCTCGAACTCGATCATCCGCGTTGATTTACCGGGGTGCAGCACCACGTCGTTCAAGGCATCGCCCTGACCGATGGCCTCGGCGTGGCGACGGACTTCGGCTTGCAGCAGGAAGCGGTTTTCCACCAGATAGTGGCCGTCGAGCACTTCGGCGACTTTGACTTCCAGCTCATCAGGGCGGATATCGGTCAGAAAGCCCAGGCTGCCACGGTTGATACCGAGCACCGGAATATTGTGTCGGGCCAAGGCACGTGCGGCGCCGAGCAGGCTGCCGTCACCGCCGACCACAATCACCATGTCACAGACTTCGCCGAGCATCTTGCGCGACGAGGTTTGCAGGCCATGACCGGGCAGTACTTCGGCGATGGTGTCTTCGAGGATCACGTGCAGGTGACGATCGAGCAGAAACCGTTTCAGTCGGCGGACGGTATCCAGCACCTGCGAACTGCCCAGGCGACCGATGATGCCGATATTACGAAATTGCTCCATGGGGCTCCTAAGTAGGGTCCGTTGACGCTGGGTGGCGGCCGCCAAGCGTCAACAGACCCTAAGGTCAGCGAAGGCGAAAAGCACGATTATGGGCGAAAGCGCGGGATAGACAAAATCCTTTCAGCTACAAGGATGTACTCCTGTTTGAGGCTATGCTCGCAAGATGATCCTATTTCCAGATTTGTTGCAGTTACCCCACCAGTTACGCCACCCCGAAGTGCGTGACCTGGCGTGGGTCATCCTCGCACCGCCGATGCTCAGCGACACGCCGTGGCCGCAACGCCATCCGCTGGCCGGCAGCGATTGGGTGCAGGCACCGGAACGTCTGGAGCAGTGGCTGCGACAACTCGATCACGACAGTTATGACTTGCTGCACTGGCTGGCCCAGGCGCGAACCCGGCGCCTGGGTCTGTATTACGAGCGTCTGTGGCAATACGCCGTGCGGCATGCGCCGGGCATCGACCTGATTGCCGCCAATATGCCTATCCGCCGCGAGGGTCATACCTTGGGCGAGCTGGACATGCTACTGCGTGATCGCGACGGCGTGCATCATCTGGAGTTGGCAATCAAACTCTACCTCGGTCCGCAAAATGGCGATGGCCACGACACCGCGCAATGGCTCGGCCCAGGCTGCCATGATCGGCTGGACCGAAAACTGGCGCACCTGACCCAGCATCAGCTGCCGATCTCCGCACGATCGGAGAGCCGCGAAGTGCTCGCAGCGCTGGATATCCAGCAGTTCAGCGCGCATTTGTGGCTGGGCGGTTATTTACTGTATCCATGGCCGGGACACGCCGAGCCCCCCATCGGCGCCCATCCGCAGCATTTGCGCGGTAGCTGGTTGCATCAAAAGGACTGGCCGGCCTTTGTCGTGCAGCGGCCGTTCGGTCGCTGGCAGCCCCTGCCCCGTCACGCCTGGCTGGCACCGGCGCACTATCCTGCCGAGCAGACCTGGAGCACTGAACAGTTGGCGGCGTGGCTGAGTGATCTGGAGCCGCTGGCGCCTGCGCAATTGCTGGTTCGATTGGTTGAGAATGCTAAAGGCGACTGGGAGGAAGCGGAGCGCCTGTTTCTGGTGGCGGACCTTTGGCCGAATGTGCCGGGCAGTGGTTGAAATTTGAGGTGAATGAACGGCCCCCTTCGCGAGCAGGCTCGCTCCCATAGAGGCGGTGGTGATCCTGTGGGAGCGAGCCTGCTCGCGAAGGGGCCAACCCGGTTTAGATGGACAACCTCAATGCCAAAGCCGCCAAGGTCACCAACAACACCGGCACCGTCAACACAATCCCGACCTTGAAGTAATACCCCCAGCCAATCCGGATGCTCTTGCGCTCCAGCACGTGCAGCCACAGCAACGTCGCCAGACTGCCGATCGGGGTGATTTTCGGCCCCAAATCGCTGCCGATGACGTTGGCGTAGACCATTGCCTCCTTCACCACCCCGGTTGCCTGGCTCGCATCAATCGATAACAGACCGATCAGCACTGTCGGCAGATTGTTCATCATCGACGCCAGCAACGCCGTCAGCACGCCCGTGCCCATGGCCGCGCCCCAGACGCCGTACCCGGCAAAACCGTCAAGCCAACCGGCCAGATACCCGGTCAGCCCGGCGTTGCGCAGGCCATACACCACCAGGTACATGCCCAACGAGAAAATCACGATGTGCCACGGCGCTTCTTTCATCACTTTGCGCGTGGAAATCTTGTGACCCCGGGCGGCAACGGCCAGCAGCAGCGCCGCGCACACTGCCGAAATCGCGCTGATCGGAATGCCCAGCGGTTCCAGGGCAAAGCAGCCGAGCAACAAAATCACCAGGACCGCCCAACCGGCGTAGAACGTCGCGCTGTCGTGGATCGCCGACTTGGGAGATTCAAGCTGCCTGGGGTCGTAATCCTTGGGGATGTCGCGACGGAAGTACACCATCAGCACCGCAAGCGTTGCCGCGACACTCACCAGATTGACTGGAATCATCACCGCGGCGTAGCGGTTGAAGCTGATATGGAAGAAGTCCGCGGAGACGATGTTCACCAGGTTCGACACCACCAGTGGCAGGCTGGCGGTATCGGCAATGAAGCCGGCCCCCATGACGAACGCCAAGGTCGCCGCGGGCGAAAAACGCAACGCCAGCAACATGGAAATCACGATAGGCGTGAGAATCAGCGCCGCCCCGTCGTTGGCGAACAGCGCCGACACCAGTGCCCCGAGCAGCACCATATAAGCAAAGAGCTTGCGTCCGCTGCCCCTTCCCCAACGGGCCACATGCAGCGCCGCCCAGGCAAACAGCCCCGCCTCGTCCAGCAGCAGACTAATGATGATCAGTGCGACGAAGGTGCCTGTGGCGTTCCAGATGATCTGCCACACCAGCGGGATGTCGGACAGGTGCACCACGCCGAAAATCAGCGCCAATACCGCGCCGAACACCGCACTCCAGCCAACACCAAGGCCTTTGGGCTGCCAGATCACCAAGGTGATGGTCAGCAGGAAAATCAATGACGCGATGAGCATGTAAAAGCAGCCTTCAATCAAGGGCCGCTAAAGTAACGCAGATCACCCCAAAGGGCGTAGCAGCTGTCGAGCTTGCGAGGCTGCGTTCGGCTGCGGAGCAGTCGTGAAATCAGACACCGCGGTCTTGCAGATACAATGTGCATACAGGGTTTACGACTGCTTCGCAGCCGAACGCAGCCTCGCAGGCTCGGCAGCTGCTACGCCAACCGAGTCATATGCCCCTTCGCTGGTGCGACCCGTCCATGAAACAAGCGGAAAATCACGCTCTGTGCTGCCTCATAGCCCTCGCTTTCGACCACTTCCAGTAACGAGCTTGCTCCTACAGGGTTGATCACATTTTCTTGTGCTGCTCGACCCACACGCCATAAGCATTGATGAAACTTTGCAAAAATGGCTTCACCGATTCGGACAGTTTGCCCGCCTCGTCAAAGGCCGAACCGGCGCCGCTCAAATAGGCTTCGGGTTGCTGCATGCACGGCACATTGAGAAAAACCATGGACTGGCGCAAATGGTGATTGGCGCCAAAACCGCCAATCGCTCCCGGTGAAACGCTGATCACCGCGCCGGGCTTGCCGTTCCAGGCGCTTTTGCCATACGGACGTGAACCCACGTCAATTGCATTCTTCATTGGCGCCGGCACCGAACGGTTGTATTCCGGGGTTACGAACAGCACCGCGTCGGATGAACTCACTTGTTGCCGGAAAGTGCTGTAGGCTGCCGGCGGTGATGCACCATCGATGTCTTCGTTGTAGAGCGGCAAATCGCCAATTTCGACGATATTGAGCTTGAGATTGGCCGGCGCCAGGTCCACCAGGGCCCGCGCAACCTTGCGATTGATCGATTCCTTTCTCAAGCTGCCGACCAGAACGGCGATCGTATAGACGTTGCTCATGGAAGATTCTCGACTGTTCGATGGGAAGAGCTTGTATTTATAGATGACGATTCAACCAGTGGGCGACTGAAATGGCCGCCCCTGACTATTTTTTTCCTGTAGGAAAACTTACTTCGCCCAAGCACGGTCTACAGAACCGCAAATTGAGTGATTTATCTCCAGAGGTTCTAAGCAGATGGCAGCAGTACTCGTCGGTCAGTTCCATGCAAGAGACGCGGAAGGCCGTGTTTATTCCGTGCATGAGTTCCAGGATTCCACCCCGCCGGCAGACAGTCTCACCGGTTCCAAGCCTGTCAGCACCTATAAGCTGGCCATTGGCGACCGCGTTAACAAGGTCGATGACAACCAGTTCTTGCTGGTGCAATCGGGCGTCACTATCGTTCGCGAACCGGATACCTACGTCGCTGGCGTGGCGCAAACCTCCGTCGCCTCATAACCGCGTGTTATGAGCTGAAGTCATATGGGCGGACTTGGGTTAGGATTCAGCCACTGACTCCCCACCTGCTGAACATGGACTTCACGCATGCGTTTACGTCATATCGAAGTGATCCAGGCGCTCTTGCAGACCGGTCATCTGGGTACCGCCGCCGAATGGCTGCAGTTGCCGGTGGCCGAGGTTGAACGCATTCTGCGTGACGCTGAGGATCAGTTGGGTTTCATGCTGTTTTCCAGCGTGCGTGGACGCTTGCAGGCCACTCGCGAGGCGCGGGAGTTGCAAGTCGGGATTGCCCACGTCTACGACGCGCTCGAACCGGTCCAGCGCCTGGCCAACAGCCTGAAACAATATCAGGCGCCGCCGCTTCGAATCATCTGCACACCGCCCCTGGCGCAGCAACTGTTGCCACAGAGCATCGCGGCGCTCCGCCGACGCCTGCCCGACGCGCCTTGCACCCTCCTGAGCCAACCGACCCGCGACATCGTCAAAAGCCTGCTGCTGCGCGAAAGCGATCTGGGGTTGAGCCTGCATGATCCCGATCACGCCGATATACATTGCCAGGTGGTCGCCCAAGGCAAGCTTCAGTTGCTGGCGCCTCATGGCTGGCTGCAACCGAAGCAGAAATACATCTCGTTGCAGGATCTGGCGGGCCAGTCGTTGGTGGGGCTGGAAGGTCATGACCCGTTGAGCCCCGCGCTCGATCACAAATTGCAGGCCCTGCGCCCCGCCCCGGTCATTCAGATCCGGGTACAGACTCATCAGATGATGCGCAGCATGGTCGAGGCCGGCGAAGGCCTGGCCATCGTCGACCCTTTCACCGCCCTCGGCGCCAGGTCGGCTGGACTGGATGCCTGCCCACTGGCGCCTGCCGTGCCGATCAGCCTGTATGCCCTGACCCTGAAGAACGGCGGGCCATCACCGGCCGTTCAGGCACTGCTGGACATCGTCACGGAACAAGCCGCGGCGATGTTGGCGAGCTAAGCGGGTTTTCCAGCGGGTTTTCAAACAATCGATACCAGAACAGCGCCACTTCGGCGGTGTTCGGGTCGATGCCGCGATAGCGCAGATGATCGGTCCCGCCTAACACGTAACCACTGCGCTCGTAGAGCCGGCAAGCGCCCAGGTTGTTGTTCTGGGTTTCGAGCATGATGCCCGGCAGTTTCTTTTTGCGACTCCAGAATTGCGCCACATCCAGCAGCGCCTTGGCCACGCCATGTCGCCGCGCCGGTGCGTGCACCGCCAGCTCGTCGATATGGGCAAAGCCGTTCCAGTTGGTGCTGACCACCAGATGGCCCACCGGCTCGTCATCGAGATAGGCCATGAAAATGGCGCTGTCTGCCGCGTCACGGAAACTGATGAACTCCTCGGGGTCAATCCCGTAGCACTTGCGATAAGGCGTGATCGGTGTGACCCGCCACTGCTCCACCGGTTTGCCGATTTCGGGCGCGCCATAGGCCGCGACTTCAAAACTGAAATCGCTGCCCCAGATGTAAGCGGCGAAGCCGTCGTCGGCAACCCGCACCGACAGCCCTGGGTATTTTGGATTCATGAGCGGTTGCATACTGGGAAAGGTCCTCATTCCTTGATGCAATCGACGGTGTAGTGCCGTCCATTGCCCTCGTCTTCGTGTTGCAAGCCGTGCACATCAGCGACAAACCCCGGGAAGCTGCTGTCGAATGTACGGGCAAACGCCAGGTAATCGATAATCGAGCGGGTCGACTGGGTGAAACGCTCGCCAGGCATGATCAACGGGATCCCCGGCGGGTATGGCACCAGCATCACGGCAGCGACCCGCCCATCCAGAGCATCGATCGATACCGCCTCAACGTCACCACGCACTAATTGATCATAGGCGTCAGCCGGCTTCATGGCGATTTCCGGGAGCACCGTGTACATGCGCTTGAGGTGTTTGGCCGTGGCATTGCTGCGATAGCAGGCGTGCAGCTGATCGCAAAGATCACGTAACCCCATGCCTTGATACCGCGCCACGTTCTGTTGCGCCACGCAGGGCAGGCAAGTCGCCAGACTGACGTTGGCGTCATAGCTGCGCTTGAACTCCAGCAACTCGGTCAGCAGCGTGCTCCATTTGCCCTTGGTGATGCCCATGGAGAACAGCACCAGAAACGAATACAGCCCGGTCTTTTCGACCACAAGCCCACGTTCCCAGAGGAATTTGCTGACCACCGCCGCCGGAATCCCACGCGCGCTCAAGGCACCGCCAGCGGTCAAGCCAGGCATCACCAACGTGACCTTGATCGGATCGAGCAGCACGTAGTCATCGGTTACACCGCCGAAGCCGTGCCAGTCGGCATCCGGCTGCAGCAGCCAGTCCTCGGTCACCACGCAATTGATGCCTTCGACCGACGGCGGCTGCCAGATGGAAAACCACCAGTCATCGGCGGCGATGTGCTGTCGCAGATTGGCCAGGGCCCGACGAAAACTCAGGGCCTCATCAAACATTTCCTGCAACAGCGACCGCCCGGCCGGCCCTTCCATCATGGCCGAGGCCACATCCAGTGAAGCGATGATGCTGTACTGCGGCGACGTGGAGATGTGCATCATGAACGCTTCGTTGAAGCGGTCGCGGTCCAGCTGCCGCGCACCGCCGTCCTGGACGTGAATCATCGAGGCCTGACTGAACGCGGCCAACAATTTGTGGGTGGAGTGGGTGGAGAACACCAGCGGACTGTCTTCGCTGCGGGAAGTGCCCATGCCGTAGCGTCCGGCGAAAAACTCGTGGAACGCCGCATAGGCATACCAGGCCTCGTCGAAATGCAGCACTTCGACGCTATTGCCCAGGTGCTGCTTGATCAGCTCGGCGTTGTAGCAGAGACCGTCGTAAGTCGAATTGGTCACCACCGCGAGTTTGACCTTGGGCTCACGCCCCTTTGTCAGCGGGCTGGCGTCGATTTTGGCCTGAATCGATTCGCGGCTGAATTCGCTCAGCGGGATAGGGCCTATGATCCCCAGTTCATTGCGCTCCGGGCACAAATACAGCGGGATAGCGCCGGTCATGATGATCGAATGCAGTACCGACTTGTGGCAGTTGCGATCCACCAGCACCAGGTCGTCGCGAGCAACCATGGAATGCCAGACGATCTTGTTGGCGGTCGAGGTGCCATTGATCACGAAAAAGGTGTGATCAGCCCCGAAGTTACGGGCCGCACGGGCTTCCGCTTCTTCCAGCGGGCCGGTGTGATCCAGCAGCGAACCGAGCTCCGGCACCGACACCGACAAATCCGAACGCAAGGTGTTTTCGCCGAAGAACTGGTGAAATGCCTGACCGACCGGGCTTTTGTGATAAGCCACGCCGCCGCCGTGACCAGGCGTGTGCCAGGAGTAATTGGAGTCGGCCGTGTGTTGAACCAGCGCTTTGAAAAACGGCGGCAACAGACCATCCAGGTATTTACGCGCGGCGCGGGCGACCTGCCGGGCCAGGAACGGCACGGTGTCTTCGAACAGATAAAGGATGCCACGCAACTGATTGAGTTCATCCATCGCATCGGCGGGCGCGTTTTCCAGGGTTACCTGCTCGCCCAGGGCGAAGATCGGCAAATCCGGGGCACGCACTCGCGCGAGGCCGATCAATTCGGCCATGTTCTGTAACAAATGGGAGTGAGCGCTGGCGTCTTCGGAGGCGATCAACATGCAGGAAAGGCCGTGATGGGTCGACGCGACCAGACGCCCTTCGGTGTAATCCACTGCCGATACAATGCTGAAGCCTTCCTGCTCCAGTTCCCGTGCGATGCCACGCACGCGGTCACCGGCGACCGTGTCGGCCTTGATGTCGCGGTGGACGATCAGGACCGGAAATTTCAAATCTTTATACATGAGGCTCAGTGTCCTGAGGCGGCGGGCCGTGGCCTGCCAATAACCTCAGGGTAGAGGGTTCGAGCGATTGTGGCGAGCGCGATGCCCCGAAGCGGGACAGTGGGCGCACCCTAATGTCGCATGATTGCACGACCCGTAGCAGCTGCCGAAGGCTGCGTTCGAGCCGGGCCGCGTTCAGACGTAGCGCTCGCAAACAGGCGATATGCAGGACTTCTGACACTCCGCAGGCGAGCGCTGCGCAGGCGAACGCAGCCTTCGGCAGCTGCTACTAGGCCTTGGCCTCGGCCAGTTGCTGCCACAGCGATGGGGCGCCAGCGGATTTAGCGATAGCTTCCAGACGCGCCACGTGTTGGGCCAGATCGTCTTCGCTGGCGCGCAGGATCCGCGTCGGCTGGCGATCGGCGGGCAGGCGCCGGATTTCGGTAGCCGAGTTGTCGGCGCCTTCACCGGAACCATTGCCATCGGAAGCATTACCCGCCAGCGACAAGCTGGTCTGGCCACCCGTCATGGTCAGGTAGACGTCGGCGAGAATCTCGGAGTCGAGCAAGGCGCCGTGCAGTTCACGACCGGAGTTGTCGACGCCATAGCGTTTGCACAAGGCGTCGAGGCTGTTGCGCTGCCCCGGGTGACGTTCCCGGGCCATCATCAGGGTGTCGAGGATCGAGCAATGCTGGGTGATATCCGCGCGATCGTGCTGCCCCATCAGGGCGAATTCGTTGTTGATGAAGCCAACGTCGAACGCCGCGTTATGGATGATCAGCTGGGCGCCCTTGATGAATTCGAAGAACTCATCGGCCACTTCCGTGAAACGCGGCTTGCCCACCAAAAACTCGTTTGTGATGCCGTGGACGCCGATGGCGCCTTCATCACTCTCACGATCCGGCTGCAGGTACACGTGGAAGTGCCGGCCCGTCAGGCGCCGACCGATCAACTCGACACAACCGATTTCGATAATCCGGTGGCCGTCGGTCACCGGCATGCCGGTGGTTTCGGTATCGAGTACAACGGATCTGGTGGCCATCAGTGCTCAGCTCTCAACGGGTCATTCGTGCAAAAGCGGCGATGTTAACACGCTCGCCGGGGTCTTTCAGATACACCGCGTCGCGGCATTCGCGAGCAGGCTCGCTCCCACATTTGATCTATGGTGAGTCACAAATATTGTGTTCACTAAAGATCTACTGTGGGAGCAAGCCTGCTCGCGAATGGCGGCGACGCGATACGTCGGCAGAATCGAAATCAGGCCTGCTTGTAACCGCGCACTTCATCTACGCCACGGTTGGCAAGTTGATCCGCACGTTCGTTGCCGTGATGGCCAATGTGCCCGCGCACCCATTTCCAGGTGACGTTGTGGCGATTGACCTGCTCGTCGAGCAACATCCACAAATCGGCGTTTTTCACCGGTTCTTTCGCTGCTGTTTTCCAGCCGCGCTTCTTCCAGTTATCCATCCACTCGTTGATGCCTTTCATCACGTACTGCGAGTCGGTGACCAGCAACACGTCGCAAGAACGCTTGAGTTCTTCCAGGCCGCGGATCGCGCCCATCAGTTCCATGCGGTTGTTGGTGGTATTGGCTTCGCCGCCCCAGAGTTCTTTTTCAACACCCTTGCACACCAGCAATGCGCCCCAGCCGCCAGGGCCAGGGTTGCCTTTGCAGGCGCCGTCAGTGAACAGTTCTACGCTATCGCTCATGCCAATCTATCCAGAAAATGCGGTGGCTCGCCGATCGGTGACCGACGATGCCCGAGGCCGGGGCAATCCCGACCGGGAATACAAAAAGTGTTTTACGGCTCGATATGGCGACGATTGACCTTGGCCATCGGCAATGGAATCAGCTTGCCCATCGGTTCGCGCCGCACCTGGCGGACCGGCCGCAGGCCCACTACGATCTTGCGCGCCACCAATAAATAGAAGCCGCCGCCAGACAATTGCCACTCACCGGCCTTGCGCTCCCAACCGGCCAGACGGGCTTGCCAGGCGGGTGACGCAATCGGCGGACGATAGCACCCGAAGCGGCGTTTCTCCAGCGCGAAGCCCAGCAGGTTCAGCCAGTCGCCGACCCGGGAGGGGGAAATACAGCGCGCCTTGCGCAAGGCGTCATGGGCAAACACATGCCGCAAACCCCAACTGCTCCAGGGATTGATGCCAATGATGACAAGGTGCCCGCCGGGCCGCACGCTGCTGGCTGCTTCACGCAGCAAACCGTGGGGTGACAGGCAGAAATCCAGCCCATGCTGCAACACCACCACATCGGCTGCGTGCTCGCTTAACGGCCAGGCCTGCTCTTCGCAAACAATCTCGACCCCCGGCAAGGGGGCGCCAAGCCGCACATTGCGCTGCACCTGCGGCGCCGAGGGCGGTGTCTGGGCCGACGGACCGTAATGCACCAGATAACCGCCAAAGAAACGCCCCAGCTCGTATTCGAGCATGCGCCGTTCTTCATCCAGCAAAAATTGCCCGAGAGGGCCGGACAGCCACTCACGCGCCGCGCTGATCAACGCCAGCCAGTCAGGATCGGCCTGAGCGAACGCTTTATCGGTCATTGCATTCTCCAACGCGCCAGGAAGCTCTAAGATGCACCATTGTTTTCCGCTTGGCGAATCCGACGATGATACAGATCAGTGCCCTGCCCGCCTTTACCGACAACTACATCTGGTTGTTACAAGATCCCCGTTCCCGGCGCTGTGCAGTGGTCGATCCGGGCGATGCCGCGCCAGTGCTGGCCTGGCTCGAGGCCAACCCGGAATGGGTGTTGAGCGATATTCTGATCACTCATCACCATCATGATCATGTCGGTGGCGTCGAGCAGCTGAAAAAAGCGACAGACGCGCAAGTCTATGGCCCCGCCAGCGAAGCCATCCCGGCGCGGGACATTGCCCTCAAGGACAACGACCGAATCAGTGTGCTGGGCTGTGACTTTGACGTCATCGCCGTACCCGGCCACACCCTGGGTCATATCGCCTTCTATCATCACGGGCTGCTATTTTGCGGTGACACCCTGTTCGCCGCCGGTTGTGGGCGGTTGTTTGAAGGCACACCCGAACAAATGTACACCTCGCTGACACGCCTCGCAGCGCTTCCTGAAGAGACGCGCGTCTACTGCACGCATGAATACACCCTGAGCAATCTGCGCTTCGCCGCAGTGGTCGAGCCGGGCAACGCCGACACGGCCGCTCGCCTCGAAAAAGTCACCCGCGAACGGGAAGCCGGAATCATGACGCTGCCTTCCAGCATCGGCCTCGAAAAGCTGACAAACCCGTTTTTGCGCACCGGCGAAACATCCGTTAAAGAAAAAGTGGACGAACGGACCGGGGCCGATAACCGGGCTCCGAGTACGGTTTTTGCTGCACTACGTGCGTGGAAGGATAAATTTTAAGTCACTTGCACGATGGTCCAAAAATCTGAATGGTTGACCGCAGGGGGTACGCTTTCTAGAATCGCCCGACATTTTTGCCCGGAACTTACTTCCAGCCAATGTCGTCATCTATTCGTAAAGCCATCAATTCAGACGCATTGACCCGCCTGGCTCAAGCCATCGCGGTGGCTGTGTCCGCCACATTGGCGGGCTGCTCGAGCCATGTTCCGCAAACCGACGCGGCACACACGCCGAACATCGCGGCTCGAGCCAAGCAAAAACCTGTATGGCTCAGCGAAAAACCTAGCCCGCAAGTACCCCAGGATGTCTGGGAGCGCATGCGCCAGGGCTTCCAGTTGCAGGACGGCCTGGGCGTCAACCCGCGCATCGAACAACAGCGCCTGTGGTTCGCCAGTAACCCGTCCTTTCTCGAAAACGCCGGCGAACGCGGCAGCCTGTACATTCACTACATCATCGAACGCCTTGAAGAACGCAACATGCCGCTTGAACTGGCGCTGCTGCCAGTCATTGAAAGCGCCTACAACCCGATGGCCTATTCCCGGGCCGACGCGGTGGGTCTTTGGCAATTCATCCCGTCCACCGGGCGTTACTACAACCTGCGTCAAACCCGATTCTATGATGGCCGTCGCGATATCACCGCCTCGACCACCGCGGCGATGGATTACCTGACCCGCCTGCACGACATGTTCAACGGTGACTGGCTGTTGGCCCTCGCGGCCTACAACGCCGGTGAAGGCACCGTCAGCCGCGCCATCGAGCGTAATGAAAAGCTGGGCCTGCCGACCGATTACTGGAACCTGCCGCTGCCTGCCGAAACCCAGGCCTATGTGCCGAAGCTGCTGGCACTCTCGCAAGTGGTGCTGGCACCGGAAGCCTACGGGGTGAACCTCAACCCGATTGCCAACCAACCGTATTTCCAGGTCGTCGAAATCAACCAGCGCATGGACCTGTCCAAGGTTGCCGAGGTGGCCAACATCGACGAAGACGAGCTGTTCCAGCTCAACCCGGCCTTCAAACAGCGCACCACCATCGACGGCCCCCAGCATTTGCTGGTGCCGACGTCCAAGGCACAGTTGCTGACCGCGAGCCTCTCGACCATGCGTCCTGAGGATTTGATCAGCAAGAAGGCGCTCAAACCCGTATTCGAAGGCGCCGACGAATCCGAAGTCGCCAGCCTCAAGCGCGCCTACCGCGTTAAGCGTGGCGACAACCTGGGCACCATCGCCAAAGCCAACAAAGTCGATATCAAGGATCTGCAGCGCTGGAACAAACTGTCCGGCAAGGAGCTCAAGGTCGGCCAGACGCTGGTGATGCGGGACACGACCAAACGCAACAGCGGTCGAGTCAACACCGTTGTGGCGGCTAACAGCAAAGCCGACAAAAAGAAGCCGCAGACCCAATACAAAGTCCAGCAAGGCGACTCGCTGTACATGGTCGCCAAGCGCTTCAATGTCGAGATGCAACACCTCAAGCGCTGGAATCCTCGCGTCGGTCAGGCGTTGAAGCCGGGGCAGATGTTGACGGTTGCTTCGCCGCACTAAAACGAACCCCTGATTTCAGGGGCTTTTTTTGCCCGCAAAGTTTGGCCAAGGCCCTGTAGCAGCTGGCGAAGCCTGCGTTCGGCTGCGAAGCAGTCGCAAAACCTGAGCTCATACGCTTCCTGAAACACCGCGCCGTGTGAATTCACGGCCGCTTCGCAGCCGAAC
Source organism: Pseudomonas sp. IT-P253 (assembly GCF_949768125.1). NCBI lineage: Bacteria > Pseudomonadati > Pseudomonadota > Gammaproteobacteria > Pseudomonadales > Pseudomonadaceae > Pseudomonas > Pseudomonas sp. IT-P253. The sequence continues at coordinate 62,461 of NZ_CATKPT010000022.1, read as the reverse complement.
GCAGGCTTCGCCAGCTGCTACAAGGCGTCCGTCTGCGTAATTAACAGCGCATCAAGCCCCTGTCTTTTTCCTGTCCATACAAGCTGTTACTGTACGGCGCACAAAGCCCAAGCCGCCTGGATCGGATCTCTGACTTGAAGCGTCCCCTCCTCCTGCTCCTGATCAGCCTGGCCTTGAGCTCCCCCGCGAGTGCGACGATCAGCGAAAGCCATGGTTATGCGCAATTCGGTACGCTCAAGTACCCGGCCAGATTTACCCACTTCGACTGGGTCAACCCGCAAGCGCCCAAGGGCGGAACGTTGCGGGTGATGGCGTTTGGCACCTTCGATACGCTCAACCCTTACACGCTCAAGGGCTCGAGCCCCGTTTCGACTCCCAATTTCCTGCAATACGGCATCAACGAGCTCAACGAACCCCTGATGGTCGGCACCGGTCAGTACGCGCCTTCCGGTGACGAACCGACGTCCAGCTATGGCCTGATTGCCCAATCGGTGGAATACAGCGAGGACCGCAGCTGGGTGGTGTTCAACCTGCGCCCGGAAGCACGCTTCCACGATGGCACGCCGATTACCGCGTACGACGTCGCGTTTTCCTACCGTTTGCTGCTCAAGGAAGGTCATCCGCAGTACCGCACCAGTCTTCAGGAGGTGTTGCGGGTCGATATCCTCAACCCGCAGCGCATTCGCTTCGTCTTCAAGCATGCCGGTAATCCGCTGCAGATCCTGCGCCTGGGCGAGTTGCCGGTACTGCCGCAGCATTACTGGAAAGGTCGTGATTTCAAGGCCACCACGATCGAGCCGCCACTGGGTAGCGGGCCGTATCGCATCACCTCGGTAACGCCTGGACGACAAATCGTATTTGAACGAGTCAAGGATTACTGGGGCAAGGACCTGGCGGTCAATCGTGGCAAGTACAACTTCGATCGCATGGAGGTCGAGTTCTACCGCGACAGCGACGTCGCGTTCGAAGCCTTCAAAGCGGGCGAGTTTGATATCTACATCGAACACCAGGCGAAGAATTGGGATAACGGCTACCGCTTCCCCGCCGTCACCCGTGGCGACGTGATCAAGGCACAAATCCCGCATCAGATCCCGACACAGAGCCAGGGTCTGTTCATGAACACCCGCCGTTCGACCTTCTCCGACGTCAGGGTCCGTGAGGCCCTGGGGCTGATGTTCGACTTCGAGTGGACCAACCGCACGCTGTTCAGCGGCGCCTACGAGCGCGCCTTGAGTTACTACCCCAACAGTGAGTTCTCCGCCACCGGCCTGCCGGTCGGCCAGGAATGGCTGATGCTCAAGCCGTATCGCGAGCAGTTGCCCGCCAGGCTGTTCACCGAGCCGTTCAGCCTGCCGCAGACCCAAGGGCGCGGCATCCCCCGGGAAACCTTGCGCAAGGCCGTGAGCCTGCTTGCCGAGGCCGGCTGGAAGCTCAATGGTCAGCGACTGCAGAACGCGGCGGGCCAGCCGTTGCATTTGGAAATTCTGCTGGTCAACCCGAACCTGGAGCGGATTCTTCAACCTTACGTCGAAAACCTCGTGAGCATCGGCATCGACGCGCGGTTGCGCACGGTCGATCGCGCCCAATACAAGCAGCGCCTCGATCAATTCGATTTCGACATGATCCTGATGACTCTCAACCAGAGTCTAAGCCCGGGCCTGGAGCAATGGCAGTACTTCCATTCCAGCCAGGTCGGGGTCAAGGGCAGCAAAAACTACGCGGGCATCGCCAACCCGGTGGTCGACCGGTTGCTCGACCAATTACTCGCCGCCCAGACCCGCGATGAACAAGTCGCCGCCGGCAAAGCCCTGGACCGGGTGTTGTTGTGGCAGCACTACATCATTCCCAATTGGTACCTCAATTATCACCGCCTGGCCTACCGCAACCGGTTAGCCTTCGTCACCACGCCGCCCTATACCCTGGGTCTCAGCGCGTGGTGGCTGAAATCTTCGGAGAAAGATCAATGAAACCCCTACGCGCCCTGCTCTTGCAGGCCAGCGGTTTGCTGTTCGCCGGGCTGGCCTGCGCCGCCCCGCAGCATGCCCTGACCCTCTACAACGAGCCGCCGAAATACCCCGCCGATTTCAAGCACTTTGACTACGTGAACCCGGACGCCCCCAAAGGCGGAATCTTCCGTCAGGCCGGTTTCGGCGGCTTCGACAGCCTCAACCCCTTCATCAGCAAGGGCGTCGCGGCCGACGACGTCGGCATGATCTATGACACCCTGGCCAAACAAGGCCTCGATGAACCGTTCACCGAGTACGGCCTGGTCGCCGGCAAGATCGAAAAAGCCCCGGACAACAGCTGGGTGCGTTTCTACCTGCGCCCCGAAGCCCGCTTCCACGACGGTCATCCGATACGTGCCGAAGACGTGGTGTTCAGCTTTCAGACCTTGATCAAGGACGGCGCGCCGATGTACCGCGGTTACTACAACGACGTCGATCAAGTGATCGCTGAGGATCCGCTCACGGTGCTGTTCAAATTCAAGCACAACAACAACCGTGAACTGCCCTTGATCCTGGGCCAGTTGCCGGTGCTCCCCAAGCATTGGTGGGCCACCCGCGATTTCAACAAGGGCAATCTGGAAATACCGCTGGGCAGCGGCCCGTACAAGGTCAGCCAAGTGAAGGCCGGGCGCTCGGTGCGTTATGAGCGGGTCAAGGACTACTGGGGCAAGGATCTGCCGGTGAACCGTGGGTTCTACAACTTCGATGTGATGACCACCGACTACTACCGCGACAACACCGTGGCGCTGGAAGCGCTCAAGGCCGGGCAGTTCGATTATTGGCTGGAGATGAGTGCGAAGAACTGGGCCAACGCCTACAACACCCCGGCGGTGACCGAAGGCCGGATGGTCAAGGAACAGATCCCGAACGGCAACCCGACCGGCATGCAAGGTTTCGTGTTCAACCTGCGTCGCCCGGTGTTCCAGGACGTACGCGTGCGCCAGGCGCTAAGCCTGTTGCTGGATTTCGAATGGACCAACAAGCAACTGTTCAACGGCGCCTACGTGCGCACCCGTAGCTATTTCGAGAACTCGGAGATGGCCGCCACCGGTTTGCCGGACGCCGATCAGCTGGCGATTCTCGATCCGTTCCGCGGCAAGATCCCCGACCAGGTGTTCAGCGAGGCGTTCCAGAACCCGGTGACCGACGCCAGCGGCATGATCCGCACCCAGCAACGCAAGGCCTATCAATTACTGCAAGAGGCCGGCTGGCGGATCGTCGACGACAAGATGGTCGACACCACCGGCAAACCCGTCACCCTCGAATTCCTGCTGGCCCAGACCGAGTTCGAGCGTGTGCTGTTGCCGTTCAAGCGCAACCTCAGTGATTTGGGCATTGACCTGGTCATCCGTCGGGTCGACGTCTCGCAATACATCAACCGCGTGCGCTCACGTGACTTCGACATGATCGTCGGCAGCTTCCCGCAGTCCAACTCGCCGGGTAACGAACAGCGCGAGTTCTGGATGTCCGCCGCCGCCGACAAACCCGGCAGCCGCAACTCCATGGGTTTGAAGGACCCGGTAGTGGATGAGTTGGTCGAGCAATTGATCAACGCTGACTCGCGCAAAAGCCTGGTGGCCCACGCTCGCGCACTGGACCGCGTGCTGCAATGGGGCTATTACGTGATCCCCAACTGGCACATCAAGACCTGGCGGGTCGCTTATTGGAACCACATCGGCCATCCGAAAATCTCGCCCACGTACGACGTCGGAATTGCCACCTGGTGGATCAAACCCAACGTCGCTCCGGCGATAGAGATCGAAACCAAACTGCAAGCCGACCCTGCGGGCACGGAGTAATCAGATGCTGGCATATATTTTTCGGCGACTGCTGCTGATCATCCCGACGTTGTTCGGCATTCTGCTGATCAACTTCGTGATCATCCAGGCGGCCCCCGGTGGGCCGGTGGAACAGATGATCGCCAAGCTCGAGGGCTTTGAAGGCGCCACCAGCCGCATCGCCGGTGGCGGTGCCGAAGTCTCTGTGGCCGGGTCCGCCTATCGCGGTGCGCAGGGCCTGGACCCGACGCTGGTGAAAGAAATCGAGCACATGTACGGCTTCGACAAATCGGCACCGGAACGCTTGTGGATCATGGTCAAGAACTACGCCACCCTGGATTTCGGCGACAGCTTCTTCCGCGACGCCAAGGTCATCGACCTGATCAAGGAAAAGTTGCCGGTGTCGATCTCGCTCGGGTTGTGGAGCACGCTGATCATGTACCTGGTGTCGATACCGCTGGGGATCGCCAAGGCCACGCGACACGGCAGCCATTTCGACGTCTGGACCAGTTCGTTGATCATTGTCGGTTACGCGATCCCGGCGTTTCTGTTCGCCATTCTGTTGATCGTAGTCTTCGCCGGAGGCAGCTATTTCGACTGGTTCCCGCTCAGGGGCCTGACCTCGAACAACTTCGACGAGCTGAGCATGGGCGCCAAGGTGCTCGATTACTTCTGGCACATCGCGTTACCCGTGACCGCGCTGGTGATCGGCAACTTCGCAACCATGACCCTGCTGACCAAGAACAGCTTCCTCGACGAGATCAATAAACAGTACGTGGTGACCGCCAAGGCCAAGGGCCTGACCCAGCATCGAGTGCTCTACGGCCATGTGTTCCGCAATGCGATGCTGCTGGTGATCGCCGGTTTCCCTTCGGCGTTTATCGGGATTTTCTTCACCGGCTCGCTGCTGGTCGAAGTGATCTTCTCGCTCGATGGCATGGGTTTGATGAGCTTTGAAGCGGCGATCAACCGTGATTACCCGGTGGTCTTTGGCACGCTGTTTATCTTCACGTTGTTAGGGCTGGTGGTGAAATTGATCGGCGACCTCACGTACACCCTGGTGGATCCGCGCATCGACTTCGAAAACCGGGAGCATTGAGATGAACCTGTCCCCTCTCAATCGACGCCGTCTCGAACTGTTTAAAGCCAACAAGCGAGGCTGGTGGTCGTTGTGGCTGTTTTTGCTGCTGTTCGGTGCCAGTCTCGGCGCCGAGTTGATCGCCAACGACAAACCGCTGGTGGTGCACTACGACAACAGCTGGTATTTCCCGGCCCTCAAGCGCTACCCGGAAACCACTTTCGGCGGCGAATTCCCGCTGGAAGCCAACTACAAGAGCCCGTACATCCGCGAACTGCTCAAGGCCAAAGACGCCTGGGTGCTGTGGGCGCCCATTCCGTTCAGTTACCAAAGCATCAACTATGACCTGAAAGTGCCTGCACCCGGCCCGCCCTCGCCCGACAACTTGCTGGGCACTGACGATCAGGGGCGCGATGTACTGGCCCGGGTGATTTACGGCTTCCGGATTTCGGTATTGTTTGCCCTGACGCTGACCATCCTTAGCTCGATCATCGGTGTGATCGCCGGGGCCTTGCAGGGCTTCTATGGCGGCTGGGTCGACCTGGCCGGGCAGCGGTTTCTGGAAATCTGGTCCGGCCTGCCGGTGCTGTATCTGCTGATCATTCTGGCCAGCTTCGTGCAGCCCAATTTCTGGTGGCTGCTGGGGATCATGTTGCTGTTTTCCTGGATGAGCCTGGTGGATGTGGTCCGCGCCGAATTCCTGCGCGGACGCAACCTCGAATATGTACGCGCGGCCCGGGCGCTGGGGATGCAGAACGGTGCGATCATGTTCCGCCACATTCTGCCCAATGCAATGGTCTCGACCATGACCTTCATGCCGTTCATCCTGACCGGCGCTATCGGCACCCTGACCGCCCTGGATTTCCTCGGCTTCGGCCTGCCGCCCGGCGCGCCGTCCCTCGGCGAGCTGGTCGCGCAGGGCAAATCCAACTTGCAGGCGCCGTGGCTCGGCATGAGCGCGTTTGTAGTGCTGGCGTTGATGTTGAGTCTGCTGGTGTTCATCGGCGAGTCCGCTCGCGATGCCTTCGACCCGAGGAAGTGAAATGAATCAGGACAATCTGATCGAAGTGCGCGACCTGGCCGTCGAATTCGTCGTTGGTGAGCGCTGCCAGCGTGTCGTCGAGGGCGTCAGTTTTGACATCAAGCGCGGCGAAACCCTGGCGCTGGTGGGCGAAAGTGGTTCCGGCAAATCGGTCACCGCCCACTCGATCCTGCGTTTGTTGCCCTACCCGCTCGCCCGGCACCCGTCCGGAACCATCGAATATTCCGGGCAAAACCTGCTGAGTCTGAAAGAGAAAACCATCCGCCACATCCGCGGCAACCGGATCGCGATGATCTTTCAGGAGCCGATGACCTCGCTGAATCCGCTGCACTCGATTGAAAAGCAGATCAACGAGGTACTGGGCATTCACAAAGGTCTGGTCGGTAAAGTAGCGACCAAACGTACGCTGGAATTGCTGGAAATGGTCGGTATTCCAGAACCGCATAAGCGCCTCAAGGCCCTGCCCCACGAGTTGTCCGGTGGTCAGCGCCAGCGGGTGATGATCGCGATGGCCCTGGCCAACGAACCGGAATTGCTGATTGCCGACGAGCCGACCACCGCTCTGGACGTCACCGTACAGCTGAAAATCCTCGAATTGCTCAAGGAATTGCAGGCCCGCCTGGGCATGGCATTGCTACTGATCAGTCACGATTTGAACCTTGTGCGAAGAATTGCGCATCGCGTATGTGTCATGCAGCGAGGTTGCATCGTCGAACAGGCATCGTGCGAAGAGCTGTTCCGCGCGCCGCAGCATCCGTACACTCGGGAACTGCTGGCAGCGGAGCCCAGCGGCAAGCCGGCGACCAATGTGATTGGCCCGCCCTTGCTGCAAGTCGAGGACCTGAAAGTCTGGTTCCCGATCAAAAAAGGCTTTCTCAAAACCACGGTGGACTACGTCAAAGCGGTAGACGGCATCAATTTCAGCCTGCCCCAGGGCCAGACCCTGGGGATTGTGGGAGAAAGCGGTTCCGGCAAGTCGACACTGGGTTTGGCGATTTTGCGGTTGATTGGCAGCAAAGGCGCGATCCATTTTGAAGGCAAGCAGCTAGACTGCCTGACGCAGCAACAGGTTCGACCGTTGCGCCGGGAGATGCAGGTGGTGTTTCAGGACCCGTTTGGCAGCCTGAGCCCGCGGATGTCCGTCAGCCAGATCGTTGGCGAAGGCCTGCGGATCCATAAGATGGGCACCGAGGTGGAACAGGAACAAGCGATTATTGCGGCACTCAAGGAGGTAGGTCTGGATCCGGAAACCCGGAACCGCTACCCCCACGAATTTTCCGGCGGGCAACGGCAGAGAATCGCCATTGCCCGGGCACTGGTGTTAAAACCAGCGTTGATTCTGCTGGACGAGCCGACTTCGGCCCTCGACCGGACAGTGCAACGCCAAGTGGTGGAGCTACTGCGTTCACTGCAAACCAAGTACAACCTGACGTATCTGTTTATCAGCCATGACCTGGCTGTCGTCAAAGCGCTGAGCCACCAGCTGATGGTGGTCAAGCATGGCCAAGTGGTCGAACAGGGAGACGCGCAAAGTATCTTTGCCGCCCCCCAACATCCGTATACACAGCAGTTGCTGGAAGCCGCTTTTCTGGCACCAGCCACTGCGCAATAACCTGAAAGAGAGGAGCAACACATGGGTTTTCTCGCCGGTAAGCGCGTACTGATCGTCGGTGTCGCCAGCAAGCTGTCCATCGCATCCGGCATCGCTGCCGCCATGCATCGCGAGGGCGCTGAGCTTGCCTTCACTTATCAGAACGACAAACTGAAAGGTCGTGTCGAAGAGTTCGCACAAAGCTGGGGTTCCAACCCGGACCTGTGCTTCCCGTGCGACGTGGCCAGCGATGAAGAAATCGCCAAGGTCTTCGTCGAATTGGGCAAGAAGTGGGACGGCCTGGATTGCATCGTGCACTCCGTTGGCTTCGCGCCGGGCGACCAACTGGACGGCGACTTCACTGAAGCCACCACCCGTGAAGGTTTCCGCATCGCTCACGACATCAGCGCCTACAGCTTCGTGGCCCTGGCCAAGGCTGGCCGCGAAATGATGAAAGGCCGCAACGGCAGCCTGCTGACCCTGTCGTACCTGGGTGCCGAGCGCACCATGCCGAACTACAACGTCATGGGCATGGCCAAGGCTTCCCTGGAAGCTGGCGTACGTTACCTGGCCGGCTCCCTGGGCCCGGACGGCACCCGCGTCAACTGCGTATCGGCTGGCCCGATCCGCACCCTCGCGGCTTCCGGCATCAAGAACTTCCGCAAGATGCTGGCCGCCAACGAAGCGCAAACGCCGCTGCGTCGCAACGTCACCATCGACGAAGTCGGCAACGCCGGCGCGTTCCTGTGCTCGGACCTGGCGTCCGGCATCAGCGGTGAAATCATGTACGTGGACGGTGGTTTCAACACCACGGCCATGGGCAGCCTCGAAGAGTAATCTTCGGCTAGCCAACTAAAAAACCCGCCTCTTCAGGCGGGTTTTTTATGGCCAATCCTTGTAGGAGCGAGCCTGCTCGCGAAGAACGTTAACGATAATACGCGCCTCCTGAATAAATGCGTTGCTCTCAAGTCCTTCGCGAGCAGGCTCGCTCCTACAGGGGTTGGCGTTTGGTCAGCAAGCAGTTTCCGGTATCAGCGGTGAAATCATGTACGTGGACGGTGGTTTCAACACCACGGCCATGGGCAGCCTCGAAGAGTAATCTTCGGCCAGGCAAATAAAAAAACCCGCCTCTTCAGGCTAATGCCTGTCAATTAAGCCGTAACGCGATTTGTAGCAGCTGGCGAAGCCTGCGTCCGGCTGCTACGGGGTATGTGTTGCTGCTGAATTTGCTTAACTGATCGGCATTAGCCTCTTTAGGCGGGTTTTTTTTATGGCCAAAAATTCAGAGCGAGCGCAATTCATTGTGGGAGCAAGCTCGCTCCCACAGGAGTTTGGCGATTAGTCAGCAATTTGTGTCAGGCAGTTGGCAAATAGCTGCTGGATCGGCTGTGTGCGCTGGCTGTAGCGCTGCAACAGAACGATCTCACGGTAGAACGTCAGCTCGCCCAAGCGAATGATTCTGACCTTCGCGCCGTACTCGAGCCACAACCCGGCTTCGGGAAGCAACGAGATACCCAGGCCGCATTCGACCATTTTCACGATGGCTTCCAGCTCATCCAGCTCCAGGGCTACTTGCACGTCGAGTTGCTGTTCGCGCAAAAACCGCGTCACCAGGCGTCCACCGAATGAATTACGGTCGTAGCGCACATGAGGATGCTGCGCCAGCAACTGCAAGGGGTCATCGCCTTCAAGGTTCGCCGGCACAATCAACACGAACGGTTCCCGGCGAATGACCTGCGCCGACAACTCCTTGGGCAACTCGAACGGAGGCTTGATCAGAATCGCCAGATCCACTTCCCCGGTGTCGACCTGGCTCAACAGATTCAGTGAGACACCGGGCACCAGTTTTGCCTCCAGCAACGGCGCCTGTTGCCGTAATCGAACCAACGCTTGAGGCAACAATCCTGTCTGCGCCGTCGCCACGGCGCCAATTTTCAACTCGCCACGGTATTCGCCAACGTCATCGCAGACGGCCATGCGACTGAAGGTTTCCAGCATGTCCCTGGCCATCGGCAATGCCCGCTGCCCCGCCGCATTGAGAATCGCCTGACGCCCAGTGCGGTCGAACAGCCGAATACCCAACGCGCGCTCCAGATTACGCATCTGCGCGCTGACTGCCGACTGAGTCAGGCCGATATGCATTCCGGCCGCCGCGAAGGTGCCATAACGGGTGACGGCGATGAAGGTTTTCAATTCCCGCAACATGGCGCTCTCGATTGATCAAAATAATTTGTGCTCGACGCAAAAACTATCGTCTTTCAATCAAAAATCACAGCGCTAAACTCAGCCCATCGACCGACAACTGCGAGGCAATCCGATGCAACTCTCCCCTTTTCATTTGGCCATCCCGGTGTATGACCTGACGGCTGCGCGCAGTTTCTATGGCGAAGTCTTCGGCCTGGAAGAAGGCCGCTCCAGCGACCATTGGGTCGATTTCAACTTTTTCGGTCATCAACTGGTGATTCACCTGGCGCCGAAAAACGCCTCCCAGGAAGCGGCGCACACCAATGCCGTGGACGGTCATGACGTGCCAGTGCCGCATTTTGGGGTGGTGTTGAGCATGAACGAATGGGAGGCCTTGGCCGAGCGACTGAAAGCCCTCAACACTCGATTCGTGATTGAACCGGGCATTCGCTTTCAGGGATTGGTGGGCGAGCAAGCCACGATGTTTCTGTTCGACCCGTGCGGCAATGCGCTGGAGTTCAAGGCGTTCAAGGATATTGGGCAGTTGTTTGCCAAATAGTGTTGTCCGCACGACCGCCTTCGCGAGCAGGCTCGCCCACAGTGGGTTTGTGTTGCATACAAATTTATGTAATCACAGAAAATCAGTGTGGGAGCGAGCCTGCTCGCGAAAGGGCCCGCCGACTCAACACCACCCTAGTGGCCCAATACCCTCTCTGCCTCATCTAAAAGCTCTTCAACCGAACCATGAAGAACCGGGTCATATTCGATCTGCCCAATACTGAAACGAATCTCATACCCGCGATGCGCCATGGCATTGCGCTCATCGAGCATTTCTTCAAGGCGCGCCTTGATTGCGCTGACTTCCACTGAGGCGGACCCTATGAGCAAGGCCACGAAGGTGGCACCGTCCAGCCGCCCGACCACATCGCTTTCCCGAAAGCCGATGCGCAGCACATCGGCAAAGGTTTTTAGCGCGTTGTCGCCCTCGGTGCGGCCGAACAGGTAATTGATGCGCTTGAACTCGTCGAGGTTGAAGAACAGCAGCGTCGCCGGCCTGCCCAGTTGTTGGCAGGCGTCCAGGCCCAATTGAGCCAGGGCAATGAAACCGTGCCGATTGGGCAGCAGCGTCAGCTCATCCATGCTCGCCATCTGCACCCCGATCAACTCTTGCTCGGCTTTGCGGGCCAGATCGCGCAGCAGCTCGCGCTCCTGTTGTGGCGTCCCTACACGTACACCTGATTTGCCCGGTTTGCCTGAGATCAGCATCGGATACTCCATTGGCGGATATGTACTTTAGAGTCGTCCGCACCCGGTTTGACTCACTGGTAACGGACCGCCGGTCAGCTCCCCACCACCGGGCACGGGCCTCCCGCCTCTGCCCACAGTTTGAATTGAGTCACGAAAATGTCGTGCGGTACCGGCACCGGAGCGCGATTGCCGCCTGGGTTCCAGCCCCACAGCACCAGTTTGTCGTCGCTGACATGTTTGATCAGCGCCGCGAAATCGCGGTCGCCGTTGCTGGAGTGGTCCTTGATCAGGGCGCACAACCGGTCGGCCGGCAGGCCGATCCAGGCCATTTTGTGCGCCGCCGGCGGCAGGCCCCAGTGCGGCGCTCCCGGTGGGGCATGAGGGCCGTAACTGGCTGGCGGGTTGTTTTCGGCGTGGCAGGTGGTGCACGGTAAACCGGCGGCGCCCTTGCCATCCATGCCACGCGCCACGTTCATCGCATGGGGAATGCCGGCGTCGAACTGCAACGGCGAGTCCCCAGGAATATGGCAGTTCTGGCAGCGTGGACTCTGGAAGACTTTCTGCACGGTGTCGAACGCCTTCAGGGCTTCCTTATCGTCAGCGAACAGTTCAGAGGCATAGGCCGCCAGGCCGACCAACACCACCGCACCCAGAATCAGATGGCGTTTCATCTCACACCCCCGACAGTTGCAAGGGCAGTTCCCGCAAGCGCTGCCCGGTCAGGGCAAACACCGCGTTGGCCACTGCCGGCGCTGTGGGTGGGACACCGGCCTCGCCGATGCCGCCGGACCTTTCGGTACTTGGCACGATATGCACTTCGACCACCGGCATTTCGTTGAGCCGCAGGACCTGATAGTCGTGGTAATTGGATTGCACCACCTGACCGTCCTTGAAGGTCAGCTTGCTGTGCAAGGTGAATCCGAGGCCGAAGGTGATGCACGACTCCATTTGTGCCGCGATGCTCATCGGGTTGACCGCAATCCCGCAATCCACCGCGCACACTACCCGGTGCACACGGATCGCCAGGTTGTCCTGGGACACCTCGGCAACGTGGGCCACGTAGCTGCCAAAGGACTCATGCACCGCCACACCCAACGCATGGCCGTCCGGTAATGGCGCGTTCCAGTTGGCTTTCTCCACCGCCAGATTCAGCACACCCAAGTGTCGCGGATGCGCCTTGAGCAAGGTTCGTCGGTATTCCACCGCATCTTTGCCGGCCGCCTCGGCCATTTCATCAATCAGCGATTCCATGACGAAGGCGCTATGAGTATGCCCCACCGACCTCAGCCACAACACGCTGATGCCGGTTTTCGGTGAGTGCAATTCCACCTGATGATTGGCCAGGTCTTCGAGGTAAGGGCTGTCGGCGACCCCTTCGACCGAGGTTTTGTCGACGCCGTCCTTGACCATGGTTGCAGCAAATGCAGTGCCGTCCATGATCGATTGCCCGACCATCACGTGTTTCCAGGCAATGGGCATACCGTCGGCACCCAGCCCGATGCGCGCCTGATGCAGGAAGGCCGAGCGGTAATAGCCACCGCGTATGTCGTCCTCGCGCGACCAGACCGTTTTTACCGGCGCACCCGCAGCCTTGGCCACCTGCACCGCTTCAGCGACAAAATCCGAGGTCGGATTGGCCCTGCGGCCGAAACCGCCACCGAGAAATTCGGTATGAATCTTGACCTGCTCAGGCTTGAGCCCGGTAATTTTCCCCGCGATCATTTGATCCAGCGTCTGAAACTGGGTGCCCGTCCAGATTTCACAGGTGTCCTTGCTGATGTTCACCGTGCAATTGAGCGGTTCCATCGGCGCGTGGGCCAGATACGGCACGCTGTACTCGACGTCGATCGTCTTGAGCGCCTTGCCCATTGCTGCAGCGACATCGCCCGCATTACTGGCCGAAATGCCCGGCGTGGCGGCGAGTGCGCGGAAACTTTCCAGTAGTTTCTGACTGTCGAGCCCGGTGTTCGGCCCCAGATCCCACTCGATTTTCAGCGCATCGCGCCCCAGCTTCGCGGCCCAGTAATGATCGGCAATCACCGCCACCCCGGTGGGCACCTGCACAACTTTGTGGACACCCGGAATCGACAGCGCTTCGGCGCCTTCAAAGGATTTGACGCTGCCACCGAACACCGGCGAGCGCGCGACCATGGCAGTCATCAGCCCGTCGAACTGCACGTCGATGCCGAACTTGGCGCGGCCGGTGATTTTCTCCGGTGTGTCCAGGCGCTTGGTCGGTTTACCGATGAGTTTCCAGTCCCTGGACTCCTTGAGCTTGATCGAGGCCGGATCCGGCACCGGCAGCTTGCCCGCGTCATCGGCCAGCTCACCGTAAGAGGCGCGATGGTCACCAGCAATGACCACGCCTGACTCGGTACGAATCTCGGAGGGGGCGACGCTGAAGCGCTTGGCGGCCGCATCGACCAGCATCAAACGCGCCGCCGCGCCGGCCTGGCGGTAGCGGTCAAACTCCATCCAGGTCGATGTCGAGCCACCGGTGATCTGCATCCCGCCAAATGCGGGCAGTCCATAGTCAGCGGCCGAAGCAGGCGCGTGTTCGACGCGGATTTTCGACCAGTCGGCGTCCAGTTCTTCGGCGATCAGCATGGTCAGACCGGTCCAGATCCCCTGCCCCATCTCCGAATGGCCAAGCAGCACGGTGACGCTGTTGTCATTGCCGATTCGCAAAAAGGCATTGGGCGCGAACACGTTGCCTTGATTCTCGGCGCCTTGGGCAAAGCGATGGGCGCCGGGAATGACGAACGCCACCACCAGACCACTGCCCAGCAGCGCACTGCCCTTTAGAAATCCCCGACGCGACAGGCGATTGATGCTGTTCATTGCTCAGTCTCCATCAACCAACGTGGCATCAACCGATCTCGGCGGCCCGTTTGACTGCGGCGCGAATTCTTGGATAGGTGCCGCAGCGGCAGATGTTGCCGGAGAGCGCCTGATCGATGTCGCTGTCTGTGGGTTTGGGGATTTTCGCGAGCAGCGCCGCGGCCGACATGATTTGTCCTGACTGGCAGTAACCGCACTGGACCACATCGAGTTCGGCCCACGCTTGCTGCACCGGATGCGAACCGTCGGTGGACAGGCCTTCGATGGTGAGGATTTTCTGCCCATGGGCCACGGTCGTGGCCGGCGTGATGCAGGAACGCAACGGCGCGCCGTCGACGTGCACGGTGCAGGCGCCGCACTGGGCCATGCCACAACCGAACTTAGTGCCAGTGAGGTGCGCGACATCGCGCAGGACCCAGAGCAGCGGCATGTCTGCGGGGACATCCAGCTCCTGATCCTTGCCGTTGATGTTAAGGGTCAGCATTGCAAGTTCCTCAGACTGACGGTGACGCCGTTTTTGTTTTGGCAGGAGCGAAGCTTGCTCGCGAAGAACGTTAACGCGGTGTGTCAGGACCGGCGCCTTCGCGAGCAAGCTTCGCTCCTACAAGGTCGGCTTATCCTTTCAGCTAAGCGCAAATTGCCGGGCGAGACCGGTTCATCGACCACCGGTCACATAAAAGCCACCGCAAAACTGTAGAAGCGAGCTTGCTCGCGATGGACGTGAACGATAACGCGTGCTGTCTGGAAAGATGCGTTGCCTTCGAATTCATCGTCGGAACGCCGCCCGGAGCAAGCTCGCTCCTACAGGGGGAATGCGTACGCTCTGTAGGAGCTGCCGAAGGCTGCGATCTTTTGATCTTGATCTTGACCCTTAGAATCAGCTTATGTGACGAGGACAGTTCACGGCACTAGAGCCGAGGCTTGAGCAAGATCCAGGTGTAGCGCGTCAAAAACAGCCCGAAAGCCCCACACCAAAGCAACGCCGACACCCCCAATCCAACCCCGGAAAACGGCACAAGCAACACCCGGCACACGCCCGCGATCGACACCAGCGCAAAACCCAAAATGATGCCTTTCGAGGGCTGCAACACTCGCCCGGTATGGCCCAGGCTGACCCGCGCAATCATCGCCAGGATCAGCCCGCCAATGCCGCCCACCGCCAGCGAATGGGTCGCAAGGCTTTGTTGCGGCATGACACCTGCGTGCCACAGCGCCATGGCCAATGTCGCCAGCACCAACCAGACGTAAGCCAGATACAACGACCAAAGCAGCGGCACGCGCCAGATGCCCCGGTCATGCCAGCGCCACAGACGCAGTAGATGCAACGCGCTCATCAACAGAAACAGCACCGCCAGCCAACGCTGGGGGACGTCGTTCAAACCGGCGGCAAACGACACCGCTGCCAGTAATCCACTGATCAATAGGGCCTTGGTTGGCCATGGATTCGCCGCGGGTACGGCGGGACGGTTCAAGCCACGTTGAATGAAGAAGGGAATCACCCGCCCGCCAATGACACTCATCAGCGCCCCCACCAACCACAATGCCGCCAGTACACCCCGCCGTTGCAGGCCGGTGTCATCCGTCGAAAGCCCCCACAAGGTCATCGCCTGACAGCCGGCCAGCAGCGCGACCATCAGCAGGATCGGGTAATTGTCACGTTTACCGGCGGCCACCAGATCCCGCCCCAGCATCCAGGCCAGCAATGGCAGAAAAGGCATCTGCAACAGCAGCAATAACGCCGTCGGCATCGGCATCAGCCATGCCAGTCTGGCCACCAGCCACACCAGCAGCAGCCCGATCAGCGGCCAGCCCTGGAGCCCCGGACGCCCCGTCCAGTTAGGCACTGCCGTCAGCAGGAACCCGGCGATGATGGCCGTGGCGAACCCGAATGGCATCTCATGTCGATGCCAGGACAGCATCCCGCCGATGGGTTGTGCGCCGGGTAAACGGCCGTACAACCAAAGCGCCCAGATCGCCACCGCAACGGTGGCAAAACCGGCGCCGGCGAGAAAGAAGGGCCGAAAACCGAGACTGAAGACTGGCGCGGCAGCGAAGTTGCGCATCAGGCCATTACCCCGACCAGATGTTGACTCAACCGATGCTGGGACAGCAGACGCATGACGTAGCCGATTTTGAGCAGGGTTGGCCCGATGATGGTCATGGCGTGCATCGACACCAGCGCGGCGATGGGCAAGTGACCCGCATAGAGGTAAGCACCGTAGATGCCAGCCAACAGCATCGCCAGGCCAACGCTCAGCACTCGGCTCGACAGGCGCTGAACGTTCTGAGGATCGCTGAAGAAATCGAACATTATCCGTACTCCTGAAGCAGATCAGTTGTACGTGTGACCTATCAAGTGTCGTGCCAGTTATTGAGCCCTTGAAAATCAAGGCCCTGACATCATTCGATGTCAAAACGACCACCACCAGAAATGGTCGTTATGACTCTATCAGTAGTCATATCGACTTCATCAAACACGATTAACCCGCTGCATTTGTCGATCTACGGTACGGCCAGACGACCAGAGCCTGACTACGCTGAAAGTCCGGCATGCGTAACCCGTAGAGGAGCACCACCATGCAACGCGTTCAAAAACTGACTCCCTGCCTCTGGTTCGACGATCAGGCTGAAGCGGCGGCAACGTTTTATTGCTCGATCTTCGATCATTCGAAAATCACCGCCATTACCCATTACGGCAAGGCTGGCCAGGAGGTTCATGGCCGGCCTGCCGGCTCGGTCATGACGGTCAGTTTCGAACTGGATGGGCAACCATTCACCGGCCTCAATGGCGGCCCTGTATTCAAGTTCACCGAAGCGATCTCATTTCAGGTCAATTGCCAGACCCAGGATGAAGTCGACCATTTCTGGGGAGCACTGTCCGCTCATCCGCAGAACGAGCAATGCGGTTGGCTCAAGGACAAATTCGGCCTGTCGTGGCAGATCGTGCCGATCGCAATGATGGACATGCTCAAAGACCCGGACACAGCAAAGTCCCAGCGCGCCATGCAAGCGATGATGCAAATGAAAAAACTCGATATTGCCACGTTGCAACGAGCCTTTAACGGTGAGAGCTAATACACTCCTGTGCTCGCCGGCCGAGGATACTGACGATGAAGCACACTGTTGCCAAGGATGCTGACAAAGCCCCGCGCTTCTGGCGCGACGACGCCCTGCCCTTCATCGAAGCCCGTTCCATCGCCGATGGACGCGAGGTCTGCTACACCCGGCATTCTCACGCGCACTTTTCCATCGGTGCAATCACCGCCGGGTGCAGCACTTATATTCATGAGCAATCGCAGTTTCAGGTCAGCGCTGGCACCGTGGTGCTGATGAATCCGGGCGATGTTCACGCCTGCAATCCGATTGACGATCAGCCCTGGTCCTACCTGATGTTGTACGTCGATACGGCGTGGCTCACCGATTTGCAGCACCAGTTGGGGTTCAGCCACGACCTGGCCTTTCGCCGGTTCGCCATCAGCCACAATCGCGACGCCAGCCTGTTTCACGGCCTGAAAGGTTTGTACGAGGTGTTGGTCGATCCACAGCAAGACGTGCTGGGCAAACACAGCGCTACGGTGGAGTTTTTCACCGAGGTGCAGCAACGACTCAACCCCGGCGATCAACCGCTGCGCGAGCCCAATTTCAAACTGGAGCGCGCCGCCGAATACATCCGCGACCACTGCACGCACCTGCTCAAGCTCGAAGACATTTGCGAAGCCGCTCAGCTGTCGCCGTCCTACCTGATACGCGCGTTCAAGCAACGTTACGGCATGACGCCCCACGCGTTTCTGGTCAACCGGCGCATCCAGTTCGCCCAGGATCAATTACGTAGCGGCAAGTTGATCGCCGATGTGGCGCTCGAAGCCGGGTTTGCCGATCAGGCGCATTTCCAGCGTGCGTTCAAGCAACACCTGGCGGCGACACCGGGGCAGTATCGCGGCTAAAACAACAGGTACATCGCGCTCGCGGCCAGCAGCAACGCCATGCTCCGATTGAACAGACGCATGCCCGCCGGGTTACTCAGGTAGCCGCGTAAAAACGTCCCCGCATACGCCCAGCAACCGACGGACAGGTAGCAAATCACCAGATACACCGCTGCAAACTGCCAGACCAGCCGCGCTTCGCCATCGGCGACAAACGCGCCCATGCCGGCCACACAGGCCAGCCAGGCTTTCGGGTTGAGCCATTGCATGACGGCGCCGTACACCATCGACGGCGCCCGGCCTGATGCCTTCACATCCATAAGCCCATTGTCGGCCGCCAACTTGAAGGCCATGTACAACAGGAATGCCACACCCGCCCATTGCACGACCTGCGTCAGTGCTGGCCATCGCTGCAACACTTCATGCAGGCCTAATCCCATCAACACCAATAACGCGACGAAACCCAGCGTTGCCCCGGCGACATGCCGTTGACTGGCGCGAAAACCAAACTGCGCGCCAGAACTCAACGCCACGATATTCACCGGTCCCGGCGTAATCGACGCCACCAATGCGAACGCCGCCATGGAGATAATCAGACTCATCACAGACCTTCTTCACTTCAGTTGAACGAAGCCTCAAGGTAAATAGCGGACTGATGGCTGTATTGAACAAAACACCCCTAAGCTGTACCGCGACCGGCGTCTTCCACTGTATGGGGCAAGCCACCCCACGCCTGTGATAAAAATACCGCTCCCGCTTTTGGAGCCCCGTCATGGACCTCGCCACCCTCACCCTGTTTCTTCCGGCCTGCTTTGCCTTGAACATGGCGCCCGGGCCAAACAACTTGTTGTCGGTCAGCAATTCGACCCGCTACGGCTACCGCACCGCCTGTGTCGCCGGGATCGGTCGTTTGCTCGCGTTCGCCGGCATGATCGCCCTCGCCGCGGCGGGGCTGGCGGTGGTGCTGCAAACGTCGCAGTTGTTGTTCTACGGGATCAAGATTCTGGGGGCGGCGTATCTGCTCTACCTCGCCTGGCAATTGTGGCGCGCGGCCCCTGGGGCGGGCACCGTGGCAGCAAACGCACCGCTGGGGATTCTGGCGTTGACGCGGCAGGAGTTCCTGGTGGCGGCCGGGAATCCGAAAGCCATCCTGATCTTCACCGCGTTCCTGCCCCAGTTCGTCGACTCGACCCACGCCGTATCGCCGCAATTCGCGGTGTTGGGCGCGTTGTTCCTGGTACTGGAATGGATCGCCATCGCTGCCTACGCCTACATGGGCCTGCACATGCGGCGCTGGTTTGCCGAACCCCGGGGCAAGCGGATTTTCAACCGTTGCTGCGCAGGTTTGTTGTCGGCGGCAGCTTCGGTATTGCTGATGGCGCGGCGAGCCTGAGGTTATCGGTTGACTGGATGCAACACAGGTTCAAACTGCGCGTGATCCGTAATCAATACCCAACGAGCCTTGAATGAACCTGAACATTGTCTACGCCCTTGGCGCTGCCGCTCTTTTTGGCGCGAGTACGCCATTGGCCAAGTTACTGGGCCTGAACCTTTCACCTATCCTGCTGGCCGGGTTGTTGTACATGGGCAGCGGTGTGGGCCTGACGCTCGTCAGACTGTTGCGTGACCGGGGCTGGCAGCGCAGCGGCCTGAAATCGTCGGAGTGGCCATGGCTGATCGGTGCCATCGCTTTCGGTGGCGTGCTCGGGCCGGTGGCGCTGATGTTCGGTTTGACCCTGACCTCCGGCGCCACGGCCTCGTTACTGCTCAACCTCGAATCAGTATTGACCGCCGTGCTGGCCTGGGTGGTATTCAAGGAAAACGCTGACCGGCGCATCGTCGCCGGAATGCTGGCAATCGTCGCCGGTGGCTTGCTGCTGGCCTGGCCCCAGAACTCGGCTCAGCCACAGGGCTGGATCGGACCGTTGGCGGTAGCGCTCGCCTGCGCCTGCTGGGCGATCGATAACAACCTGACACGCAAGGTATCGGCCTCGGACGCGCTATTTATCGCCGGCATCAAGGGGTTGGTCGCCGGGGTGGTGAACTGTTCTCTGGCGCTGGTGCTCGGCGCAACACTGCCACATATAACGGTGCTTGGACCTACGTTGATCGTCGGTTTCCTGGGGTATGGCATCAGCCTGGTGTTATTCGTTCTGGCGCTTCGAGGCCTGGGCACTGCGCGTACCGGCGCCTATTTTTCCACGGCACCTTTCCTCGGCGCGGCGATTGCCATCCTGCTGCTGGATGAACCCGTCACGCTGACGTTTTGGGCTGCGTCGCTGTTAATGGGCCTTGGGGTATGGATTCATCTCAAGGAAAGTCATGCCCATGAGCATCAACATGAGGCGCTCAAGCATGCTCATCCCCACGTGCACGACGAGCACCATCAACATGAACACTCGTTCCAGTGGGACGGAACCGAACCCCATAGTCACGAACATGAACACACGCCGCTGCGCCACAGTCATGCACATTTTCCCGACATCCATCACCGACATGACCATTAGCCAGCCGTGATGATGAATGACTGGAATTCTCTGTCGATTTTCCGGTGGAGGCGTTAGACGACGCGTCTTATGCTGACTTCATGAACCTACAAAACGCTTTTCTTCCGCCCCACGCCGAGATGGTTCGCGCCATGCTCGAACGAGACACCGCCTATGAGGGGGTGTTCTTTACCGCGGTCAAAACCACCGGCATCTTCTGTCGCCCCAGTTGCACGGCGCGCAAACCGAAACCGGAGAATGTCGAGTTCTTCGCCAATGCCGATGAGTGCATGTCGGCCGGCTACCGCGCCTGCCTGCGCTGCAAGCCGCTGGACGCGGCGGCCATTGCCCCGGACTGGGTGCAGCGGCTGCTCAAGTCGGTAGACGCCGAGCCCGACCAGCGCTGGACTGATGCCCAGTTGCTGGCCGAGGGTATCGAGCCGCTGAAACTGCGCCGCTGGTTCAAGCAGCATTTCGGCATGACCTTCCACGCCTGGCTGCGCACCCGACGCCTCGGCATGGCGTTGGGCGGCATTAAGCAGGGTGATTCTATCGATGCCGCCGCGTTCGACTCCGGCTACGAATCCCTCAGCGGCTTTCGCGATGCGTTTCACAAATCCTTCCACATCACGCCGGGGCGGGCCGCTAACAGCGAGCCGCTGCTGTTCACGCGCCTGACTACACCACTGGGGCCGATGATCGCCATGGCCGAGCGACGCGGGCTGGTGCTGCTGGAGTTTCTTGATCGACCTGCGCTGACCAGGGAAGTCGAAGAATTGCAGAATCGATACGGTTATGCGGTCGCGCCAGGACATAACGCGCATTTGCAGCAAATCGAAAAGGAGCTGGCGCAGTACTTCACTGGCGAACTCACTGACTTCAACGTTCCACTGCACTTGCCTGGCAGCGATTTCGCTCGAGGAGTCTGGGCCGAGCTGATGAAAATCCGCTACGGCCAGACCAGCACCTACGGCGCCATCGCGGCCCTGTTGGGCAAACCCGGCGCCAGTCGCGCCGTGGGCCTGGCCAACGGGCATAACCGTCTCTCGATTGTGGTGCCCTGTCACCGGGTGATCGGCGCAGACGGCTCGCTGACGGGCTATGGTGGAGGACAAGCGCGCAAGGCATTCTTGCTCCGGCTGGAAAAAGTGGCGGTGCAGATCACCCGACAATTTGCATTCTGATTACTGGCAGGTTTCTCAAAAAGTCATAAGGAAGGACATTCGATGGACACCCTATTTCACCAGTTACACCAAAACGGCCTGTTGATTCTCACCAACGTCGCCGATGCCGCTGGCGCGCGAATCGTCGAGCAACTGGGCAGCAAAGCCGTTGCCACCAGCAGCGCGGCGGTTGCTTGGGCTCACGGTTATCCGGATGGCAACGCCCTGCCCCTTGAGCGCCTGGTATCAACGGTCGAGTCCATCGCTCGGGTGATTTCGGTGCCGTTGACCGTGGACATCGAGGCCGGTTATTCCGATGACCTGAAGCGGGTTGCCAAAGTCATTGAGGCGGTAATGGCCGCCGGGGCCGTCGGGATCAACATCGAGGACGGAACCTCCGCGCCAGAGCTGCTGGTGCGCAAGATTGAAATCGCTCGCGAAGTTGCCAGTCGCCGCCAGGTAAAGCTGTTCATCAACGCCCGAACCGATGTGTACCTCAAAAGCCTGGTGCCCGCCGAAGATCGCGTGGCAGAGACGCTCAAGCGCGCCGCGTTGTATCAGGCGGCCGGTGCCGATGGATTGTTCGCCGCTGGCGTCACGGCAGAGTACGAGATCGCTGCGCTGTGCCAGGGCACCTCGCTGCCGGTGAACGTACTCGGGCTCCCCGGCCTGCCATCGCCTGAAGAGTTGAAAGCGCTCGGCGTACGCCGTTTGAGCGCAGGTTCGGGTATCGCCGAGTTTCTTTATGGTGCCATGGCATCCCTGGCGCAGAGTTTTCTGCAAACAGGCAAGCTCGACACCCGCCACCTCAAGGCCTTCACATATGGGGAAGTTAACGCCTTGTTGACAGCGACCAGGAACGTTTAACCACCATGCCCGATACCTATCTGGCCGCCACTGAGTTCATGGCGTCCATCGACGAAGATTGGCGTCGCCATATCGCTGCCATCGGCCCCTGCCTGCACCAGCCCCATGCGGCGCGCGATCCTTATGAGTCGCTGGTGCGGGCGATTGCCTACCAGCAACTGCACGCCAGGGCCGGGGATGCGATTGTCGGTCGGCTGCTGGCGTTGTTTGGGACGGGCGCGTTTCCGAGGCCTGAACAGATTGTCGCGACTGAGTTCGATCAATTGCGCAGTTGCGGTTTTTCCGCCAGCAAGATCGCGACCATTCAGGGCATTGCTCAAGCGACGCTGATTGGTGTGGTACCCGATTACGCCACAGCACTGGCGATGGAGGATGAGGCGCTGATCGAGCGCCTGATCACACTGCGCGGAGTTGGGCGCTGGACGGTTGAGATGTTGCTGATCTACAGCCTGGAGCGGCCGGATATTTTACCGGCAGATGACTTTGGCGTGCGCGAAGGGTATCGCCGGCTGAAGGGATTGGAGGTGCAGCCAATGCGTAAGCAGATGATCGAGATCGGGTTGGGGTGGAGTCCGTTTCGGACGGTGGCTTCCTGGTATTTGTGGCGGGTGCCTAACCGGTAGTCCGCGTTATCGTTCTTCGCGAGCCGGCTCGCTCCCACAGGGGATCGATGTCATATACAAAACTTGTATTCATTGAAGACCCCTGTGGGAGCGAGCCTGCTCGCGAAGGGGCCCGCCAGGCTGTTTTAAATCAATTCAACTGCCGGAGGTTCCCATGCAACTCGAAGGTTCCTGCCATTGCGGCGCCGTGTCGTTCAGTTTGAACAGCGCAACCCCCTACCCTTACCAACGTTGCTACTGCTCGATTTGCCGCAAGACCCAGGGCGGTGGCGGTTATGCGATCAACCTGGGTGGCGACGCCGCTAGCCTGAAGGTTCGCGGCCGCAAGTACATCGCGATTTACCATGCGCGACTCAAGGACGAAGGTGACAAGCGCGCCCACAGCAGCACGGCGCAGCGGCATTTTTGTTCACTGTGCGGGTCAGGTTTGTGGTTGTTCAGCCCTGAATGGCCAGAGCTGATTCACCCGTTTGCGTCGGCCATCGACACTCCATTGCCAGTGCCGCCGGAGCACACGCATTTGATGCTGGGTTCCAAAGCGCCGTGGGTCGAAGTCGAGGTACATCCCGGCGATCTACAGTTCGAGGTTTATCCCGAAGAATCAATCGCCGACTGGCACGAACGCCTGGGTTTGAGTCGCTAAGGGGTACTTGTAGGAGCGAGCTTGCTCCGGGCGGCGTTCCGACGATGGTCTTTAACGATAACGCGTGTTTACTGGCTAACCGCGGCGTTCTTGAATCCATCGTCGGAACGCCGCCCGGAGCAAGCTCGCTCCTACAAAATGGACCACGTGTCAGGCCGCGGCAGGCACACCGCTGTGGAAACGGAATTCCACGTCCGGCGACTCGATCAGTGCCTGCTCGGCGGCGCGGACTCTGTCGATCACCTGAGCGATGTCCTTGGCGTCACCGTATTGATAGGCCAGTTTCAAGTAACCCTGAAAATGTCGCGCTTCGCTTTTCAACAGGCCGAAGTAGAACGCGCCCAGCTCCTCGTCGAGATGCGGCACCAGCGCTTCGAAACGCTCGCAGCTGCGAGCTTCGATAAAGGCGCCGACCACCAACGTGTCCACCAGCTTCACCGGCTCGTGGCTGCGTACCACTTTGCGCAGGCCCGAGGCGTAACGCCCGGCGGACAGCTGACGCAGCTCGATCTTGCGTTTTTTCATCAGGCGCATGACCTGTTCGTGATGCACCAGCTCTTCCCGGGCCAGACGCGACATCAGGTTGATCAGATCGACATGGGAGTGATACTTGGCAATCAGGCTCAACGCCGTGCTGGCGGCCTTGAATTCGCAGTTCTTGTGGTCGATCAGCAGGGTTTCCTGATCAGCCAGCGCGGCCTGGACCCAGCCGTCGGGAGTACGGCAGCCGAGGAACTCGTGAATTTCGGGAAGGATCATGGGGCTCACGGATAAAAGGTTCAAAACGAAGGGCGCCGATTATACCGGCCTGCCCGCAGACCACCAGTCGCCAACCGTTGATATGCATCAAGTCCCGAATGCCCGACCAGCAACTATAGTTGTTCCACGCAGTATTTTTTACTTCCTGGAGATCCCGATCATGCAAGCCATTCGCAGCATTCTGGTGGTCATCGAGCCCGAACACTCGGAAAGCCTGGCGCTCAAGCGCGCGAAATTGATTGCCGGCGTGACCCAGGCCCATTTGCACCTGCTGGTCTGCGACCGCAAACATGACCACAGCGCCATGCTGGGCGTACTTAAGGCCGCCCTGCTGGCGGACGGTTACAGCGTCACCACCGAGCAGGCCTGGAATGAAAGCCTGCATGAAACCATTGTCGATGTTCAGCAGGCGGAAGGTTGCGGGCTGGTGGTCAAACAGCATTACCAGGACAACCCGCTAAAAAGAGCGTTGCTGACTCCCGACGACTGGAAACTGCTGCGCACCTGTCCAAGTCCGGTGCTGCTGGTAAAAACCGCCGGTTCGTGGAAGGACAAAGTGATTTTGGCGGCAATCGATGTGGGCAACACGGATGGTGAACACCGCCACCTGCACCACACCATCATCGATATCGGTTATGACATCGCCAGCCTGGCCAAGGCCAAACTGCATGTGATCAGTGCCCACCCGTCGCCCATGCTGTCGTCGCCCGACCCGGCGTTGCAGCTGAGCGAAACCATCGAGGCGAGCTATCGCGAACAGTGCAAGGCGTTCCAGGCCGAATTCGACATCGACGACGACCACCTGCATATCGAGGAGGGGCCGGCGGATGTGTTGATTCCGTTCATGGTGCACAAACTGCAGGCGGCGGTGGTCGTGATCGGCACCGTGGCGCGCAGCGGGTTATCGGGAGCTTTGATCGGTAATACGGCGGAGGTGGTGCTGGATTCGGTGGAGAGCGATGTGCTGGTGCTGAAACCGGAAGAGATCTCGGACCATCTAGAGGAAGTTGTGACCCGACATTGATTTTTGGTGCCTGTATATATCGCCTTCGCGAGCAGGCTCCCACATTGGAAATACATTCCCCTGTGGGAGCGAGCCTGCTCGCGAAGCGCTTAGCCGCCGAAGGCGTCCTTGAGGAACCCGGGGGCGATGTACCGCTGGTAATGCGCCTCGGAGAGCAGAAAGAATTCCCGATCAATGGCGTCGCGCAGTTCCGGCAAATTCCAGTCACGGAACTCCGGCATCAGCACCATCCCGTAGGCTTCCAGATTGTTAATCACCCGCGCCCCCCGGGCGATCAGCTGATAAGCCCAGCAATATTCCGACTGATGCGGCACAAAGCGAATCTTGCGCTGCTCCAACTGCAGACGCAGGCGCTGAGGATCAAAAACCTCCAGCTTGCTGGCCATCACCTGCGATAACAGCTGCTCCAGACGCAGCCACACCGCGCGCTTTTCTTCCTCGTTGTAACCATTCCAGTTGATCACTTCGTGATGGAAACGCTTGCAGCCACGGCACACCAGATCACCGTAAACAGTGGAGCAGAGGCCGACGCAAGGGGTCTTGATGGTCTGATTGGGCATAGGTAAGGAAAACACGGGAAAGCAGAACAGGTTGGCATGTTAGCCCTTTGTCTAACATTCATCACCCCTCAAAATTCAGGGCCGAACTTACCTTTAATTTTTTTTTGCCGTAGAATCAGCCAGCCTTTTAAGGCGCCAATGTCCGTTAGAAGCTGTTTTCAAAGCGTCACGAGCACAGTCGTTCCTTCAGAGCGGTGTTGGCGACGGGTTTTTCCAGCGGGGAAAAGCCCAACGCCAACCCTCATCAGCTCCCGTTCTGCAGGCGTAAAACTTTGAAAGCAGCTTCTGTAAGGAATTGTCGGTAATTCTGGCTAAGTGGCCCACAACGCCACGCAGCGCATGAGTACGGCAATTTCGGGATGAGCGTCCCGGACACCCATTTGGGACCACTGATGAGGGTAATAACTGTGCTTGAAGCCTACCGCAAACATATCGAAGAGCGCGCAGCACTGGGTATCGTTCCCCAGCCGCTTAACGCCGAACAAACTGCAGGCCTGGTCGAGCTGCTGAAGAATCCCCCGGCTGGCGAAGAAGCTTTCCTCGTTGACCTGATCACCAATCGCGTTCCGCCAGGCGTGGACGAAGCAGCCTATGTAAAGGCCGGCTTCCTGTCTGCCCTCGCTAAAGGCGAAGCAAAATCCCCTCTGATCGACAAAAAGCGCGCTGTTGAACTGCTCGGCACCATGCAGGGCGGCTACAACATCGTCACCCTGGTCAACCTGCTGGACGACGCCGAACTGGCGCCAGTCGCCGCCAAAGAACTCAAGCACACCCTGCTGATGTTCGATGCTTTCCACGACGTCGCTGAAAAAGCCAAGAACGGTAACGTTCACGCTAAAGGCGTGCTGCAATCCTGGGCTGACGGCGAGTGGTTCAAGAACCGCCCTGTGCTGGCCGACAAGATCAGCCTGCGCGTGTTCAAGGTCACCGGCGAAACCAACACCGACGACCTGTCCCCTGCCCCGGATGCCTGGTCCCGTCCGGACATCCCTCTGCACGCCCTGGCCATGCTGAAAATGGCCCGTGAAGGCATCGTGCCTGACGCCCAGGGCGTCACCGGCCCGATGAAGCAGATCGAAGAAATGCGCAACGCCGGCTTCCCGATCGCCTACGTTGGCGACGTGGTCGGCACCGGTTCTTCGCGTAAATCGGCGACCAACTCGGTACTGTGGTTCTTCGGCGACGACGTTCCTTACGTGCCGAACAAGCGTGCTGGCGGTTTCTGCTTCGGCAGCAAGATCGCTCCAATCTTCTACAACACCATGGAAGATGCCGGCGCCCTGCCGATCGAATTCGACGTTACCAACATGAACATGGGCGACGTGATCGACCTGTACCCGCATGCTGGCAAAGTCTGCAAACACGGCACCGACGAAGTCCTGACCACCTTCCAAATGAAGACTCCGGTTCTTTTGGACGAAGTCCGTGCTGGCGGCCGTATCCCGTTGATCATCGGTCGCGGCCTGACCGACAAGGCCCGCGCCGAGCTGGGTCTGGGTCCTACCGACCTGTTCAAGCTGCCTGAAGCCCCTGTCGACACCGGCAAAGGCTACACCCTGGCGCAGAAAATGGTCGGCAAGGCCTGCGGCCTGCCAGAAGGCAAAGGCGTTCGTCCAGGTACTTACTGCGAACCGAAGATGACCACCGTCGGCTCCCAGGACACCACCGGTCCTATGACCCGTGACGAACTGAAAGACCTGGCGTGCCTGGGCTTCTCGACCGATCTGGTGATGCAGTCCTTCTGCCACACCGCGGCTTACCCTAAGCCGATCGACGTGACCACCCACCACACCCTGCCAGACTTCATCATGACCCGCGGCGGCGTTTCCCTGCGTCCGGGCGACGGCATCATCCACAGCTGGCTGAACCGCATGCTGCTGCCGGACACCGTCGGTACCGGTGGTGACTCCCACACCCGTTTCCCGATGGGCATTTCGTTCCCGGCCGGTTCCGGTCTGGTTGCGTTTGCCGCGGCCACCGGCGTTATGCCGCTGGACATGCCGGAATCGATCCTGGTGCGCTTCAAAGGCAAGATGCAACCGGGCGTCACCCTGCGTGACCTGGTTCACGCCATTCCTTACTTCGCGATTCAGGCTGGCCTGTTGACCGTCGAGAAGAAAGGCAAGAAGAACGCCTTCTCCGGCCGCATCCTGGAAATCGAGGGCCTGGACAACCTGAGCATCGAGCAAGCGTTCGAGCTGTCCGACGCTTCGGCCGAACGTTCGGCTGCCGGTTGCACCATCAAGCTGTCGAAAGAGTCGATCACCGAGTACCTGAGCTCCAACATCACCCTGCTGCGCTGGATGATCGGCGAAGGCTACGGCGATGCGCGTACCCTGGAACGTCGTGCCCAAGCGATGGAAGCCTGGATCGCCAACCCTGAGTTGATGGTGGCCGATGCTGACGCCGAATACGCTGAAGTCATCGAAATCGACCTGGCCGACATCAAAGAGCCTGTGCTCTGCGCGCCAAACGATCCGGACGACGCCCGTCTGCTCTCCAGCGTTGCTGGCGAAAAGATCGACGAAGTGTTCATCGGTTCGTGCATGACCAACATCGGTCACTTCCGTGCTGCCGGCAAGTTGCTGGATCAGGTCAAGGGTCAGCTTCCAACCCGTCTGTGGCTGTCGCCACCGACCAAGATGGATGCTCACCAGTTGACCGAAGAAGGCTACTACGGCATCTACGGCAAGGCCGGCGCACGCATGGAAATGCCAGGCTGCTCGCTGTGCATGGGTAACCAGGCACGTGTAGAGCCGAACTCCACTGTAGTGTCGACGTCGACCCGTAACTTCCCGAACCGTCTGGGTGACGGCGCGAACGTCTACCTGGCTTCGGCCGAGCTGGCGTCTGTTGCTTCCATCCTGGGTCGCCTGCCGACCGTCGAGGAGTACATGGAATACGCTGGCAAGATCGACAGCATGGCGGCCGATGTCTACCGCTACCTGTCCTTCGACCAGATTGCCGAGTTCCGTGAAGCCGCTGCGAACGCCAATATTCCGGTCGTTCAAGCCTAACGTTACAACGCTATAAAAAACGCCGCCCATCGTGAGATGAGCGGCGTTTTTTTATGCCTGTACGATTTGCACTAACCCTGTAGGAGCGAGCTTGCTCGCGATGGCAGTGTGTCAGTCAATAGTGATGTTGAATGAAATACCGCTATCGCGAGCAAGCTCGCTCCCACAGGTTAAGCGCGAGGTTATGCAGACAACTTAAGTGCTTGTTGCACCGCACCGTCGACACTCAAATCGCTGAGAATCACCTGCTCCAGCTCTCGCGCCGGTAACAGCGACAGTACAACTTTAGCCTGGTCCTTTAGCCGCGCCAGAATCAGCAATTTGTCTTCGGCACGCACCCGCAAAAAGAATGCTTCCAGCGCTTCGATGCTCGTGCCGTCCAGGTCCGGAGATTCTTCCAGGCTCAAAATAATCGTATGAATCGGCGGCTCGGCGTGGCGGGCCAAGTGCAAGGCGCCACCCAGAATGCGCTCCACATTGGCGAAAAACAGCGCTTCGTTCGGCCTGACAATCAGTATGCCCGGTATTTCCTTGGCTTGAGGATGGAGGTGCAAGTCGACAAAATCGTGCCCCCCAGCCATTTGCCCGAGCACTTGAATATCCGCCGATGACATCTGTTTGAGCATCAGCAGCACGCTGATCGCCACTGCGACCAACAAGCCGTCCAGCACGCCAAGCACCAACACCGCTGCCACCGCGCAGATCACCAGCAGGCGGTCGCGGCGCCAGATGAAATAGCGCCCCAACGGCTGCAAACTCAAGCCTCGGGCCAAGGCGTGAATGACGATAGCGGCCAGCACCGGCTCAGGCGTCAGTGCAATGTAAGGCAACGCCGTCAAGACGATCAGCAACACCACCCCCGCCGCTACGGCACCCGCCATCCGCGAACCTGCACCCGCGGCCTCATTGGCCGAGGTCGCAGAGTAGCCTGCGCCCGCTGGCATGCCATGGAACAAGCCCGACAGCAGATTGGCCGCACCGAGGGCCAACAGGTCACGGTTCGAGGACACCCGATCGCCGTGTTTGAGCGCAAAGGAGCTGATCGATCCGTAGGATTCGGCATACAGAATCATCACCATGGCAAATGCCAACTCCCCAAGCCGCAGCCAATTAGCAAACGGCAACACCGGAAGATGTGGCACGTCCAGGCTTAAATCGATCACGCCGATCAGCTTCACGCCGTAGGCCGACAAATCCAGCCATTGGCCGGCCGCAATACCGAGCGCCACCACCAGCAACCCACCCGGTAAACGCCGCACGCGTGCGCACAGCCACAACACCAGCAATGACACGGCCGCCACGAGCGCGCCGACCCGATTCCACTGGGGCAATTGCTCCAGCAATTGCGGCATGAAACGAATCAGATTGCCGCTGTCCAAGTGCACATCGACGGCACTCGCGACCTGTTTGAGGATGATAGTGATGGCCAGGCCCAACGCAAAGCCGCGTAATACCGGTTTGGCAATAAATGAAGTGGTGCTACCGAGTTTGAACAACCCGGCCAGGAGGAAGAAACCACCGGTCACCAACACCAGGCCGACCGCCAGGGTCATGCGCAAACCCGAGTCACCATTGGCCATCGTGGCGGTGACGGCGGCCAGGACCGCTGCCGACGATGAGGTCGCGGAAACGATGGCAAAGCGGCTGGTGCCGAACAGGCCGTAGCAAAGCAGACCGGCAAACAACGCAATGACCCCGGTCTGTGGCGGCAACGCGGCAATGCTTGAATAGGCGACGGCCTCGGGCAACAACAAGCCGGCAATCGATAACCCGGCCAGGACGTCCAGCCATCGGTTGGACGGATCACGGGATTGCGTCAATGCGTCGTGAGCACCTGCCATGAAGCGTCTCCAGAGAAAGATCAAAAAACGCTCTACGACGCGCTTATGCAGGCTCCAGATTAGTCGTTAATCACACACAATGCCGGCCCTGGATCAAGTGCCGAGTGTTTACAACGCAATAAAACCCCACCCCTCGTAGGAGCGAGGCTTGCCCGCGAAGGCCATCACGCGGACATACTGCAAGCCCGCGTTATCGTTCTTCGCGGGCAAGCCTCGCTCCTACGGGGAATGCGTCAGGCAGACAGCGAATAGATCAATGCCGAGATCGCCACCAGGCCCACCGCCGCCACGAAGACGTTGGACGCCTGACCGCGATAACGCGCCATGGCCGGCACTTTGCGGATCGCGTACATCGGCATCAGGAACAGGATCGCCGCAATAACCGGCCCGCCAAGGGTTTCGATCATCCCGAGAATGCTCGGGTTCAGCGTCGCAACGATCCAGCAAACCACCAGCATGAACCCGGCAGTCATACGGTTCAGCGTCTTCGGCGCCGGGCGCTTGCCGCTTTTTACAATCAAGCCCTTAAGGCCTTCACTGGCGCCAATGTAGTGGCCCAGGAACGACTTGGAAATGGCCACGAACGCAATCAACGGCGCCGCGAAGGCGATGGTCGGGTTGCTGAAGTGGTTAGCCAGGTACGACAGGATCGACAAGTTCTGCGCCTTGGCCTCCGCCAGTTGCGCGGGCGACAGGGTCAACACGCAGCTGAAGACGAAGAACAGCACCATAACCACCATCATGGCGTGGGCGCGGGACAGGATTTGCGAACTGCGCTCCTCGGCGTGCTCACCGTAACGACGTTTCTGATCCACGGCGAACGCCGAGATGATCGGTGAGTGGTTGAACGAGAACACCATCACCGGAATCGCCAGCCACAAGGTGTGCAGCAACGCCGACGGCTCAGGCAGGGTCGATGCGGTCGCGAGGATGCCGCCGTTCCAGTGAGGAATCAGGAACACCGCCAAAAACAGCAGCGCAACGATAAACGGATAAACCATCAGGCTCATGGCCTTGACGATCGCTTGCTCGCCGCAACGCACCACGGCCAGCAGGCCAACGATCAGCACGAACGACAGCACGACCCGCGGCGGCGGCATGATGTGCAGTTGGTGTTCGAGGAAACTGCCCACGGTGTTGGTCAGCGCCACGCTATAGATCAACAGGATCGGGAAAATCGCGAAGAAGTACAGCAAGGTGATCAGCGCACCGGCCTTGATACCGAAGTGTTCTTCAACCACTTCGGTGATGTCTGCGCCTTCGCGTCCGGACAACACGAAGCGGGTCAGGCCACGGTGCGCGTAAAACGTCATGGGGAACGCCAACACCGCCAGGACCATCAATGGCCAGAACCCGCCCAGCCCCGCGTTGATCGGCAAAAACAGGGTGCCGGCGCCGATGGCCGTGCCAAACAGGCCGAGCATCCACGTGGTGTCATGGCGATTCCAGTTCGAAAGAGTCGATGGTGTCGCCGCTATATAGCGTTCGTCGACGCTATTGGCCTGATCATTCATCCGGTGAGATCTCCGCATTCCGGTCATTTGCTACCCGGTCAGAACGAGTCGGAAAAACCCGACAGGCAGCGTCCTGACCGAAACAGGGGCGCGATTGTCCGGGATTAGTGAGCAGAAGCAAAGACTTAGCTGAGGAGTGGTGCTACGGATGAGATTTTTCGAGACCTTAATTAATAGAGATGGCGAAACCTTCGTCGAGGCCGCGTCACGGCCAGCGCGAGCATCATCGCGCCGTATTTGTCAGCGGCCAATCGTGATAATCCGGGAGAAAGCTGCCCGGTCATCGCGTTTGCCGGCAACATGTGTCATGAAACAGCGGAAAGTGGCTTGCACCAGACCTACACTCAAGGGCTTGAAACTATGCTGTAGATGCACATTGCCAAACGGCGTTGGTGCCAGCAATCTCCAGCGCTATTCGAGCCTCGACATTCCGCCGCCCACAGGAGCCCAGCATGCCTGTAACCGTTCTGGTACTGGTTGAAACCATCAATGATTACCTGTCGATTCTCGAGCATCAGGGCTTTCACCTGATACTGGCTCCCACCCCTGCCGAGCGCGCCGCTGCCATTACACGGCACGCCGGGCAAATCGATGCGGTCCTGACGCGCGGTCCGCTGGGGCTGTATGCCGATGAAATCGCCGCCTTGGCCAATCTCAAGATCATTTGCGTGATCGGCGCCGGTTATGAACACGTCGACTTGCAAGCCGCCGCCGACCGGGGCATTACCGTCACCAACGGTGCCGGGGTCAACGCCTCTTCGGTCGCCGACCACGCCATGGCGATGCTGCTGTCACTGGTGCGAGACATTCCGCGCTGCGACGCCGCCGTGCGCCGCGGCGAATGGCCAAAAATCATGCGTCCCTCCCTGGCTGGCAAACGCCTGGGCATCCTCGGCCTCGGGGCCGTCGGCATGGCCATCGCCAAACGTGCCGCCCACGGTTTTGACATGACAGTGAGTTACCACAACCGCCAGCATCGCAGCGACGTGCCTTACACCTTCTGTTCGACCCCCACCGAGCTGGCACGCGTCTCGGATTTCCTGATGATCGCTACACCCGGCGGCCTTGCCACTAAACACCTGATCAACCGACAGGTGCTCGACGCGTTGGGCCCCAAAGGTTTCATCGTCAATATCGCCCGAGCCAGCGTGATCGTCACTGCAGACCTGATCAATGCGCTGGAGCAGCTGCGAATTGCCGGAGCCGCGCTGGATGTCTTCGATGCCGAACCCCACGTGCCGGACGCTCTCAAGGGCCTGACCAACGTCATCCTGACCCCGCATGTCGCCGGTCTGTCGCCGGAAGCCACGCAAGGCACGGTGGAGCTGGTGGGCCGCAACCTGGTGGCGTTTTTCTCCAATCAGCCGGTGCTGACGCCGGTCGCCCTGCCCCCGGCGATAAGCAAGGCCATGTTCTGAAGCGCTTTCAAACAGGTGTATCAAAAGCAATGATTGGCAGGCAACACGCTCACCTATAAGGGCTGCTCGTGGTTGTGGGTGTTGGGTGTGCGCATTAGATTAGCCAATAGTCTCAGGCCTCCAGAATAAGCAGAAGGGATAAGTATGGCGCTTACTGACCAGTCCACCCGTATCCGCACCGGCGAAGAGCTCGATGCCAGCCTGATCGATCCGTACCTCAAGGCCCATATTCCGGGCCTGAGCGGTTTGCCACGGATCAGCCAGTTTCCCGGCGGCGCATCGAACCTCACCTACTTGCTGGAATATCCCGAGCAGGAGTTTGTCCTGCGTCGGCCGCCGTTCGGTCACAAAGCCAAGTCCGCCCATGACATGGGCCGCGAATTTCGCATCCTCAACCAACTCAAGGACGGCTTTGCGTACTGCCCCAAAGCCTACGTGCATTGCACGGACGAATCGGTGATCGGTGCCGAGTTCTATGTGATGGAACGGGTCAACGGGATCATCCTGCGCTCCGAACTGCCGCCGGAACTGGGCCTGGACTCGGCCAAAACCGAAGCCCTGTGCAAGAGCTTCATTGACAAGTTCGTTGAGCTGCACCAGGTCGACTACAAGGCTTACGGCCTGGGCGACCTCGGTAAACCCGAAGGGTACGTGGCCCGGCAGATCAAAGGCTGGAGCGAGCGCTACGAAAAAGCGCTGACTCCCGACGCGCCGCAGTGGGAAGCGGTCAAGGCCTGGCTCAACGACAAGATGCCGGCCGATCACCCGACCCCCAGCATCGTTCACAACGACTATCGCTTTGACAACGTGATCCTCGACCCGAACAACCCGATGCAAATCATCGGCGTGCTCGACTGGGAACTGACTACGCTCGGCGACCCGCTGATGGACCTGGGCAACACCCTCGCCTACTGGATCGAAGCCGGCGACCCGGCCCCCGTGCAACTGATGCGCCGCCAGCCGAGCCACGCCCCGGGCATGCTGACCCGCCGCGAGTTCGTCGATTACTACGCCGAACGCTCAGGCATCCAGATCGACAACTTCGACTTCTACTACACCTATGGCCTGTTTCGTCTGGCCGGCATCGTGCAGCAGATCTACTACCGCTTCTTCCATGGTCAGACCCAGGACAAACGCTTCGCGCAGTTCATTCACATGAACAAACTGCTGGAGCAGATGAGCCTGCAGGTCATCCAGAAATCCAGCCTTTGATTGCGCCCCTGACTAATTAACAAGACTTTTTATAAGAGAATCCCATGTCCAAGACTCAGTTGTTCGACCTTGACGGCAAAATCGCTTTCGTTTCCGGCGCCAGCCGCGGCATCGGCGAAGCCATCGCCAAACTGTTGGCCCAACAAGGCGCTCACGTCATCGTCTCGAGCCGCAAGCTCGAGGGTTGCCAGCACGTGGCCGACGCCATCATCGCCGCCGGCGGCAAGGCCACCGCTGTTGCATGCCATATCGGTGAGATGGAACAGATCAGCCAGGTCTTCGCCGGTATCCGCGAACAGTTCGGACGCCTGGACATTCTGGTCAACAACGCCGCGACCAACCCGCAATTCTGCAACGTGCTGGACACCGACCTCAGCGCCTTTCAGAAAACCGTCGATGTGAACATCCGCGGCTACTTCTTCATGTCGGTGGAAGCCGGCAAGCTGATGCGCGACAACGGCGGCGGCAGCATCATCAACGTCGCCTCGATCAATGGCGTCTCGCCAGGGATCTTCCAGGGCATCTACTCAGTGACCAAGGCGGCGGTGATCAACATGACCAAAGTCTTCGCCAAGGAATGCGCGCAGTTCGGCATCCGCTGCAACGCCCTGCTGCCAGGCCTGACCGACACCAAATTCGCGTCGGCACTGGTGAAAAACGAGGCTATTTTGAACACCGCGTTGCAGCAGATTCCGCTCAAGCGCGTGGCGGACCCAAGTGAAATGGCCGGTGCCGTCCTGTATCTCGCCAGCGATGCGTCGAGCTACACGACAGGGGTTTCGCTGAACGTGGACGGTGGCTTCCTGTCCTGATCCAATTCAGACACATACCTTGCTCGCGATGGTCGTGAACGATAACGCGTTCTTCCTGAATAACCGCGTTGCATTCACGACTTTCGCGAGCGAGCTCGCTCCTACTGGGTGACGCAGCGAGTCGTGGTCGTGACCCGTGTCACCTGCGCGTCGACTCTCGCGTCGCCTTGCACATCGGTGTTTTCATTGGTTTGGCAGGTACGCACGGGATCGGGCGGCGGTGCGGCAGGGGGTGGCGGTGGTGGACTGGCACACCCACCGAGGATCGCTGCGCAGAACGCGAGCGCCACAGGCGATAAAACGCATTTCCCAGAACTGTTCATAGGTTGACCCGCTATAAGTGATCGACACCCTTGTGTGACAACAAAACATCCCCGGAAAGTCCGTTCACAGAACAGTTACCGTGTTTTCCTTATCGTTCAGGCCGTCGTCAACGCCAGCAAAGCCTGGCAATTGCTACGAAATCGCGCCGGGGCGATGCAGGCAATTGCTCTCCAGCTCATAACGCAGTTCTTCAATCAGTGCGTTCACTGCGTCTGCCGTCCTTAGCGTTGCCAGGTTCAGCCCGCTGACCACCAGGTCGACCTGGCCTGAGATCGGGTGATAGAGCTTCACCGTCAATGAATGATCACCCGTGACAGTGCAATCACAGGCCAATGGCGAAAAGCTGCGCTCCAGATGCATACGCAATTGCGCCAGATGAATCATTTTGCTCATTCCTGTCGCTGTTCGAAGGATGCGAACCCGGCCTGAACACCCGTATCGCACCTTCACAGGATAAGCACAGACGCACTGCGCCAACACACGAAATTGCACCTCACCAATTAGTGCATTTGCACCTTATCGCGGTGACTTGGGCCGCCACTCGCCGGAGAACAAACCGCGTTCTCGCGCCCAGACAATCGCCTCGCTGCGACTGTGAACATCGAGTTTGGAATACACCGTCGACACATGATTGCGCACCGTATTGGGCGCCAGTTTCAACCGTGCAGCGATCTCCTTGTCGGCCAGGCCTTCGCAGATGAGTCCCAGCACATCGCGCTCCCGGGCGGTCAGTTCGGTGAGCGTGACGCTGGGCAACCTGGGTGAGTTAACGTTCTTCACGTTGGCGAGTTTTTCGATCAGCGTGCGGCTGAACCAAGAAGCGTCTTTCATCACCTCTTCGATCGCCGCCACCAACTCCAGCTCTGTGCGCTTACGGTCGGTGATGTCTATCAGTACCAGCAGGTAACAAGGGCTGTCCTGAATGTTCACGGTGTCGGCCGACACCGCGCAATCAATCAGTTCGTTGTCTTTTTTACGCACGCGAACATCGACGCGATCCAGCCCACCGGTTTTCTCCAGCGCCGTGAACAGCCGTGTCCGTGCGCCCTTGTCGTGAATAAAATCGATCTCGGCGATGGTCTTGCCGAGCACTTCATCACTGGGAAATGCGAGGGTGTCGAGGAATGCTTCATTGACGTCCATCACCACCTGATCAGCGGCACTGCACACCAGGATCGGCACCGGCGTCAGGCGAAAGGCTTTGGCGAACCGCTCCTCACTCTGGCGCAGGGCGGCCTCGGCCTTGCGTCGAGGCTCCATGTCGACGAAGGAAAACAGCATGCACGCTTCGTCATTGAGTTCCAGGGGCTGACCGGCGACGATCACCTGCTTGCTCCCGCCCTCGGGCAATTGCAGCTCGGCCTGCATTTGCGGAATGGTTGCCCCCTCGCGCAAACGCTGCTTGGCCAGGTCTTTGCTTTCGGCGCCTTCGAGCACGTCCAACTCATACGTCGAACAGCCGATCACTTGATCACGCGCATAGCCAGTCATTTCCAGAAAACCGGAATTGACCTTGATGTAGCGCAAATCACTGAGTCGGCAGATCACCGCGGGGGCCGGGTTGGCGCTGAAGGTTTTTTCAAAGCGCTGCTCGGCGCTGGCCCACTCGGTGACATCGTCCATGATCAGCACCAGCGACTCCGGGTCGCCCGCACTGTTGGCCAACACCATGCTGCGCACACTGTGAACCCAGGTGCGATCCGGGTCCTGCCCTGACCGCACATGCACCACCACATCGCTGAACGTTTCGCCACGGGCGACACGGTTGATCGGGTAGTTATCGACCGGAACCGGATGATTGTTGCGATAGCGCAAGGCGAAGCGTTTGGCGTACGCCTTGGCATTCGCGCCCAACTCGCTGATCTGCCCGACACCGTGCATGGCCAGCGCGGCGTCATTGGCCCAAAGGATCCTCTGGTCGAGCTCCAGCAAAATCACGCCATCGGACAAGCCGGCGATGATCTGCTGCAACTGCCGGCGATTGGTTTCGGTGATCAGGACGTCCTGGCTCATTGGATCTCCACACGTGCGCCGGCGCATTCACGCGCCGGCCTGTGAAGATGTCGACCGCAGTCGGTTGGGATAGTGCTAACCCGTTCTGTAGGAGCTGCCGCAGGCTCTCGGTTTTCTGAGCTTCAGGCCGCCCGTTGACCACCGGCAATCGCTGCCGACGCCGCCAGCATCGCCCGCAACAACACCGCACACCCGGCCGCCAGATCATCCGGCGCGGCGTTTTCGATTTCGTTGTGGCTGATGCCGCCTTCGCACGGCACGAAGATCATCCCGGCCGGGCCGAGTTCGGCGAGGAAGATCGCGTCGTGCCCTGCTCCGCTGACGATGTCCATGTGCGACAGCCCCAGACCTTGTGCGGCACCGCGTACCGCTTCGATGCAGCCCTTGTCGAAGTACAGCGCAGGGAAGTCGGCAGTGGGTGTGAGTTCGAAGGTCAGTCCGTGTTCTTCACAGGTGGTTTCGATGACCTCACGGACTTCGGCGATCATCGAGTCCAGACGCGCCGGCTCCAGGTGCCGGAAATCGAGGGTCATGCGCACTTCGCCGGGGATGACATTGCGTGAGCCGGGGTAGGCTTGCAGGCAGCCCACGGTGCCGCAGGCGTGCGGTTGATGGCTGAGGGCGGCGCGATTGACGGCGCCGACGATCACCGCCGCCCCGACCAGTGCGTCCTTGCGCAGGTGCATCGGGGTTGGGCCGGCGTGGGCTTCGACACCGCGCAGTTTCAGGTCGAACCATTTCTGGCCGAGGGCGCCCATCACCACGCCGATGGTTTTGTGTTCGTCTTCAAGGATCGGGCCTTGCTCGATGTGAGCCTCGAAATACGCGCCGACGGCGTGACCGCTGACCTTACGTGGACCCGCATAGCCAATGGCGTTCAGCGCTTCGCCGACGGTGACGCCTTCGGCATCGACCTTGGCCAGGGTTTCTTCCAGGGTGAATTTTTCTGCGAACACGCCGGAACCCATCATGCACGGGGCGAAGCGCGAGCCTTCTTCGTTGGTCCAGACCACCACTTCCAGCGGCGCTTCGGTTTCTACGCCGAGGTCATTGAGGGTGCGCAGTACTTCGACGCCGGCCAGCACGCCAAAACAGCCGTCGAACTTGCCGCCGGTGGGCTGGGTGTCGATGTGGCTGCCGGTCATCACCGGGGGCAAGTTGGGGTTGCGACCGGCGCGGCGGGCGAAGATGTTGCCGACGGCGTCGATGCTGACGGTGCAACCTGCCTCCTCGCACCACTTGACGAAGATGTCACGGGCCTGGCGGTCAAGGTCGGTCAGGGCCAGGCGACAGACGCCGCCCTTGACCGTGGCGCCGAGCCTGGCCAGTTCCATGAGCGACTGCCACAGGCGGTCGCGGTTGATGTGCTGATGGGTGGACTGCAGAACGTCTACAGCAGCGTTCATGGTGATCTCCTCAGGCAGTTTTTGTAGGTTTGTTCAAGAATTGCTTTGGTGTTTTTGAGGCCGCCTTCGCGAGCAGGCTCGCTCCCACAGGGGGAATGCATTTCAAATGTGGGAGCGAGCCTGCTCGCGAAGAGGCCATCCGCTACACCGCAGATTTCGCTACAGACGGGCTAGGCCGCATCGAGCACAACCCGTAATAAATCAGCCCGCCCAACGCCGAGCCGGTGAACCAGCCATAGCTGTAAAACCAGCTGAACGCATCACTTCCCAGTGACAACAGCGTCAACACCACCGGCACGCCGAAGGCGATGAACCCGAACCAGTTCCACGCCGGATAGACGTCATCTCGATACAACCCGGCCAGGTCCAGCTGCTGCTTCTTGATCAGGAAATAGTCCACCACCATGATCCCGGCGATGGGTCCGAGCAGGCTGGAGTAACCCAGCAACCAGTTGGAGTAAACCGTTTCCAGGCTCACGTCCGAGACAATCAGCCCGAGCTTTTTCAGCAGTTCATGGCCCATCAGCAACAAGCCCACCAACCCCGTCAGCAACACCGCTTTCGTGCGGTTGATCACCCTGGGCGCGATGTTCTGGAAATCGTTGGTAGGGGACACAATGTTCGCCGCGGTGTTGGTGGACAGCGTGGCAATGATGATCAGCGCCATGGCCAATGCCACCCAAATCGGGCTCTGGATATGACCGATCAGGCTAACCGGATCAGAGACGGTGACACCCACCAGTTTCACCGAGGCGGCGGTCATGACGACGCCCAGGGAAGCGAACAGGAACATGGTCAGCGGCAAGCCAATAATCTGCCCGAGGATCTGGTCTTTCTGGCTTTTGGCGTAGCGGCTGAAGTCGGGGATATTCAGGGACAAGGTGGCCCAGAACCCGACCATGGCGGTCAGGCCGGCGGCAAAGTAGCTGACGACGCTGGCCCCTTCCGGTCGCTTGGCCGGAATCGCAAACAGTTCGGTCATCGATACGTTCGGCATGGCCCATACCAACAGGCCCACGCCCACCAGTACCAGCAGCGGCGCCGAGAGGGTTTCCAGCCATTTGATCGACTCGGCGCCGCGTAGCACCACCCACAAATTCAGCACCCAGAAGATCATGAAGCCGATCACTTCACCGGTGCCACCGAGGGATTTCCAGCCTTCGAACATCGAACCCAAAAACAAGTGAATGGCCAGGCCACCGAACATCGTCTGAATGCCGAACCAGCCGCACGCGACCAGCGCCCGAATCAAACAGGGCACGTTGGAACCGAGAATGCCGAAGGAGGAGCGCAATAACACCGGGAACGGAATGCCGTACTTGGTGCCGGCAAAAGCGTTCAACGTCAGCGGGATCAACACAATGAGGTTGGCGAACAGGATGGCCAGCAGCGCTTCGCCCACGCTCAGACCGAAATAGGCCGTGAGCACCCCACCGAGGGTGTAGGTCGGCACGCAGATCGACATGCCGATCCACAGCGCAGTGATGTGCCATTTGTTCCAGGTTCGTTCATGCACCTTGGTCGGTGCCATGTCGTGGTTGTAACGGGGACTGTCGAGGACGTCGCTGCCGGCTTCCAGCTCAAACAAGCCGTCGCGCTCGGTCACCTGCGATCTGATCTGTTGCATGGCCGCTCCACTGTTCTTTGAATTATTTTTTGCTCATCAGGGGCTAACGGCATCAATAACTGTGCCGCGCACCCCGTTTGCGCATCGGGCAGTTCCATAAAACTTTGCAACCAACTGATGTTTATCAGTTTTATTGATAAACCAATCAGTCCGCGGTCACTTGCCTGTTCACTCAGACGGAATGCCAGGCACGTCGTCCGAAAAGTCAGGACTCAATCGGGTGCATCAAACTTTTCTTGAATGTAGCGCATCAACCATAGACCTTTCTCAACCGGCTGATTTCACATAGGAAATCTCGTCTATTTTTTGAACCTGTCAAGTGCGTCAAAATGGTGAGCGTGTGAACCATTTTGGTTACTTGCATATTTAATCGTTATTTATCAGATAGTTATTAACGTTATAAGCTTATAAAAAATATTCTTGCTGATTCCTGAATCTCCGACTAGCGTCTATTCCTGACAGCGCTGACAGGAATACACCTGTTTGCGCCGGCTTCATATAAAACATTTAGAACCGGCACCAGTCGGTCATTGCCTGCGAGGAACTCGGAATGTCTCTGTTGATCCGTGGCGCCACCGTTATTACCCATGATGAAAGTTACCGTGCCGACGTCTATTGCGCTGACGGCGTGATCAAAGCCATCGGTGACAACCTCGATGTTGCGGCCGGTGCCGAGGTGCTCGACGGCAGCGGCCAATACCTGATGCCCGGCGGCATCGACCCGCACACGCATATGCAACTGCCCTTCATGGGCACGGTGGCGAGCGAAGACTTTTTTAGTGGCACAGCAGCGGGACTGGCCGGCGGCACCACGTCGATCATCGACTTTGTGATTCCCAATCCGCAGCAATCGCTGATGGAGGCGTTTCACCAATGGCGCGGCTGGGCCGAGAAGTCAGCCGCAGATTATGGTTTCCACGTCGCCATCACGTGGTGGAGCGAGCAGGTCCGCGAGGAAATGGCGGAGCTGGTCAACCATCACGGGGTCAACAGCTTCAAGCATTTCATGGCCTACAAGAACGCGATCATGGCGGCCGACGACACCCTGGTAGCGAGTTTCGAGCGTTGCCTGGAGCTTGGCGCGGTGCCGACGGTGCACGCGGAAAACGGCGAACTGGTTTATCACCTGCAACGCAAGTTGATGGCCCAGGGCATGACCGGTCCTGAAGCGCATCCATTGTCGCGGCCGTCGCAGGTGGAAGGCGAAGCCGCGAGCCGGGCGATCCGCATTGCCGAGACCTTGGGCACCCCGCTGTACCTGGTGCACGTCTCGACCAAGGAAGCCCTCGACGAAATCACCTATGCCCGCAGCAAGGGCCAACAAGTCTACGGCGAAGTGCTGGCCGGGCATCTGCTGCTCGACGACAGTGTCTACCAACACCCGGACTGGCAGACCGCCGCCGGTTACGTGATGAGCCCGCCCTTCCGTCCTCGTGGCCATCAAGAAGCACTTTGGCACGGCCTGCAATCGGGCAACCTGCACACCACCGCCACGGACCATTGCTGCTTCTGCGCCGAGCAAAAAGCGGCGGGCCGTGACGACTTCAGCAAAATCCCCAATGGCACCGCCGGCATCGAAGACCGCATGGCCGTGCTTTGGGACGAAGGGGTGAACACCGGTCGCTTGTCGATGCAGCACTTCGTCGCGCTCACTTCCACCAATACCGCGAAGATCTTCAACCTCTACCCACGCAAAGGTGCGATTCGTGTCGGGGCCGATGCGGACCTGGTGCTGTGGGATCCGCACGGGACGCGGACAATTTCAGCGACAACTCACCATCAGCAGGTCGACTTCAACATCTTCGAAGGCAAGACCGTGCGCGGCGTGCCTAGCCATACCATCAGCCAGGGCCGAGTGGTATGGGCCGATGGCGATCTGCGCGCCGAGCGTGGTGCCGGGCGGTATGTCGAGCGGCCGGCGTATCCGGCGGTGTTTGATTTGTTGAGTAAGCGCGCTGAGTTGAATAAGCCAACTGCTGTGAAACGCTGAAATCGAGGCCTTCGGCCTTCGCGGGCAAGCCTCGCTCCTACAAGGGAGTGCATTTCAAAATGTAGGAGCGAGGCTTGCCCGCGAAGGCGCCGGCCCGGACAACAAAAAACCATGCCCATCAGAGGCAGTACCTCAATAACCGTGAGGCCAACACCGTGATCAAGACCCTGAACCACCTCCCGCATTCCCAAGAGAGTGCGGCCGCCCTCGCCGGCCATTTCACCGATCTGGCGCCGCCCCTCAACGAGCGGCAGGCGCATCTGGAAGCTTCGCGCTGCCTGTACTGCTACGACGCGCCGTGTGTGAATGCCTGTCCGAGCGAGATCGACATTCCCTCGTTCATCCGCAATATCCATCAGGACAACGTTCAGGGCGCCGCGCAGAAAATCCTCTCGGCGAACATTCTCGGCGGCAGTTGTGCCCGGGTCTGCCCGACGGAAATCCTCTGCCAGCAAGCCTGTGTGCGCAACAACGACCATGAATGCGCCCCGGTGCTGATCGGCCTGTTGCAACGTTACGCAGTGGACAACGCTCAGTTCAGCGAACACCCGTTCCAGCGCGCCGCCGCGACCGGCAAGCGCATCGCCGTGGTCGGCGCAGGACCGGCCGGTTTGTCTTGTGCCCATCGCAGTGCCATGCACGGTCACGACGTGGTGATTTTCGAGGCGCGGGAAAAGGCTGGCGGCCTCAATGAGTACGGGATTGCCAAGTACAAACTGGTGGATGATTACGCGCAGAAGGAACTGGAGTTTCTGCTGGAGATCGGTGGCATCGAGATCCGCCACGGCCAGAAACTCGGCGAGCAATTGACCCTCAGCGACCTGCATCAGCAATTCGATGCCGTATTCCTCGGCCTCGGCCTCAATGCCAGTAAACAACTGGGCCTGGCCCATGAAGACGCACCCGGCCTGCTCGCCGCCACCGACTACATCCGCGAACTGCGCCAGTCCGACGACCTGACCCAGCTCCCACTCGCCGACCATTGCATCGTCCTCGGCGCCGGCAACACCGCCATCGACATGGCCGTGCAGATGGCTCGCCTCGGCGCTCATGACGTCAATCTGGTGTACCGTCGCGGCGTCGAAGACATGGGTGCCACCAGGCACGAACAGGACATCGCCAAAGCCAATCAAGTGCGCTTGCTGACGTGGGCACAACCCGAAGAGGTGTTGCTCGACGATCAGGGCAATGTGCGCGGCATGCGCTTCGCCCGCACCAGACTGTTCGAAGGCCGCTTGCAAACCACCGGGGAGACCTTCGAACTGGTCGCCGACGCCATCTTCAAAGCCATCGGCCAGGCCTTTGATGGCAGTGCCCTGGCCGATCCACTGGCCCGGGAGCTCAAGCGTCAGGGTGATCGAATCCTGGTAGATGAGCACCTGCGCACCAGCATTCCCGGCGTGTATGCCGGCGGCGACTGCACCAGCCTCGATCAGGACCTCACCGTGCAAGCCGTGCAGCACGGCAAGCGGGCCGCCGAAGCCATCAACGCTCAACTCATGCTCAACGTGGAGGCTGCGTAAATGGCCGATCTCTCGATTGTCTTCGCCGGCATCAAAGCCCCCAATCCGTTCTGGCTGGCCTCCGCGCCGCCC
Organism: Pseudomonas sp. IT-P253; assembly: GCF_949768125.1. NCBI lineage: Bacteria > Pseudomonadati > Pseudomonadota > Gammaproteobacteria > Pseudomonadales > Pseudomonadaceae > Pseudomonas > Pseudomonas sp. IT-P253. The sequence goes on along the minus strand of NZ_CATKPT010000022.1, from coordinate 17,876 downwards.
ACCGACAAAGCCTACAACGTGGTCCGCGCCTTCGAGGCTGGCTGGGGCGGCGTGGTCTGGAAAACCCTGGGTGAAGACCCGGCGGCGGTCAACGTCTCGTCGCGCTACTCGGCGCACTTCGGCGCCAACCGCGAGGTGATGGGCTTTAACAACATCGAGCTGATCACCGACCGCTCACTGGAGATCAACCTGCGGGAAATCACCCAGGTCAAGAAGGACTGGCCGGACCGTGCGCTGATCGTGTCGCTGATGGTGCCCTGCGTTGAAGAGTCGTGGAAATACATCCTGCCGCTGGTGGAAGCCACTGGCGCCGACGGTATCGAGCTGAACTTCGGCTGCCCTCATGGCATGCCGGAACGCGGCATGGGCGCAGCGGTCGGCCAGGTTCCGGAGTACGTCGAGCAGGTCACGCGCTGGTGCAAGACGTATTGCTCGCTGCCGGTGATCGTCAAGCTCACGCCGAACATTACCGACATCCGCGTCGCCGCCCGCGCGGCCCATCGTGGCGGCGCTGACGCGGTGTCGCTGATCAACACCATCAACTCGATCACCAGCGTCAACCTGGAGCGCATGGTCGCCAATCCCGCCGTCGGCAGCCAGAGCACCCATGGCGGATATTGCGGCTCGGCCGTCAAGCCGATTGCACTGAACATGGTCGCCGAAATAGCCCGCGACCCGCAGACCCAAGGCCTGCCGATTTCCGGCATTGGCGGCATCGGCAGCTGGCGCGACGCGGCGGAGTTCATTGCGCTGGGCAGCGGCTCGGTGCAAGTGTGCACGGCCGCGATGCTGCACGGATTCCGGATCGTCGAAGAAATGAAGGACGGTTTGTCACGCTGGATGGACAGCCAAGGCTACGCCAGCGTGTCGGATTTTGCCGGGCGCGCGGTGGGAAATACCACTGACTGGAAGTACCTGGACATCAACTACCAGGTGATTGCGAAGATTGATCAAGAAGCCTGTATCGGTTGCGGACGCTGCCATATCGCCTGCGAAGACACCGCGCACCAGGCGATTGCCAGCCTGAAGCAGGCGGACGGGACGCATAAATACGAAGTGATCGACGATGAGTGCGTAGGGTGCAATTTGTGCCAGATCACCTGCCCGGTGCAGGATTGCATCGAGATGGTGCCGATCGAGAACGGCAAGCCGTTTCTGGATTGGAACCATGATCCGAGGAATCCTTACCACGTTACTGTTTGATCGTTGAAGATCAAGAGATCGCAGCCTCGTTTCACTCGACAGCTCCTACAGAAAAATGCGTTCCCCTGTAGGAGCTGTCGAGTGAAACGAGGCTGCGATCTCTTGATTTATGGCTCCAACCCGATCCCCCGCAAAATCACACTGGTCACTGTCTGAATCGCCCGCTCAAACTGCATGTCCGACAACGGCTGATGATCGTTGAGGATATTCACCTGGTGATCGAAGTCGGCGTAATGCTGGGTTGACGCCCAGATCATGTACAGCAGGGTTGAAGGCTCTACCGGCAGGATGCGTTTGTCGTCCACCCACTGGCGGATTTTCGCTTCTTTCATCTTGGCCCAGTCGTACAGGCTGACGTCGAGTTTCTCACCCAGGGTCGGCGCACCGTGAATGATCTCGTTGGCCCAGACTTTGGAGCCATAAGGCCGGCTGCGGGAATGGTTCATCTTGGCGCGGATGTAGCTGCTGAGCACCACGCGCGGGTCGTCGAACATCTCGAAGCACAGCGCATCCTGCTTCCACACCTCCAGCAGATCGAACAGCACGGCGCTGTACAACTCACTCTTGGTGCTGAAGTAGTAATGCAGATTGGAGCGTGGCAGTTGCACTTCGGCGGCGATGTCCGCCATGGCGGTGCTGCCGAAGCCTTTTTCGGCGAAGACCTTCTCGGCTCCCAGCAGAATTTTCTCAACGTTACTGCGACGAATCTCGATCTTGTGATTGCCCATGAGGGCTCCCTGACAACAGCCTGGGTCAAGACTAGCATCCGCTCTACCTCGCGGCGACAGGGGAAAACGAAACTTCGTACACACCGTCTCTCGCAGGTAAACTGCCCCCCTTCGACCCCGCCTCAGAGATATTCCACGATGCAGCTCAAGAGAACCCTGACCACCGCCGCCCTGCTGGGTTCGCTTCTCGCCGCATCGTCGGTGTTGGCCCATGCCCATCTGAAAAAGCAGACGCCGGCTGCCGACAGCACCGTGAGCTCGCCGTCGGAACTGCGCCTGGTGTTTTCCGAAGGCGTTGAATCAACCTTCAGCAAGGTCACGATCAGCAAGGACGGTGCCGATGTCCCGGTGAAAAGCCTGGCCACCGAAGGCAGCGACAAGAAAACCCTGATCGTCACGCCCGCGGCCCCTTTGGCAGCAGGTGCCTACAAAGTCGAATGGCACGCCGTGTCGGTCGACACCCACCAAAGTGAAGGCGCCTACCGCTTCAAGGTTGGCCAATAATTCATGGCGAGTGCGATGGTGCTGTGCCGCTTCCTGCATTTCACCGTGGTGTTGATGCTGTTCGGGGCCTGCCTGTTCAGGCCTCTGCTGCTGGGTCGTGAGGCGGTGCTGGACCAACCTCTGGCCCGCGTCAGTCGATGGCTCGCCTCGGTGGCGTTGGTCAGCGGCGTCTGTTGGTTGCTGCTGATCACCGTCAGCATGGCCGGCAGCTGGAGTGCGGCATTCGAGCCATCGACCCTGGGCCTGGTGCTGGGTAAAACGTTTTTCGGTCAGGTCTGGCGCTGGCACCTGCTGATCAATGCGTTACTGGTGGTGCTGGTGCTGACGCCATTGCGTTCGAACTTCCCGCTGCGCATCGGTCTCACCAGCCTCTTGTTGGCGACCCTTGCCCCGGTCGGCCACGGGGCGATGCTCGATGGTCTCAGCGGCCAATTGCTGATCTTCAATCAAATCGTCCACTTGATCTGCGTCGGCGCCTGGCTTGGCGGGCTGATGCTGTTGGTGATGATCCTGCGTCAACCTGCCGGCCATGCCGTCGGCGACATCCTGCGGCGATTCAGCGGTGTCGGGTTCGGCTTGGTCGCAGGGTTGCTCGTGACTGGCCTGATCAACGTGCGGGTGCTCACCGGGGCTTTTTGGCCGACGCCGTTGCTGACCGGGTTCGCGCTGATTCTGCTGATCAAGGTGTCACTGGTCGCCGTGATGCTGGGCCTGGCGCTGTTCAATCGCCTGCGGATCAACGACAGCGAACTACGCCTCACGACCTTGCGCGCCAGCGTGGCGCTGGAGTGGTTACTGGGGATGGGCGCGGTGGCAGCGGTTTCGTTGCTGGGCACCCTGCCGCCCATGATCGCAGGCTGAACGTAAATCCCGTGTAGGAGCGAGCAAGCTCGCTCCTACAAGTTGAATCAAGACCTGCCGGGTCATCGTACAACTTCTGATTGACAATCCCTGAAAGCCTCGCAAATAATCGCACCCCATGTTGTACGACGACGTATGACAAATATAAAAACAAAAAGCAACAAGGGAGCGTTACTGTGAGCAAGCTCGTCCGCCATTCCGTCTGCACCCCTCGCCCGACCTTCGCACGTCGCCATACCTTGAGCCTGATCGGTTGCAGCAGCCTGGCACTTGCCTTGCCGATGACCAGTCATGCCGAAGGGTTCGCCGATGACGCCAAAGCGACGTTGAACCTGCGTAATGCTTACTTCAATCGCAACTTCATCAACCCGGCGTACCCCCAGGGCAAGGCCGAAGAATGGACCCAAAACTTCATTCTCGACGCCAAGTCCGGCTTCACCCAGGGCTTCGTCGGTTTCGGCGTCGATGTGCTGGGTTTGTTCTCGCAGAAACTCGACGGCGGTAAAGGCACCGGTGGCACACAGTTGCTGCCGATCGGCAGCGATGGCCGTCCCGCCGATAACTTCGGCCGCCTGGGTGTGGCGCTAAAAGGGAAAATCTCGAAAACCGAAGTGAAGGTCGGCGAATGGATGCCGGTGCTGCCGATCCTGCGCTCGGATGACGGCCGCTCCCTGCCGCAAACCTTCCGCGGCGGCCAGGTGACGTCCACCGAGATCAGTGGCTTGACACTCTACGGCGGCCAGTTCCAGCAGAACAGCCCGCGCAACGATGCGAGCATGGAAGACATGTCGATGAACGGCAAACCGGCGTTCACCTCGGACCGCTTCAACTTCGGCGGTGGCGAGTACACGTTCAACGACAAGCACACCCAGGTCGGCGTCTGGTACTCGGAACTCAGCGACATTTACCAGCAGCAGTATTACAACCTCAACCACAGCCAGCCGCTCGGCGACTGGACCTTGGGCGCCAACCTCGGCTTCTTCAATGGCAAGGAAAACGGCAGCGCGCTGGCCGGCGACCTCGACAACAAAACCACCTTCGCCATGCTCTCGGCCAAATACGGCGGCAGCACCTTCTATGTCGGCCTGCAAAAACTCACCGGCGACAGTGCCTGGATGCGCGTCAACGGCACCAGCGGCGGCACCCTGGCCAACGACAGCTACAACTCCAGCTATGACAATGCCCAGGAGAGATCCTGGCAGGTGCGCCACGACTACAACTTCGTCGCGCTGGGCATTCCCGGGCTGACGATGATGAACCGCTACATCAGTGGCGATAACGTGCACACCGGGGCGATCACCGATGGCAAGGAATGGGGTCGCGAATCGGAACTGGCTTACACCGTGCAGAGCGGCGCGCTGAAAAACCTCAACGTCAAATGGCGCAACTCGAGTATCCGCAAGGATTTCAGCACCAACGAGTTCGACGAAAACCGCGTCTTTATCAGCTACCCGATCTCGTTGCTGTAAGGCACGCTGACACGGCCCCTTGTAGGAGCGAGCTTGCTCGCGATGGACTCAAGAGCGGCGCGTTTATTCAGAAAACAAGCGTTATCGTTAACGTCCATCGTGAGCAAGCTCGCTCCTACAAAGGGGCAGCGTTTACCAGGAGAGTGATAACCCTCCGTCAATTTCAACAGAACATCCGTTGACACGGACCGGAAGGCCTAACGATACTTCGACCCAGTCGTACGACAACCTACAACGAACTCAACAACAATAACTGCGCGCCCAGGACTTCCATGACCATCACTTCTACAGCCCCTTTCAACCGCCTGCTGCTGACCGGCGCCGCCGGTGGCCTCGGTAAAGTGCTGCGCGAAAGCCTGCGCCCCTATGCCAATGTGATTCGCCTGTCGGACATCGTCGACATCGCGCCGGCCATCGATGACCGCGAAGAAGTGGTGCCCTGCGACCTTTCCGACAAGCAAGCCGTGCATCAACTGGTCGAAGGCGTGGACGCGATCCTGCACTTCGGCGGTGTGTCGGTGGAGCGTTCCTTCGAAGAGATTCTCGGCGCCAACATCTGCGGTGTCTTCCACATCTATGAAGCCGCACGCCGTCATGGCGTGAAGCGCGTGGTTTTTGCCAGTTCCAATCACGTGATCGGTTTCTATAAGCAAAACGAAGTGATCGACGCCCACTCCCCACGCCGCCCGGACAGCTACTACGGTCTGTCCAAATCCTATGGCGAAGACATGGCCACGTTCTATTTCGATCGCTATGGCATCGAGACCGTCAGCATCCGCATTGGCTCAGCGTTTGCGGAGCCACAAAATCGCCGGATGATGAGCACTTGGCTGAGCTTCGGTGACCTGACTCAATTGATTGAACGTGCGCTGTACGCCCCAGGCGTCGGCCACACCGTGGTGTATGGCATGTCCGATAACAAAAACGTCTGGTGGGACAATCATCTGGCAACTGGCCTCGGTTATGCGCCACAGGACAGCTCCGACGTGTTCCGTGAAAAGGTCGAAGCGCTGCCACTACCATCTGCCGATGACCCGAGCCGGGTCTACCAGGGTGGGGCTTTTTGCGTGGCCGGCCCGTTCGGCGACTGATCCAGAATCCCAGCGATAAAAACCAGCGGAAACCGTTGCCATGCAAGCCGAATTGATTGTCGATGCCCGTAACGCGGTCGGTGAGTGCCCGGTCTGGGTTCCCGACGAAAACGCCCTGTACTGGGTCGACATTCCTGCCGGAGGGCTACAGCGCTGGCGTGCCGAAAGCGGCCAAGTCGACACCTGGACGGCCCCGCAAATGCTTGCCTGCATTACCCGCAGCAGCGCAGGTGGCTGGTTGGCCGGGATGGAAAGCGGCTTCTTTCATCTGCGTCCGCACGACGACGGCAGCCTCGACAGCGAGCTGCTGGCCCACGTCGATCACGCCCGCACCGACATGCGCCTGAACGATGGCCGCTGCGATCGTCAGGGGCGTTTCTGGGCCGGCAGCATGGTGCTGAACATGGGCGCCAACGCCGCCGACGGCATGCTTTATCGCTACAGCGCCGGCCAGCGCGGCCCGCTCGATGCACAACTGCACGGGCTCATGGTGCCCAATGGCCTGGGTTTCAGCCCGGACGGGAAAACGATGTACCTGTCGGACTCTCACCCCTTGGTCCAACAGATCTGGGCCTTCGATTACGACATCGACAGCGGCACACCATCGAACCGTCGGGTATTCGTCGACATGAATCACTTCAACGGACGTCCCGACGGAGCCGCCATCGACGCCGACGGTTGCTACTGGATCTGTGCCAACGACGCCGGGCTGATTCACCGCTTTACCCCCGACGGTCGACTGGACCGTTCGCTGACCGTGCCCGTCAAAAAACCGAGCATGTGTGCCTTCGGCGGCAGTCGACTGGACACGCTGTTCGTGACCTCGATCCGCCCCGGCGACGATCATGACCAACAATCGCTGGCCGGCGGCGTGTTCGCGCTTGATCCCGGCGTCAAGGGTTTGCCTGAACCTCAGTTCAAGGAATGAACAACATCCGCCCCCTTGTAGCAGCTGCCGAGCACCGCGAGGCTGCGTCTGCAATCTGCCTGAAGGAACTCGTTGCAGGGTTTGCGACGGCTGCGCCGCCGAACGCTGCCTCGCGGTGCTCGACAGCTGCTACAAGGCTCAGTCACATCAGATCTCAATTGCAATGACGCCAACACTCCTCGAACTCGAAGACGACTTCACCCGCCTCACCCTCGCCCCCGACACCGGCGCGAGCATCGTCAACTGGACCGTTCGCAGCACAGGCCAGCCGCTGTTGCGCCACAGCGACGCCCACGCCCTGAACACCGGGCTGCCCGGGAAACTGGCGTGCTATCCCTTGGCGCCCTGGTCAAACCGGATTGCCGAAGGCGGTTTCGGCTGCCCCGAGGGCTGGCTGGCGCTGACGCCTAACAGCCTCACCGATCCCCTGCCTATTCATGGCAGCGCCTGGCAACAGCCGTGGCAGGTGATGTCCCGGACACGCAATGAAGTGGTCCTGCAACTCGACAGCACCACGCCCTTCGCCTACCGCGCCCGCCAACGCTTCCATCTGAGCGAAGGCAAACTGAGCATCGATTTGCACGTTACCCACCTGGACGAAAGCGCCGCCTGGCATGGACTGGGTTTGCATCCTTTCTTTCCGCGCACCGCCCATACGCGATTGCAGGCGCCGGCTCGACACGTCTGGTTATGCGATGCCACAAAACTGCCGACCCACCTCAGTTCATTACCCGCCGAGTGGGATTTCCAGCAATTGAAGGAATTGCCCGCCACGCTGGTCGACAACGGCTTCTGCGAATGGGACGGTCATTGCCTGATCCAGCAACCTGACCTCGGTTATGAACTGGACTGCCAGGTCACCGGCAGCGATTACTACCTGCTGTATTGCCCGGTGGGCCTGGCCTTTTTCTGTATCGAACCGGTGAGTCATCCGGTCAATGCGCACCATCTGCCGGGTCGGCCGGGGTTGCGGTTACTGGACCAGGGGCAATCCACCGAGTTGGGGTTCAGCCTGCACTATCGCGCACTTGACGACCCCAGCATCTGACTCAGCACCGCACGCAACTTGCCGGGTTTCACGGGTTTGTTCAGCAGCGGTGCGTCGAGCCGTTGCAATGCACGCCGACACTGGTCGGTGCGGTCAGCGGTGATGATGACCGCTGGAATCGTCTGGTTGAAATGCTCGCGTAAATGCCTGACCACGTCACAGCCCACCACACCGTGATCGAGGTGATAGTCCGCCAGAATCAGCTCCGGCGCCTGGCCCTGTAACGCGGCCAGCGCTGAGACCTCATCGGTGGCGGTGAGTACTTCGCAGCCCCACTGCCCAAGCAACGCACGCATGCTTTCGAGAATGCTCACCTCGTTGTCCAGCACCAGCAAACGCCGGCCCGGCAATGGGTTGCCCATCCCCGGCTGCGGTGCCGCCAGACTGATCGGCAGCGGAATCTCATGGGATATCGGCAGGTCGATGCTGAACATCGAACCGCGCCCCGGCAGCGAATGAACCTGAATCCGGTAGTCAAGTATTTTGGCGATCCGCTCGACAATCGCCAGCCCCAGCCCCACGCCTTTGCGGTCGGCGGCGCGTCCGACGTCCAGTTGGTTGAACTCCAGAAAAATCGAGTCGAGCCGATCGGCTGCAATTCCGCGCCCGGTGTCCCAGACCTCGATACGCAACACGTCGCCCCTGCGTCTGGCCCCCAGCAAGATACTGCCCTGGTCGGTGTAGCGGCAGGCGTTACTGAGGAAGTTGCGCAGGATGCGAGTCATCAAACGCAAGTCGGTATGAACGGCGTAATCGCCGATGTGCGACCGCAGGTTCAACCCGGTCGCTTGCGCCACTGACTGGAACTCCGAAACCAACGGCCCGAGCAATTCGTCGAGCCGGTACAGCGCGATGTCTGGCTTGACTGCCGCCTGATCGAGCCGGGAAATGTCCAGCAGATCCGTGAGCAAATCTTCCGCGCCTTCCAGGGCCTGGTGCGTGCGTTCCACCAGCACCTGCTCGATATCGGGCAGCCTGCGCTCGCGCAAGGTCGAGATCAGCAACCGCGCGGCATTGAGCGGTTGCAGCAGGTCGTGGCTGGCGGCCGCGAGGTATTTGTCTTTGCTGCGGTTGGCCGCCTGGGCAGCGTCACGGGCATCGCGCAGTGCCTGCTCGATATGCTCACGCTGGGTAATTTGCTGTTGCAGGTTGCGGTTGGCTTCCAGCAACTCGTCGGTACGCGCTGTGACCCGTTGTTCCAGCTCGTCATTGAGTTGTTGCAGGCGTTGCTGGGCCAGTTTTCGCTCGGTGATGTCGGCCACGAAGCCTTCCACCAGACCTTCCTGATCGGGTTTAAGCAGCAGGTTCATCAGCACGTCGAGGCTGCTGCCATCCTTGCGGCGCAACTGGGTTTCATAGCCGTGCAGGCTGCGTTGAGTCTTCAGGATTTCGCCAATGTTTTCCAGTTCTTCGGCACCGCCGACAAACAGGTTGCTTGCCAGATCTGCCAGGGAGAACAACACCTCTTGCGGGTCCTGATAGCCGAGCATCCGCGCCAGCGCGGGGTTGGCGGCGCGCATGCCTTCGAGCAGGCTGGCCTGGAAGATCCCGTGCACCGCATTTTCGAACAGCCATTTGTAACGATTGCGCTCGGCTTCCAGTTCGTCGAGGCGCGCGGACAGTTCCGGGTAATGGCTCTTGCGCGCCGAGTGGTTGCCTAAACCCAGTAACCCGGCCAGCGCCCGTTGCTGTTCGTCAGAGGGCTTCGCCATAGACGACCTCGACATCACGCTGACTGGACTCACGCGGGTTGGTCAGGATGCACGGGTCGTGCATGGCGTGTTGCGACAGGAATGGAATGTCTGCCGTGCTGACCCCGTGCAAACCGAGGGTTTCATGAAAGCCGATAGCACGTTTGAGGGCGATCAGGTGTTCGACCAGACGCCCGCAGATCTGCCGGTGATTGAGGCCCCGGCAATCAATACCGAAGGTCTCGGCGATCACCTTGAAACGCTCCGGTGCCGACGTGTAGTTGAACGCGACGACGTGTTCCACCAGCACCGCGTTGCACAAGCCGTGGGGCAAATCCAGAAAGCCGCCCAGACTGTGGGACATGGCATGCACTGCGCCCAGGATCGCATTGGAGAACGCCAGCCCGGCCTGCATGCTGCCCAGCATGATTTTTTCGCGCAGGGCGATGTCCGTCGGGTTGGCGATCATTTGCACCAGGTTGCCATTGATCAGCCGCATCGCCTCCAGTGCGTGGGGGTCGGTCAGGGGCCCATGACCGGTTGAGACGAACGCCTCGATGGCATGGACCAGCGCGTCAATGCCGGTACAGGCCGACAGGAACGGGTCCATGCTCAGGGTGGTTTCCGGGTCGATCAGCGACACATCCGGCACGGCTGCCTTGCTGACGATGGAGAACTTCATCCGCTCTTGCTGGTTGGAAATGATCACGAACTGCGAGACATCTGCCGAGGTGCCGGCGGTGGTCGGAATCAGGATCAGCGGCGGGCTTGGGACGCGGATGGTGTCAACGCCCTCGAATTCAAGGATGTTGCGTCCGTGGGCGACGACAATGCCGATGCCTTTGCCGCAATCCATCGGGCTGCCGCCGCCGACCGCCACGATGACATCGCAGTGGTTTTCCCGGTACAGCTCGGCGCCGAGCATGACTTCCTCGACCCGCGGATTGGGTGAAACGTCACTGTATAAAAAGTAATCGATGCCCTGCGCTTGCAGGCTGGCCTCGACATCGGCGACCCACCCGGCGGCAATCACCCCGGGGTCACTGACCACAAGCACCTTACGCGCACCAAAGGTCTTGGCGTAGTTGCCGACATTGTGCCGGCAGCCGGCACCAAAGATGATTTCAGGTGAAACGAATTTACGCAGCTGACTGAGATTCTGGCTCATTGGAAAGCCTGTTTTTATTGTTTTGAAAGGTAGATCCCACACTAAAGCATCCGGCTGCGAATGCAATCAGACCAATGGGTAGCGGGCCGATGTGCACTCAGACTCGAATTCACCGGAGATCCCCTGTGGGAGCGAGCTTGCTCGCGATGACGGCGTGTCAGTCAACATAGATGTTGAATGTTAAACCGCTATCGCGAGCAAGCTCGCTCCCACAGGGGATTTGTGTCGCGTGATTCATCCGCGGTAGATCAGTCGCGAGGCCTTTTCGTTGCGTAACGTCAGGTGCTCCATACCCCGCCCCGGCGCATCGGCTTCTTCGCGGGCCTTGAGGATCACGCCGTGATGCGCTGACTTGCTGCACACCGGGTCGGCATTGCTGGCATCGCCGGTCAGCATGAACGCCTGGCAGCGGCAGCCACCGAGATCCTTGTGCTTTTCATCGCAGGAGCGGCACGGCTCTTTCATCCAGTCATCACCGCGAAAACGATTGAAGCCGAAGGAGTCGGTCCAGATATGTTCGATGCTGTGCTCGCGCACATTGGGAAACTCGACCGGCAACTGTCGGGCACTGTGGCAAGGCAATGCGCTGCCGTCCGGGGTGATGTCGAGAAACAGATTGGCCCAGCCGTTCATGCAGGTCTTGGGGCGTTCCTCATAGTAATCCGGGGTGACGAAGATCAGCTTGCACGGGTGGCCCTGCGCCTCCAGACGTTGTCGATATTCGTTGGTGATGCGCTCGGCGCGCTGCAGTTGCTCGCGGGTCGGCAACAGGCCGACACGGTTGAGCTCGGCCCAGCCGTAGAACTGGCACGTTGCCAATTCGACGAAATCCGCTTCCAGCTCCAGGCAAAGCTCAATGATCTGCGCAATCTGATCGATGTTGTGCCGGTGGGTGACGAAGTTCAGCACCATCGGATAGCCCTGGGCCTTCACCGCTCGGGCCATGGCGAGTTTTTGCGCGAAGGCTTTGCGCGAGCCGGCGAGCATGTTGTTCACCGCTTCGTCTGCCGCTTGAAAGCTGATCTGGATATGGTCCAGCCCGGCGACCTTGAAGTCGCGCACTTTCTGCTCGGTCAGACCGATCCCCGAGGTGATGAGGTTGGTGTAGTAACCCATGTCCCGCGCCGCTTTGATCAGCTCGGCCAGATCTGGTCGAACCAACGGCTCGCCACCGGAAAACCCCAGTTGCGCGGCGCCCATTGCTCGCGCCTCGCGAAAGACCCGAATCCATTCTTCGGTGCTCAGCTCTTCGCCTGATGCGGCGAAGTCCAATGGATTGGAGCAGTAAGGACATTGCAGCGGGCAGCGGTAAGTCAGCTCTGCCAACAGCCACAAAGGTGGGCCGGGACGCTGATCAATCGGGTTCACAGCGCGATCCCCCGGTGCCAGACGTTATGTGCAGTGACGGTGTGATAAGGCGGCCGGTCCAGTTCGTAGGCCATGCTCATGGCATCGAGCATGCTCCAGAGAACGTCGAGCTTGAACTGCAGAATCTCCAGCATCCGTTGTTGCCCTTCGGCAGTGACGTAGTGCGCCAGAGTGATGCGCAAACCGTGCTCGACATCCCGCCGCGCCTGCCCCAGGCGGGTACGGAAATAGTCGTAACCGGCGACGTCGATCCATGGGTAGTGAGTGGGCCAGGCGTCGAGCCGGGATTGATGGATCTGCGGAGCGAACAGCTCGGTGAGTGAACTGCTGGCCGCTTCCTGCCAACAGGCGCGACGCGCGAAATTGACGTAGGCATCAACAGCGAAACGTACACCGGGGAGCACCCGTTCCTGGGAAAGCAGCTGCTCGCGTTCCAGACCCACCGCTTCTCCCAGACGCAGCCAGGCCTCGATGCCACCTTCGCTGCCGGGCGCACCGTCATGGTCGAGGATGCGTTGCAGCCATTCACGGCGCACGTCGCGGTCCGGGCAGTTGGCCAGAATCGCCGCATCCTTGAGCGGGATGTTGACCTGATAGTAGAAGCGATTGGCGACCCAGCCCTGAATCTGCTCACGGGTTGCGCGCCCGGCGTACATGGCTTGGTGAAACGGATGGTGAATGTGGTAGTAGGCGCCTTTGGCACGCAGGGCGGCTTCGAATTCAGCGGGAGACATGGGGGGGGTGGTCATTGCGGTTCTCCTGGAAACTCTGCGGTGTCTGGCCTGGCGCCTTCGCGGGCAAGCCTCGCTCCTACGGGTTAAGTGTTGGCCGTTAATTTCGCGAACGACCACGTCCTGTAGGAGCGAGGCTTGCCCGCGAAAGGGCCCTGCGCTACAACTCAATACTCATGCCGTCATAGGCCACCTCAATCCCGCGCCGCTCCAGCAACGCCCGCTCCGCCGACTCTTCATCAAGGATCGGGTTGGTGTTGTTGATGTGGATCAGCACCTTGCGCTGGCGGGGGAAATCCTCCAGCACCTCAAGCATGCCGCCGGGACCGCTCTGTGCCAGATGGCCCATTTCACTGCCCAGGCTGTGGCCGACTTCGCACACGCGCATCTCGTCATCGCGCCATAACGTGCCGTCCAGCAATAGGCAATCGGCGCGTTGCATCCAGCTCGACACGTCGTCATCGATCTGTCCCAGGCCAGGCGCATAGAACAGTGAGGCACCGCTGCGCAGGTCTTCGACAAACAGGCCGATCGTGTCGCCGGGTTGCGGATGGCCGCGATTAGGCGAGTACGGCGGTGCGTTGCTGACCAGGGGAATCGCCCGAAACTGCAGGTGTTCGCAGGCCGCGATGCTGAACGGCTGGCGGTCGAGGCCGATGGGTTGCCACTGCAAGCCGCCGTTCCAGTGCGTCAGCATGGTGAATAACGGGAAGCCGCTGCTCAGGTCCTGATGGACTCGCGCGGTGCACCATACTGAATGTGGACAACCTTCGCGCAGGCTCAACAGGCCGGTGCAGTGATCGATCTGGCTGTCCAGCAGGACGACACCGGCAAGCGCGGTGTCGCGCAACCGGCGTGCCGGTTGCAGGGGCGCGAAACTCGCAAGTTGCGCGCGGATGTCCGGTGAAGCATTGCACAGCACCCACTCCACACCGTTGTCGCTCAGGGCAATGGAAGACTGCGTGCGAGGTTGCGCCCGCAAGCTGCCGTTACGCACACCGGTGCACTGGCGGCAGTTGCAGTTCCATTGCGGAAAACCGCCGCCAGCGGCGGAACCGAGAACGCGGATATGCATGGTCGATGCTCCTGAAGGCAGGCCCGGCCAACACAACGGTTGGCCGGGTGAACAATCAACGGTTGGCGAAATACATCGTCACTTCGAAGCCAATGCGCAGGTCGGTGAACGCGGGTTTATTCCACATGGGTCAATCCTCTTCTTGTGCCGGGTCATTCCGGTAAAGCCATTAATGCACGGGGGGCCAGGCAATCGAATGCTACTTTCGAAGGAGGTGGCGGCGTGCGTTGGTAGGGGGTGCACGCAGATCTTCACCACCACACCAAACCAATGTGGGAGCGAGCCTGCTCGCGAAGACGGCATCACATTCAACACATTGGTTGACTGACAGACCGCTTTCGCGAGCAGGCTCGCTCCCACAGGGTTAGTGGTGTGTTTGAGGGGTTAGAAGAACCCCAGCGGATTGATGTCGTAGCTCACCAGCAGGTTTTTGGTCTGCTGGTAGTGGTCGAGCATCATCTTGTGGTTTTCACGGCCGACCCCGGATTTCTTGTAGCCACCAAACGCAGCGTGGGCCGGGTACAGGTGGTAGCAGTTGGTCCAGACACGTCCCGCCTTGATCGCCCGCCCCATGCGGTACGCACGGTTGATGTCGCGGGTCCACAGGCCGGCACCGAGGCCGAACTCACTGTCGTTGGCGATGGCCAAGGCTTCAGCTTCGTCCTTGAAGGTGGTGATACCCACCACCGGGCCGAAGATTTCTTCCTGGAACACGCGCATTTTGTTGTGGCCCTTGAGCAGCGTCGGCTGGATGTAATAGCCGCTGGACAGGTCGCCTTCAAGACGTTCGGCCGCGCCGCCGGTAAGCAGCTCGGCGCCCTCCTCCTGAGCGATTTTCAGGTACGAGAGGATCTTGTCGTATTGCTGCTCCGAGGCCTGGGCACCGACCATGGTCTCGGTGTCCAGCGGATTGCCGCGCTTGATCTTGACGATCTTCTTCATGACTTCGGCCATGAACGGTTCGTAGATCGATTCCTGCACCAGCGCCCGTGACGGACAGGTGCAGACTTCGCCCTGGTTGAAGAAGGCCAACACCAGCCCTTCGGCGGCTTTCTCGATGAACTGCGGTTCGGCGTTCATGATGTCTTCGAAGAAGATGTTCGGCGACTTGCCGCCCAGCTCCACGGTGCTTGGAATGATGTTCTCGGCAGCGCAATGCAGGATGTGCGCGCCGACCGGGGTGGAACCGGTGAACGCAATCTTCGCGATACGCTTGCTGGTGGCCAGCGCCTCACCGGCTTCGCGACCAAAGCCTTGAACGATGTTCAATACCCCGGCCGGCAGTAAATCGGCAATCAATTCGGCGAACACCATGATCGACAGCGGCGTCTGCTCGGCGGGCTTGAGCACCACGCAGTTGCCTGCTGCGAGGGCCGGGGCGAGTTTCCACGCAGCCATCAGCAGCGGAAAGTTCCACGGAATGATCTGCCCGACCACGCCCAGCGGTTCGTGAAAATGGTAGGCGGTGGTCAGTTCGTTGATCTCGGCGGCACCACCTTCCTGCGCGCGGATGCAACCGGCGAAGTAACGGAAATGGTCGGCGGCCAGCGGCACATCGGCGTTCAGGGTTTCGCGCACGGCTTTGCCGTTGTCCCAGGTTTCGGTGACCGCGAGGATTTCCAGATTCTGTTCGATACGGTCGGCGATTTTCAGCAGCACCAGGGAGCGGTCCTGGGCCGAGGTCTTGCCCCAGGCATCCGCGGCGGCATGGGCAGCGTCGAGTGCTTTGTCGATGTCGGCGGCGCTGGAGCGCGGGAATTCAGCGATCACTTCACCGGTGACCGGCGACGTGTTGGTGAAGTACTGGCCATTGACCGGCGCGACGAATTCGCCGCCGATGAAATTGCCGTAGCGCGCTTTGAACGAAATGACGGCGCCAGGTGTTCCGGGTTGTGCGTAGATCATGGTGGGCCTCTGTCTGGGTCGATGCCTGTCGGGCAAACAGGCTTTGGTCGTAGGAGCTAGCTTGCTCGCGATGGTCGTCAACGATAACGCTGAAAACCGGACACTCCGCGACGTTCTCGGGTTCATCGCGAGCGAGCTCGCTCCTACAGGGTTATGCGGTGGGTTCAGGGTTAGTGTTTGGCCACGAGGTCTTTAGGCAGCTTGAACGTCCAGAGCATGCCGCCCTGGTTGAAATCCTTGATGCGCTTGGCCACTTCGCCGCCCCAGAGCGGAACAGCGCCGCCCCAGCCGGACAGCACCGATACATACTGTTCGCCGTCCATTTCCCAGGTCACGGGCGAGCCGAGCACGCCGGAGCCGGTCTGGAATTCCCAGACCTTCTCGCCGGTCTTGGCGTTGAACGCCTGGAGGAAACCTTCCGGCGTGCCGGTGAACACCAGGTTGCCTTTGGTGGTGAGCACCCCGCCCCAAAGCGGCGCGTAGTTCTTGTGGCGCCAGACTTCCTTGCCGGTTTTCGGGTCGATGGCGCGCAGCACACCGATGTAATCTTCGTTCAAGGGTTTGATGGTGAACCCGGCGCCGAGGAACGCCGCGCCTTTCTTGTAGGCGATGCCTTCGTTCCAGATGTCCATGCCCCACTCGTTAGACGGCACGTAGAACAGCCCGGTGTCTTTGTTGTAGGCCATCGGCATCCAGTTTTTCGCGCCGAGAAAGGCCGGTGCGACGAACACTGAACTGCCTTTGGCTTCTGAGCCTGGGGCGCCGGGGCGGCTGGCTTCGTTGTAGATCGGCCGGCCATCTTTATCCAGGCCAGAGGCCCAGGTGATCTTGTCCACGAACGGGAAGCCGCGAATGAACTTACCGTTGGTGCGGTCCAGTACGTAGAAGAAACCGTTGCGGTCGGCGGTGGCTGCGGCTTTGATTTCTTTGCCGCCTTCGGTGTAGTTGAACGAGATCAGTTCGTTCACGCCGTCATAGTCCCAGCCGTCGTGAGGCGTGCTCTGAAAGTGCCATTTGATCGTGCCGTCGTCTGGATTGAGGGCCAGACGCGACGATGAGTAGAGGTTGTCGCCCGGACGCAAGTGCGAGTTCCATGGCGCAGGGTTGCCGGTGCCGAACAGCAGCAGATTGGTTTCCGGGTCGTAATAGCCACCCAGCCAAGGCGCCGCGCCCCCGGTTTTCCACAGATCGCCGGGCCAGGTCTTGCCCGCTTCACCGCCGGAGATACCGTTTTCTATCGCTTTGCCGTCCTTGTAGACGTAGCCCATGTGCCCCTCGACGGTCGGCCGGGTCCACAATAGATCGCCGTTTTTCGGGTCGTAGGCCGAGATCTTGCCGACCACCCCGAACTCGCCGCCGGCCACGCCGGTAATCAGCTTGCCGTTGATCACCAGCGGCGCGGCACTGATCGAATAGCCTTCCTTGTGGTCGGCGACCTGCTTGCTCCACACCACTTTGCCGGTGTCTTTATTCAGGGCCACGAGTTTGGCGTCGAGGGTGCCGAAGAACACCAGGTCGCCATACAGCGCCACGCCGCGGTTGATTACGTCGCAGCACGGACGGATGTCGTCGGGCAGGCGCGCATCGTATTGCCAGAGTTTCTTGCCGGTGCGTGCATCCACCGCGAACACTCGCGAGTAAGAGCCGGTCATGTACATCACGCCGTCCTTGATCATCGGCTGTGCTTGCTGACCACGTTGTTTTTCACCGCCGAAGGAGAACGCCCACACGGGCCGCAACTCCTTCACGTTGTCGACGTTGAGGGTATCCAGCGGGCTGTAACGCTGACCCTGGACGCCCAGACCGTTGGTGACGATCTGCTCCGGGTTCTTGGGGTCCTGGAGGATGTCTTGATCGGAGACGGCGGCCAATGCCTGGCCGGACAACAGCATGGCACTGAGCAGCACACTCAAGACGAAGGGTTGGCGACGTGCGGGTTGGGTCATGACGGCTACCTCTGCGGTTTTTTGTTATACCCGGGAAATTTTCCCGGTCTGGTGCAGATTCTTGGCCGCCGCCGCCTTTGCAACAATTACCCGCAATGCTGAGATTGCTCATCCCTTAGTACCGGGTCGGATGATTCCAACCCGTCAAATCTCACCACGA
>NZ_CATKPT010000021.1:0-75121 GCF_949768125.1 Pseudomonas sp. IT-P253 | reverse complement strand
AAGCAAGCTGACGCCGTGAGTGTTCATGGCCGCGGTGAAACAATCTGAATACCTGAAACCCTCCCCGATTTTTTTTCAAAAGTGCCAAGTCATGTTGGCGGTCAGGGCTTGAATCCAGGCGTTGGCGAACTCGCCTGATACACGATTGCCAGAGAAAGGTTTTTTCTGATCGGCGGGCATGCCCCATCCAGACCGTGACCCAACTCACACGCTCAGGAGTGTAGATCACAATGAGCCAGCATCCCCTTGCGCAGCTAAGATCGTGCGCGTTATTTGGCATCGACTGGTTGAATCCACAGCCAAAAGCCGCCATTCAACGTCTACATAAGCAAGGACAGATTCGAGGTCTGCAAGCGGGTAATGATCGGCACCCATATCACCGCCAAAGCCAGCGAATGGCGGTGTTGACGCTACTCTTTGACTGAGCGCGCCTGATCCAAGGCCGGCGCGCATTAAGCCCCGGCCATGCCCATCACAACGGTTATGCGCGCAGCGTATCGACCACTCGCCTGACCTGACTCAACAGATGATCGACGTCCTCGGCGGTGGTCGCGAACGAAGTAACAAAGCGAACAATGTTCGGCCCCCAGCGATCATGGTAGAACCCGAACCCGGCCTTTAGCAGGGCTTCGATGATTGCCGAATCCAGCTTGCAGAACAGGATGTTGGCCTCGGTGTCGCCCAATACTTCAACGCCTCTGAGACCAGCAAGCCCACGTGCCAGACGCTGGGCGGCATCGTTGGCCTGGCGCGCGTTACGCAGCCACAGGTCGTCGGTCAGGTACGCATCGATCTGCGCCGAAAGAAAACGCATCTTGGAGAAGAGGTGGCCTGAGCGCTTGCGGCGATAGCTCATCTCGGTGGCAAGCGTGGGATTGAACAGGACGATCGCTTCGGCGGCCAGTGCACCATTCTTGGTAGCTCCAAACGACAACGCATCCACCCCGGCTTTCCACGTCATCTGCGCTGGGGAGCACCCGAGGGAAACCAACGCGTTGGCAAATCGGGAACCGTCCATGTGAAACCCCAGGGCGCTTGCTTTGCACACCTCACCGATGGCGGCGATTTCGTCCAGGTTGTAGAGGCTACCGACTTCAGTGGCCTGGGTAATGCTGACGCAAGCAGGTTGGGTCGTGTGCACGTCACCTACCTTTTCACGTGTCCGTTCGCGCAGGCGGGCAATATCCAGCTTGGCCGATGGGCCGTCGATGGTCATCAGCTTTGCGCCATTGGAAAAGAACTCGGGTGCGCCGCACTCATCGTTGTTGATATGGCTGGCCGGATGGCAATAGATGTTGCCCCAAGGCGGCGTCATCGCACTCAGGCACAGGCTGTTGGCGGCGGTGCCTGTGGGGACGAGAAAGACGTCCACGTCGCGCTCGAATATCTCGCTGAACGTGACCTTGACCTGCCGGGAGAGTTCGTCCGTGCCATACGGACTCGCCTGGCCGGTGCTGTGTCTCATCATGGCTTGCGCCACTTCTGGCGAAGCCCCCGCGATGTTGTCGCTTGCAAAACCCAGTGCGGGCGGTCTGTTTGTTTCAGCGTTCATTTTCCTGTCCTCGGCTGCACGGGCGAAGATGATTCGCCCGGTTTTGCGCATCCTACGGAGAGGGACGGTGCTCAGGCTTGTAAAAAATTGACGGCCACCGAAACGCCGAAACTCAATTCCTGTAGCGTGAAGGCGCGACGCCGAATGCGTGTCGAAAAGCACGGTTGAAATGGCTTTGATCGTAAAACCCGACCGCCTGGGCGACATCGATAATCGGCAGTTCGCTACGCGACAGCAGGCCACAGGCCTGTTCAAGACGCAGTCGCAGCAGCCATGCGTGCGGCGTCATCCCGATGGTCCGTTTGAACTGCTTGAGGAATGAAAACTGGCCCAGCGCGCAAAGTCCGGCGAGGTCATCGAGGGTAATTCGCTGATCGATGTGACTGTAACAATAGTCCCTGAGGCGTGACCATTGCAGGGGCGAGAGTGCTCCCGAAATCGCCTCGGGCATGATCACCCGTGACTGGCGCAACAGACATTCAACAAGGGTGATCCATTGCGCCTGCACCGCGAGACCGCCAGGCCCAATGGACTGTTGCATGGCCTGGTGCAGGCCGCGCAGGTTGCCGACAAGCCCGGTGTTCTCGAGCAACATGCCGGCCAGCTCCAGATCCTTGGGCCGACCGCTGATTTCCTCTGTGAGGCTCGCGACCAGAGCCTGGGACAGACGGAATGTCTTGAGTGTGTAGGCGCCACCGCCCTCAGCCACGCCATCGTGGATTTCGCCCGGCGGCATCAGGGCAATATTGCCCGGCCCTAACAGAAACGACTCGCCTTTGGATCGGTGACGCTGGATGCCTTCGGTAACGAAACCAACGTGGAAGTCGAGGTGGTAATGGCGATCGAAACCGGAATCCGTCAGGCGCGCCGAGCCCAGCACCAAGCCGGGCACTTCGGTAACGTGATGGTAACTTGCGTGCTCAGTCATAGAACCCATACCAGGATCGGCGGCGAGGAAGGCCGATGAATTCTAGATCCGCGCAAAATATAGATCTACAGGTTGTCAGCTTTTGGCTGTCTTGAAGGACTGCAAACCCAAAGCTGCCCTTCGTGACCGTCAGTAATCGGCCGATTCTGTTGAAAAAGTCGGATTTTCAGATCACCTGAACTCAGGCACGGCCACCACCGGAGAACCTACTCACCACATTGAGTGGTTTCTCGGCCCTTCGTTGACCTTTGTTGCTTTGTTATTGGGTTAGTTTGAGGTTTTTTGCTTAGTGCAGGCGCACCTATCCCGTGACTGGTGGCGCTTGAGATGAAAATTTGGCCAGCCGTCGCAGGTTCTGCACCGCAGCGGCCAGCGTGAATTCATCGGTCGCACCACTCAGGCCACGTAGTCGCAAGCGATCCAGTTTCAGGATGCGCTTGAGGTGGGCAAACAACATTTCGACCTTCTTACGTTCGTGGCGAGAGCGCGCGTACTCCGGCGTCGCTGCGATGCGTCGAGCCGCATCACGAGCGGCTTCATGGACGCTGCGGACGATCTTGCGAAACGCAGTGTTGGGGCAACACTTGGCCTTCATCGGACAGGCTACGCAGTCGGCCTGTCGGGATCGGAAGATGATGGTGTTGGCTTTGGTGACGTGCGAACGCTCATTTTTGAAGGCTCGCCATTCGCTGCGCAATGCTTTGCCGGCGGGGCAGCGGTATTCCTCAGCCTCTTCATTCCAGTGGAAATCGTTGCTCGAAAAACTGTTGTTCTTGCGCTCGGTTTTGTCCCACACCGGCACATGCGGCTTGATGTCGAACTGCGGTTCGATGAGCCGGTGTGGGTTCCACATCCATGATCACGCCGTGCTCGGTATCGATCAGATAATTCGTGGAGTAAGCGTAGAACGCTGGGCCACCTGGAGCTGCGGTCCAGCGGGCTTGAGGATCAGTCAGCGACAGGCGCTTCGGTAGCGTTTCGGCCAGAGCCTCTTCATCGAGGGCTTCAAGGTACTCACGCACGGCGCGGGTACTCAGGGCCGGATCGCTCCAGTTGACCTGTTCATCACCCGGTACGCCGCGCTGCCGGCTGGCATCTGCTTTGATGATGCTGGCGTCCACGGCAAAGCCTTCGCCCTTGACCAGGCCGGCGTCCATGCAGCGACGCAGCACTTCATTGAACAACCAGCGAAACAGATCTCTGTCCCGGAAAAGGCCGTGTCGATTTTTGGAAAAGGTCGAGTGATTGGGGACTTCATCTTCAAGGTTTAACCGGCAGAACCAGCGATACGCCAGGTTCAAATGGGTCTCTTCGCACAGCCGCCGCTCTGAGCGAATGCCATAGCAATAGCCCACGATCAGCATGCGAATCATCAGTTCGGGATCAATCGACGGACGCCCAATCGGGCTGTAAAAATCGGCGAGGTAATGGCGCAAGTCACTCAGATCGAGGCACTGATCAATGCTGCGCAGAAGGTGATTGGCTGGGATGTGATCTTCAAGGTTGAAGGAGTAAAACAGTCGCTCCTGCCCACTCGATAGCTGTCCCATCATGCTGTGTGATCCCCCGCCGACCAATGAAGCAATTTTGCCGCAGGCCAGACAGGGGAGCTACTTTTTCAACAGAATCGGCCAGAAGCGGACGCTCGTTTCCAGCATCAATCCGCAGGATTCAAACGACCGCTCCCCTTTCACTTCGCGAGCGTATGCTCTAACACAACCTCCAATGGATGGCGCAGTTGCATGTTGGCAAAGCGTTTCACCTGACTGCGACAGGAGTATCCCGTTGCCAGCGCCTCACTCTTTTCTTTCAGCTTGTCGGCCCAGGACTGCTCAAAAATGGTCCGTGAGTGGCCTTGGTTACGTGTTTCATGGCCGAAGGTTCCGGACATGCCGCAGCAGCCGGTCGCCTCAGGTGTCAACTTAAGCCCGAGCCGGGCAAAAACGGCTTCCCATTGCGAAGTGCTGGCCGGGACATTGGTTTTCTCGGTGCAGTGCACCAACAAACGGAATGTCCCAGTCGCGGGATGCAGGTTATCCGGCAACACATCGCAGAGCCACTCCTGAGGCAGCAAGACCTTCGGACAATCATTCAGCCCCGGTACTTTCTGATATTCCTGGCGGTAGACCAGCGTCATCGCCGGATCCAGGCCCACCAGCGGCACTCCACAGTCGGCGAGGGCATTGAGCTGATTGCCGTTGCGGATTGCCGTCTTGGCGAAGGCACCAAGAAAACCCTGCACGTGCAACGGCTTGCCGTTGGCGCTATAGGGCGCCAGGAACACTCGATAGCCCAGCTGATGCGCCAATTGTATAAAGCTCGCCAGCAACGGTGTTTCGAAGTAACGGGTGAAGGCGTCCTGCACCAACACTACGCTACGCACACGTTGTGCGACGGTGAGTTCGCGTAAGGCTGGCACGCTGGCGACAGCGACCTTGCAGCGGGTCAGCGTGGCCTCCAAGTCATGACGATTGATCAACGGACTGTCGAGCATGCCGACCTGGCGCTCAAGCAGCCGGCTCATCCATTTCGAGCCCATCACCGCGTTGTACAAGCCTGGCGCGTAGGCCATGTAAGGAATGGTGAACTCCAGCGAGCCGATCAGATAGTCGCGTAGCGGGCGCTGATAACGACCGTGGTACAGCTCCAGAAATCGCGAACGGAATTCTGGCACGTTGACCTTGACCGGGCATTGTCCCGCACAGGATTTACAGGCCAGGCACCCCGCCATCGCGTCGTAGACTTCATGGGAGAAATCCGCTTCGCCACGCGAGCGCGCCAGGTTATTGCGCAACCTCGTCGGCAACCCGCTCAACCACGACAACTTGCCCCGGGCCGCTTGCAATACATCGACATTGGCCGCGCCTTGCAAACGCAACCACTCGCGAATCAACGACGCCCTGCCCTTCGGCGAATGCTGGCGTTCACGGGTGGCTTTCCACGACGGGCACATCGCATCATTGGGATCGTAGTTGTAACAAGCGCCGTTACCATTGCAGTGCAAAGCGGTGCCGAAGCTTTGCCAGACGCGCTCATCGATTTGCCGATCCAGATCACCACGCAGCGTGACTTCGTTGACCCTGAGCAAGCCCTGGGCGGCGTCCGGCGGGGTGCAGATCTTGCCCGGGTTGAGCTGATTGTTCGGGTCGAACGCACCCTTGAGCAATTGCAGCGACGGGTAAAGCTCGCCAAAAAAACCGGGTACATATTCCGAACGCAATCCCTTGCCATGCTCGCCCCACAGCAGACCGCCATAACGCCTGGTCAGCTCGGCCACAGCATCGGAAATCGGCTTGACCAGAGCGGCCTGGGCCGGATCTTTCATGTCCAGCGCCGGACGTACATGCAATACACCGGCATCGACGTGACCGAACATCCCATATGTCAGGTTATAGCTGTCCAGCAACGCACGAAACTCGGCGATGTAGTCGGCCAGTTTCTCCGGCGGCACGGCGGTGTCTTCGACAAATGGCTGCGGGCGAATCTCGCCTTCGACGTTACCCAGCAGCCCGACCGAACGTTTGCGCATGTTGTATACGCACGTCACTGCTTCGGCCCCTTCGGCCAAGGTGTGGCCCAGTCGCTCGATCGTCGTATCGGCCTGCAGATGCGCCACGAACGACGCCACGCGAGCGTTGACGTCCGCCAGGTCTTCACCGCTGA
Source organism: Pseudomonas sp. IT-P253 (assembly GCF_949768125.1). Lineage (NCBI taxonomy): Bacteria > Pseudomonadati > Pseudomonadota > Gammaproteobacteria > Pseudomonadales > Pseudomonadaceae > Pseudomonas > Pseudomonas sp. IT-P253. The sequence goes on along the minus strand of NZ_CATKPT010000021.1, from coordinate 68,978 downwards.
ACTCCACCAGATTGATGCCCAGCGTCGAGCGCTCGGCGTCCGTCGGAAAATACTCGGCGACGCTGTGCCAGACAATGTCTTTCATCGCCAGCATCAACACCTTGGAGTCCACGGTTTCGATGGACAACGGCTTGTGCGTCAACAGCGCGTTGGCGTCGCGCAACGCATCCATGAAGCTGCCGTAGCGCACGTTCACCAACACCGAATACTTGGGTATCGGTAGCACGTTGAGTTTGGCTTCGACGATGTAGCCCAGCGAACCTTCCGCACCGCACAGCACGCTGTTGAGGTTGAAACGCCCGTGCTCGTCGCGCAGGTGGGCCAGGTCGTAACCGGTCAGGCAGCGGTTGAGTTTGGGGAACACCGACTCGATGAGGTCGGCCTGGGTTTCCTGGATGTGTCGCGCTGTCCGGTACACCTCGCCGATGCGGCCGGGTTGCGTGCACGCCACTTCCAGCTCCGCGTCGGACAGCGGCTGGCTGTGCAGGTGCTCACCGCCGAGTAGTACGCTGTGTAGTTCCAGTACGTGATCGCGGGTCTTGCCATAGGTGCAGCTGCCCTGGCCGCTGGCGTCGGTGTTGATCATGCCGCCGACGGTGGCGCGGTTGGACGTCGACAGCTCCGGGGCGAAGAACAGTCCGTGCGGTTTGAGCGCGGCATTGAGCTGGTCCTTGACCACGCCCGCCTGCACCCGCACCCAACGCTCGACGATGTTGATCTCGAGGATGTTGTTCATATGCCGCGACAGATCGACCACGATGCCATCGGTCAACGACTGGCCGTTGGTTCCAGTGCCGCCGCCCCGCGGGGTCAATTTGATCTGGCAAAAGCGTGGTTCGGCCATCAAGGTCGCTATGCGTGCGATATCGTCCGCGTCCACGGGGAACACCGCGGCTTGCGGCAAGCGCTGGTAAATCGAGTTGTCGGTTGCCAGCACGGTGCGAGTGGCGTAGTCGGCGCTGAGCTGACCGCAAAAGCCGCTGGCGCGCAGGGCTTGAAGAAATTCCGGGTACTGTGCCGCGAGTGCAACGGTGGGCAACTGAGCGATCATCGCAGGCTGTTCTCTTGTCGGTCTAATCACGGGAAAAATCAAAACACTTGTCGCCTGAGCATTAATGGGTCAGCCTCAGGTCGCCGGTTACGCCAATGATCCTGCAGGCTCTGGCGCCGGACAAACGGATAATCCTGCCGCTATTGATGACTTTTACGAATGAATTACCGTCACCTCACACCCTCGATGTCGTTGCTGCTGGCCTTTGAAGCCGCCGCCCGCCATGAAAGCTACACCCGAGCCGCGATGGAACTGTCACTGACCCAAAGCGCCGTGAGCCGGCAAGTCCAGACGCTGGAACAGCAACTGGGCCTGACGCTGTTTCGCCGTGAAGGCAGGCAAGTGCAATTGACCGATGTCGGTCGTCTCTACCAGCGGGAATTGAGCGAAGCGCTCGGACGCATCCGCAGCGCCACGTTGCAAGCCATGGCTTATCAATCCGGCAGCGGCACCTTGCGCCTGGCCACCTTGCCGACCTTCGGTTCGAAGTGGTTATTGCCGCGCCTTCATGACTTCTACAAAACCCATCCTGGCATGCTGGTGCACATCAATTCCCGGATCGACGCCATCGACTTTGAAACCAGCGGCATCGATGCCGCGATCATCGTCGGCAATGCCGATTTTCCGGGCCTGATCAGCCATCGCCTGCACACGGAAGAACTGATGGTGATCATTTCTCCACAAGCGGCCGAACGCCATGACACCTGGACGCCAGAACGCATTGGCGGACAGACGCTGCTCAACGTCGCGAGCAATGCCAACGTCTGGGGCGAGTGGTTCAGCCACCACGGCCTGCCCCATCGAATGATGCGGCTGGGGCCGAGTTTCGAACTCACCTCGCACTTGATCCAGGCCGTCAGGGCCGGCATCGGCATTGGTCTGGTGCCGCGCATTCTGGTGGCCGACGAGTTGGCCAACGCCGAGCTGATCAGCCTCGACCAGCCCTTCGCCAGTCAGCGCAGCTACTACCTGGCCTACCCGCCCCGCAACGAAATGCTGCCATCGCTCATCGCGTTCCGTACCTGGCTGCTGGAACAGATCTGAACGGCCCGCCCCACTGATCAGCGCCCGAGGAATGCGTAGCCAAAGCCTACAACCTTGGCGTCTTCGCCGTAGCCACCCAGGAACGAAACACCGACCGGCAGGTTGCCCTTGATCGTGCCTGCCGGAACGGTGATTTCGGGAAATCCTGTGGCGGAGGCAATGTACGACGAGGCGTAGGTATCACCGGATTTGCACACGTAACTGTCATCGGTCACGCCGTGAACCACCGAAGCCGGGCAATTGATCGTCGCGAAGAACAGGCTGTCCACTTTGTTCTTCCTCATGATGTCCACCAGTTGCGCACGCAACTGCGGGATCTTTCTCGAGAGGATGGAGATATACAGCGGCGAATCGGTGCTTGCGGTATTCGATACCGCTTCCAGTCCAGCCAGGCGTGCCGGGTTCATGCCATGCGGTCCGTTTTCAGCCTGATTTTTTTTCGCCAGCTCGAGAAACTGTGCAAGCGTTCGCGGTTGGCTCGGGTTGAGGGTGGCCAGGTAGCGTTCGAATTGCGGTTTGAATTCGCTCTCGCCAACGGGGCCCAACACATCGCTCCATAGCGTTTCAAACGACTTGGGCAGGTCGATGGAGACAACATGAGCGCCGCGCTTGCCGAGGGTTTCCTGAGCGGCCTTGAAGACTGCATCCACCTCTGGATTAGCGCCTTTGAAATTGCTGATCACCCCGATGGTTTTGCCTTGCAACGAGGAACGGCTCAGCGCGGGCTCGAACTGAATCTTGTCGGCGACCAGATCCAGGGTCGCCGGGTCGCTTTTGTCCTGGCCCTTGATCGCATCCAGCACGATGGCCTGATCCAGCACGCTGTTGGTAATGACGCCACCCGTATCAAACGCGAGCGACAGCGGAATAATGCCGCTGCGACTGATCAGGCCCAGCGAGGGTCTAAAGCCCACCGTACCGGTGACGCTGGCCGGGGCGCGGATCGAGCCGCTGGTGTCCGACCCCAGCGCAAACGGCGCAAACGCTGCCGCCACGGCGGCGGCAGAACCGCTGCTTGAACCAGAAGCATCACGCTTGGTATTTTTCGGATTCAGCGTCTGGCCGCCGAATGAGCTGTAGCCAAACCAGCCGAAGGACGCGGCCAGTTCCGACAGGTTGGCCTTACCGAGAAGAATCGCTTGCCCGTCGATCAATTTCTTGACGGTGAAGGCATCCTGGCTCGGCACCGACGCACGCAGAATGTAGGACCCACCGGAGGTGACCATTGTGGCGGTGTCAAAGTTGTCCTTCACTACGAATGGAATGCCGGCCAGCGGTGCGTAGTTGGTATTGGGGTTTTTCGCCCGTTCAGCATCCCACTTCCGGGCCTGATCGATCGCCCGTTCATTGATGGTCACCAGCGCATTGATGTTTTGGCCCCGATGATTGTTCGCCCGGATGTTATCCAGATAGTGCTGGACCAGTTGCTCGGAACTGAGGGTCCCGTTATTCAACGCATGACGCATATCGGCGAGGGTCATGCGGTCGATACCCTCATCCGCCTGGGCACTTGCCGCCAATAGCAAAAACGAGCACGCCACGAACTTTTTATTCAACTTCATTTTTATTCTCCGGGTGGATACAGGCGAACGAAAGCAGCTCGCACCTCATGTGGGTGCAAGTAAATGGGTGGGAGGCAGGGGTAAAAAAGGCCGGCGTTATACTGCCGACCCTGGACGTTCTAAAGACAACGTCTAACAGCGCAGTCTTCGTCAGCTCCTACAGCAACTTGTTTTTTTGCAGGAATTCCGTGGACACGCTTTCGATAGATTCACGGCCAACGTCGACCCGAGAGTTGAGACCCGCAATGGTGTCGTCGTCCAGTTTGGAAGACAGGGCGTTAAGCAACTCGCCGATCTTCGGATTCTCTTTAAAGACGTCAGTGCGAATGACAGGCGTCAACGCGTAGCTGGGGAAAAAGCCTTTATCGTCTTTGAGCACCACAAAACCGAAGGCCGGAATCCGCCCATCGGTCGACAGCACCAATGCCAGATCGACCTGACCGTCCTTGAGCGCCTGGTAGGTCAGCCCGCCGTCCATGCGGACGATATTCTTGCGCTCGAATTCAAACTTGTACGCCTCTTGAAGAGGACGCAGGCCATCGGGCCGGGAAAAGAACTCAGCGTTGGAGGCGAATTTATAGGATTTGCCGCCCTGGATATTCTTTGCAAGATCGCTGATCGAGACGATGCCATCCTTCTCGGCCTCCGCCTTGCGCATGGCAAATGCGTAGGTGTTGTTGGCCTTGGAAGGGTTCAGCCAGGTGATGCCCTTCTGCGCGTCAAGCTCGCTGATCTTCTTGTAGGTTTCGTCAGCGCTAAGTTTGTCCGTGACTTTATTGTAAGTAATCAGCGAAGTGCCGGTGTATTCCCAATACACATCGACCTGACCGTTCTCTTGCGCCGCGCGCAATACAGACGAACCCAGGTCCGGGCGTTTATCGACACTGTAGCCATTGGCGCGCAGGAGTTGCGTGGTCATCTCGGCAACCAGTTGCTGCTCGGTAAACTTCTTGCCGCCAACCACAATCGTGCTGTTGGCAGAAGCGCTGCCCACAACACCTGAAACAAGACTAAGGCTAAAGATCAGACTGGCTAGCATTCGATAAATCATCATGCACCTCATATTATTGGTTTAGGTTTATGGTCTTCAGATTCATTCGCGCCCGGCCAACCTCAAGCCCCGAGACACTGCAACGTTTTGAATCAAGCCGCAGCCCAGATCGACTGCAATCGCCAACAGCGCGGTCGATGCCGCACCGGCCAGCATCATGCCGAAGTCATTCAGGTCAATCCCGGTAAAGATCAACTCGCCCAGCCCACCGCCACCGACCAGGAAGGCCAGCGGTGCAGTACCGACGTTGATCGCCAGCGCCGTGCGGATGCCCGCGAAAATCACGTTCATCGCATTCGGAATTTCGACTTTCCACAGTGTCTCCCGTGGCGTCATGCCCATGGCCTCGGCCGCTTCGACCAAGTGTTGCGGCACCGCGCGCAAGCCTTCATAGGTGTTGACCGCCACGGGTAACAACGTCGCGACAAACAAGCCAATGATGGCCGCGCCGCTGCCAACGCCAATGAAACTCATGGCCAAGGCCAACAGTGCGAGCTTGGGGATCGCCTGCCCCACGTTAAGGACCTGCATGCTGGCCATGGCGTAACGCTGGTTCGCCGGACGGCTCATCCAGACACCCAACGGCAGCGCGATGGCCAGGGCCAACGCCCCGCTGACTGCGACGATCTGCAGATGCTGGACCGTCAGGTAGCTGATGTCGCCCCAGTAAAACTGCAGCCCTTCCCACAATCTGATCAGTAAGTCAGACATCGTCAGTGCACCGCCGGAGTAATGTTTTCAACAAGTCGCGCCAGGATGTCAGCCTGGTGGACATAACCGATAAAACGTCCGTCGCTGTCATTGCAGAGCGCCCAGTCCTGGCCGCGTCCCAGCAATTGCGAGAGCACTTGGCGCAGGTCATCGCCGGGCTTGACGATCAGGTGTGTGTGCGACGTAACACCGCTGTTGCCGCCCACGATCTGCATGTGTTCGCGCGGAGCGATCTTGCTCACGACGTCAGCCGCGCGCAGCAGGCGCAACCGTTTCATGATCCGGTCACCGCCCATGAAGTTCGCCACGAACTCGCTGTTGGGCCGGGCCAGCAGATCATCCGAACTGCCGAATTGCTGAATTTTTCCGTTATGAAACAGGGCGACGCAGTCCGCCATCTTCACCGCTTCATCGATGTCGTGACTGACAAACAGTACGGTTTTGTTGACGAGGCGCTGGATGCGCATGAACTCGTCCTGGATTACTTCGCGGTTGATCGGGTCGATCGCGCCAAAGGGCTCATCCATCAACATCACGGGTGGATCAGCTGCCAAGGCCCGGGCCACCCCTACCCGCTGTTGCTGGCCGCCAGACAGTTCGCACGGGTAACGTTTGAGGAATTTGGAAGGTTCCAGCGCGACCACTTCCAGCAACTCCGCCGCGCGCTTGCGACTTTTGTTCTTATCCCATCCCAACAGATTAGGGACGACGCAGATGTTTTCCTCGACGGTCATGTTCGGGAACAGGCCGACTTGTTGAATCACGTAGCCGATGGAGCGTTTGAGGGTGACGCTGTCCAGTTCGGCTGTGTCGCGACCACCGATTCGGATCGTGCCTGAGGTCGGCGTGATCAGTCGGTTGATCATTTTCAGCGTCGTGGTTTTACCGCAGCCCGACGGCCCAAGCAGTACGCAGATCTGCCCCTCTTCAACATTGAATGAGACATCTTCTACTGCAGTGATTGAGCCGAATTTCTTGTTTAAATTTTCGATCTGGATCACGTCGTAGCTTCCTTCATTCGGCCAGCGGCCACTTTGTTCTTGTTCAGGCCTTTTGGCGTCAGGACGCGCTGCAAGCCGTAGAGCGCGTAATCGGCCGCAATGGCAATCACGCTGATGACGATCGCGCCGGCCAACAGCTGCCGGGTATCCGATTGAGCGATGCCACGAATGATGAGACTGCCCAGGCCACCAGCGCCGATGTAAGCCGCGATGGCAGCGATGCCGATGTTGATGACGGTCGCCATCCTGACGCCCGCCATGATCAGCGGGACCGCAATCGGCAACTCGACCTTGCGCAGTCGTTGCCAGGTGGACATGCCCATCCCGATCGCCGCTTCACGCAAGGCGGGATCGATGTTGGAGATCGCAGTGGTGGTGTTTCGAATGATGGGCAGTTGGGAATAGAGAAACAGCGCAATGACCGCCGGCACGACGCCGATTCCATAACCAATCAAGGACAGAGCCGGAATCATCAGCCCGAACAGCGCGGCAGAAGGAATGGTCATCAGGACAGCGGCAAAAGCCAAGACCCAACGACGCGTTCTGGGGTGCTGGGATATTGCGATCCCGACAGGAACGCCGGTCAGAATCGCCAGTCCCACCGCTACCGCCACGATGAGAAGGTGCTGTCCGAGTAGCAGGCCGATCAGCCCGCCGTTTTCCAGAATGAAACTCAAGGTTTCCATGGTTGTTATGCCTTCTGTACGTCATTGTTGTTTTTGCCGGCTATGCATCTGGAAGTGGACGCCGGATTTATTAGAAACATTACCGCGCCATCGCAGGCAGCCTGAGCTTTGAGCCCGACGATTTCTATCAAAAAACCGACGTCACGTGGCACCTTGGCGTGCAATGCAAGATGACGGGTTGATTGAGCAAGGAAGTATGCAGGATCGCCAAATTACCGAAGCCTGCCGGAGCGCACCGCCTGTCGGGCCGAGTCATTAGCTTGCTATGCGGTTTTACAGAGCGGATCGACCCTATGGTTTTTCAGGTGATTAGCGTTCATTGACCAGTCGGTTCGACGACTGCTATCAGGAATGAGCATCATCAAATTTCCGCCGCTCTTCACCCGGCGTGCAACCCCACACCCGACGGTAAGCAGCGCCCAGATGTGACGCCGAGACAAATCCGCAGGTGTAGGCGATGGAAGCAATGGGCTGGGTGCTTTCACGCAGCAAGCGCCGCGCTTCGTTCAGCCTGAGCTCCAGATAAAATTTCTTCGGCGTCATTCCGAAGTGCTGATGCCACAGCCGCTCCAGTTGACGATGGGACAGATTGCAGCGATCGGCGATTTCTTCGATGCCGACAATGTTCTCCAGATTGTCTTCCATGAAGGCGATGGCGGCCGTAAGCCTGCGATCGTGTATCCCGAACCGCCACTGAATCGACATCCGCTGATTTTCTTCCGGGGCTCTTATCCTGGCGTGCAGAAACTGCTCGGCGATGCTCGCGGCCAGCTGATTGCCGAAATCAAGCGCGATTTGCGCCAGCATGAGGTCGATGGCCGCCGTCCCCCCGGCACACGTCCAGCGGTTGCCGTGGTTGACGTACAGTTCTTTGGTCACTTCGATCGAGGGGAATTCCTCCGAAAATTGACCGATGGACTCCCAGTGCAAGGTGCAGCGCTTCCCTTCCAGCAATCCTGCGCGTGCAAGGATGAACGTACCGGTGCTCAGCGCGCCGACGGTGATTCCTCGGGCTGCTGCGCGCTGCAGAAAGCGCAACATTTTCGGTGGTTTCTGATGTTCGATGTCCAGGCTTGCCAGGACGAAAACGCGATCCAGCTCCGGGGCCTGATCAACCGGCACGGTCTGGATTTCGATACCGCTGCTGGAGCTGACCGGACCACCGGATTCCGTGAGCAGGGTCCACTCATACAGTGTTTTGCCAAACAGCCTGTTTGCCGCCCGCAAAGGCTCGCTGGCCCCAGCCAGGGCCATCATGGAGAACTGAGGGAGAATGAGCAGCCCGATTCGCTTAGTGGTGTAGCTATTCACATACGTCGCTGATTCGCTGGGGGCTGCCATCGCCGGATCCTTTCATGGGTCGTTCCAGCCGTTCAAGTGAACAGCTCAGGCCAGCCTGAAGAGAGTGGCTTTGGACACGCCATGTTAGGGGTTGGGCTCGCATTCAGCCAGATTCAATCGGTGCGACAGATCGCCAGGACGGGAAAATGCAGCGCGGCGCTTGAACGTCGCTGTGAGACCTCGACGCCCGAGGCCCCACAGGATAAGGGCGAGAGGATCAACCGCGCGTGCGGATGGCCTCATCGATGCTCTGGATCATCGACTTGAACACAGGGCTGTCGACCTGATTCTGCTGGCCATGTTGCATGTGGGAAATGATCAGCGCGCTCGGGCCTGCATCACCCGGATAGTTCTGGTGCAGACGCACAGACTCCGAAGGCATGTGCAACGTGTTGTCGGCGCCGTGGATGATCAGTGCAGGCGGGAAGCCTTTTGCACCTTCGATGGACTGCTCCGGGTCATACGCCACATAAGACTTGTAGGACTTCGCCGTCACGTGGGTGCAGCCAGGCCAACGGTCCGCGCCACCTGCTTCGGTGTAGCCGCCCAACTGCTGATCAACGTAAGCCTGAGTCTCGGGATCCAGCGGATAGTAGCCAAGGCGGGTCCCGTCGGTTCCGGTATCGAACGGAGGGATCGGCGCGTCATCCGCGAGTTGGTTAATGGCGGCATCAGCCGCGTCTTTGTCTGCACGCAAGGCTTGCAGCTTACGGATGTTGGTGTAGCTCATCGGTACCCAGAAGCGGATCTGTTCTGCGCCTGCGGCGGCCAGTTCAGCCACTGCACCGAGGCTCGCCACCGAACCCATCGCCCAAGACGCAACTACCGGCATCTCACCAAAATTCTCGCGCGCCCATTCAATGGCACCAAGGACTTCGTCTTTCTGATCTTCGAGGATGACATTGGTGATCTCGATGTCTGCGGCCTGGAGGGTGTTGCGGATGTATTTGTTGGAAAAAAAACCGGCCACGTCGTAGGTCATGACGCGATAACCGCGAGCTGCCAGGGCGCGACCAAACAGCTGGCCGTACATCGTGACCCCACCAGTGAAGCCGGAGTTGAAAATGACGGGCGGAATTGACGCATCGATCAGTTCTGGCTGAAACACCGTTCCTTTGAGGTTCAGGGTGTCGTCGCCATACTTAACGGCAAACTCGATTTCTTTTGTAGTAATGTTCGTCATCGCTAGATATCTCGAAGTTAGTGCGTGGGCATAGATCAACTTACCAATTGGCCAGACTCTCCTCGGAGAAGTTGGCTAACAGGAATTCGGGTTTCTGTAGAAACATGCTGTGCGACGGCATCTACAAAGTTAAAAGCGTTGTTCAGATTAAAGAGGCGGGAATACGCCACACCCTGGTTGTCAGTTCCAACATGAGGGGCATCGGTTGCTTCCAGAAGAATCTTGTCCGCGCCGACTGCGAAAACAATTTGCGTCACGAAACGAGCTGTTTCCTCGGGATAGACAGAAGTGCGATAGCCAGGGCCTTTGAACCAAACGTTGCCTCGTTCTCTCGCCTCAGTGAGGAGTGCGATGTAAGCCGGCTCAGTGATGTCGCGCTCGCTGTGACAGGTGCCCAGGTGATCGATAATGACCCGCACATCGCGAGGGATCTGGCGCAATACGCGCAGATTCGTCTCGGCTTCTTTCGCGTAAATGTGCAGATGCTGATGCGGTTGCAGGCGGCCATAAAACGCCGACCACAGCCCATCACTGAACCGCGCATCAGAAACCGTTTCAGGCTTGGCATCGTGCAGAACAATTCGGGCGCCAACCACCTGCGGGTGTGAGAGACGTTCCTGGGTGGCGTAAGCAGGCTCTGCCTTGATCGTCCCCACCAATTTGACGTCGCCATAGCGCAGAGGGTTGGCTGCCTGGAGATTCTTGAGCTCGTCAAATGAAGCAAATACGTTTTCTGAATCGGGCAGGATACTTAAATGGACGTTATTGAGGAGCGTCGGAGCCATTCCGGCATCGATCAATGTATCCAGATAAGCAGTCAGCGGATGCGGCTCAGGTAGTGTATAGGGCAACGAACCGGCCACTCGGCGGAGGTCTTGCGACGTATAAAAATGAACGTGACTGTCTATTCTTTTGATCAACGGCAGCATGATTATTGTTTCCTGCTTTTGTGCGAAAACAATAATCGTCGTCAGTGCTTCGTCGCTCCCGCCAACTCGACGTGTAGTATCAAAATTTCGCCATGCGCGATTTTTGTGAGCAAGGAGGTTTTGGAAATCACCGCATGGATTTGTAGGGACGATCTGGCCCTTGGGGTTCTCTGTTGCACAGTTCGCAGGATTCTCGATCCATGAAAATGAAGCCCGGGGCGGTAGATGGATAAGAGGTCCTTCAGGCGGATGGCGAAAAATTGATGGGTTTGCCTTCTAGGATCCCAACCGTTTGGCGACGATTGAGCTTTGCTCCGCCCAAGCATCAGCTGGCACGGGACAGGCTTAGGGATGAACGTCTGCTATGGGTTGATTCTGTTGAAAAAGTCGGTCATGGCTTTCGCAGCTGAAAAGTACGCGTCCGAGATTGAAATCTTTACTTTCGGTCGAGTCTTCCAGACGCAGATTTCACGCAGCAGCGTGCAAAAAAGGCGTTTTCACCAGTCAATGATCAGGCAGTTTGGGATGACTGACTTTTTCAACAGAATCGGTCGATTTCTGCCCCTCATGACTGGCAAAAATCGGCCAATACCGACCCGTCGGATTCCCCAGGATGCATCCCCGAAGACCGGTCGCACATTTCGCCCTAGCTAGTTGCCACGCCTTCCATCAGGTTGCACCACCCCACTCAAGGGCCTGAAGGACACGGCGAACTTGTTTGGCCCCTATCTCGGTTTCGCGGAGCATGATCGGTGCCGTCCCACCGAGCGCTTTGTTCGGCGCCGACAGCCACTGGGTGGCGGACACTGGTGTCTCAAATATCGCCTCGGCCAAGTGACTGACCGTAGCAATTCTGTCCAAACGCTCGGAGGCGATAGGGTCAAGGTTCTTGTGCGCTCGTAGCAGTCGTTCAAGCGTCGACAAGGAGGCATTAAGCAGCGTTTCCAGCTGGCGGTCTTGCAGGTCGAAGGCCAAACGAAGAATCTGGATAAGGGCAGCGGGATACCCTACCCTGATTTGCTGCAGCCTCTCCGAGTCCGTCAGTAATTTTTGATGGGAACTGAAGCGCCAAAAGGCCACGATCCCCTCATCTCGCGTCGCCTCTTTCTTTTTAGCCGGACGTCGTGTCACAGGTGAAGTGCTCATTAACACTCGCTCCCAATGATTTCCCATGCAATGGAACATGGGATCCCCTCTCTAACTGGAACGGCCATTGAACGCGATTTCAGCCCTTCGCGACAGGCAGAAATCGGCCGATTGTGTTGAAAAAGTCGGTCCTTCCAGACTGCACACGCACGGATTGATGAAAATGCCTTTTTTGCGCGCAGCTACGTGAAGTCTGAGCCCGGAATCCTCTGCTCAAAGTAAAGATTTCAATCTAAAACGCGTACTTTTCTGCCGTGGAAACCATGGCCGACTTTTTCAACACAATCGGCCAGAAACTGCCACTCAGATCGCTATTCAGACTGTTTTACACGTTAACCAAGCACCCCAGAACAGGCTGCTGAAAAAACGCGTAGCGACCCCGAAACCCGCGTCATGCAAAAGCTTCTGAACCGCCGCCTCAGAATGTGGAGGGTCAGCGCCTTGAAGAATTTTCCCAAGCTTGACCTTCACTTCATCCGGGCTGGCTCCGTGCTGCCGCCAACGTTGCCCCCAGGCAGCGAGGAGTAACGGCTGGCTGGCATAGGCATATTGATTGCCGGCGACAATCAGCGGAGCCCCCGGTTTCAGACGGGCCCGTATGGATCGTAAAATTTGTCCTTTGGCATCATTCCCATCGAGATGATGGAGTACACCGATCAAAGTGGCTGCGTCGTAGGACTCGTCTGCCGCCAAGTCTTCAACGTGCCCAAGATGCAGATCCGTTCTTTCAAGCACGTTGTTCACGACTAACTGCTGTATCGCGGTTTCAAGCATCGGCTCAGATGGATCAACGGCGGTGAAGCGCCAGCCTGGCTCAAGCCTGGCCATCGCGATGATCTCCTGCGCCGTACCGCCAGCGCCGACCACCAGTATTTTTGCCGAGCCCATGTTTCCGAGGCTTGCCGCGAGCATGCACGCCACCAAGTCCTGGCAGGCGTCATAACCTGCCAGTGCGATTCGGCTCTGTCGTCCGTACTCATTGGCCCGTGTATTATCGAACTTTTCAGCTGAGTTGAGTGTTATTGATTTCAAGGGCGGTTCTCCATGTCCTTGAATCAACTTAGGCCATAAAAAGCGATAATAAAAATTCATTAATTTTATACATTGCATTCCTGATGGGAATGCCAAACCGCTCAGAGTTCGCCCAGCTGACAGTCAGCTTTGCATCGTTTCTTACCTCTCGCGACGGGCCAAAAACGGCCAGAAGCAGCCAGTTGCCAAGGGCAACTCTCGGGTAGGCTGTTTCCTCGGTATAATCAACCGCCCTGCTCGACCCAGACGCCAATTCCCCCCAAATACGCGACACCGTTGAAAGAGGGACCGAAGGACATGACAGTCAAGCGAATGGACAACGTCCTGATAGTTGTCGACGATCTCGAAACGGTGAAGGCGTTCTTTATCGAGTTGGGCCTCGAGCTTGAAGGCCAATCCACGGTTGAAGGGCCTGCTGTCGGGAGACTTATAGGGCTTGGAGACGTCCGGGCCACCCTCGCGATGCTGCGGACTCCCGATGGGCAGGGAATTGAACTGGACAAATTTCACACACCAAACGCAGTCAGGTTTGGGCCCGTGGACGCACCAGTAAACACTTTGGGTCTTCGTCGCATCATGTTTGCCGTCGATGATATCGATGCTGTCGTTGCACGGATGCAGGCCCATGGCGCAGAACTCATGGGCCAGATGCAGTACGAGAAATCGTACCGGCTTGCCTATATTCGTGGGCCTGAGGGCATCATCGTCGGGCTTGCCGAGCAACTCGGCTAGGGGCGGCGGCACACTCGCCCGTGCGCTGGTCCGAGCCGCGCTCAAGGCGTCATCGCAGACTATTCTTGATCTGGGTAACCGACCGGTCGCACCGAAGGAGGCCACTCGTTTATGCAATGTGTCCTTTTCGAAATCGAGTTCCGATGAACTACCGGTCTGGGGCACGACCCCAGGCACCTTTGCCTGACACCCTGAAACGGAGACGCCAGCATGAGCACCTTGCAACTTCACCCTGCACTGGACAATGGTATCCAACCCACCGCCGCGAATTTCGCAGGTGGCACCCTGCAATGCCTGTGTGCGACCGACAAGGTCGAGGTCAAGATCGACGCACAAACACTGCATAACCACGCGTGCGGCTGCAGCAAATGCTGGAAACCACAAAACGCTACATTCGCGGTCATCGCCGTGGTGCCTCGAGATAAGGTAAGCGTCATTGCCCACGGCGAGAAACTGGCGATTGTCGACGAAACCGCCACCATCCAGCGCCACGCCTGCAAGCAGTGTCACGCCCATCTCTTTGGGCGCATCGAGAACAAGGACCATGCGTTTTATGGCCTGGACTTCGTCCACACCGAGCTTTCGCCACAGAGCGGATGGGCTGCGCCAGGATTCGCGGCGTTCGTGTCCTCCATCATCGAAACTGGCACACCGCCAGCGCAAATGAAGGCTATCCGCGAGCGCCTGCGCTCAATCGGCCTGGAACCCTATGACTGCCTGTCCCCAGACTTGATGGACGCACTGGCGACTCACGTCGCCAAACAGAAAGGCCTGCTCCCCGCCGCCTGATTGATCGGTCGCCGCGGTTTCTTTTTCCGGACCGCGGCTTCGATTCACCTTTGATGTTGTGCGCCCCACTCGGCGATGGACTCGTTTCTGGTGTATCCGCGCACCTTACCGCTCTATCCGGTCGCCTTCCCGATATTACGATCTTGATGAACGCCCAGCCTGCTGGGCAGCACATGACGCGGATAACAATTTCAAGCAATACATCCAGCATCGATGTTCCATGGCATAGTCAATTTCAACTGGATTACGATCGTAGTTTGGGGCCTGCCGGAGAAGATGTCCGGACTAGACTCGCTCATCCTGCAGCCCTGCCATACTGTTCAGCATGACCAGTGCAACCTTCCGCTTCTACGAGGAGCTCAACGATTTCCTGCCAGCCGAACGGCGATGGCATTCGTTCACCTGTGAGTGCGCGCGCGGGGCAACGGTCAAGCACATGATCGAGGCGCTCGGAATACCGCACACGGAGGTCGAACTGGTGCTGCTCAACGGCGAGTCGGTGGGTTTCGAGCGGGTGATTCTCGACGGTGACCGGCTGGCGGTGTATCCCAAGTTCGAAGCGCTGGACATCAGCCCGCTGCTCAAGGTTCGTGCGCAACCTTTACGGGTGCTGCGCTTCGTCGCTGACGCGCACCTGGGCGGGCTGGCCAGCCTGCTGCGCATGAGCGGCTTCGACACCCTCTACGACAATGGCTTCGAGGATGGCGAGATCGCCGAGATCGCTGCGCAGCAAGGACGCATTGTGCTAACCCGCGACCGCGAACTGCTCAAGCGGCGGATCATCAGCCACGGCTGTTACGTGCATGCCCTGAAACCGTCGCTGCAGCTGCGCGAATTGTACGAACGCCTCGACCTGGCGCGTAGCGCGCGACCATTCAGCCTGTGCCTCCATTGCAACCTGCCGCTGCGCGAGATCAGCCCGGATCTGGCCCGGCCGCAGGTGCCGCCACGCGTTGGCGCCCTCTATTCGCACTTCCTGCACTGCGACGCCTGCCAACGGGTTTACTGGGAGGGTTCGCACTGGCGCGGCATGTGTGCACTGCTGGCACCTCTGCTGGACCGATAGCCGGGCACATCAGGTCGGCTGCGTTGCCAGGGATAACTCGCTTTTGCATCTGGTAGATAACGGCCAAAAGCAGCCACACGAAAGCTCTACGAGACCGAGGGCGATTCAAGTTGCCGGCCTACGTGCTTGGGCGGTACACGTAGTGCGCACCCATCACAATAAGAAGCCTGCTGACGACGAAGCTGCTTATTGGCGTACATCGCGGCATCAGCAGAAGCAAGCAGCTCACCCAGAGGCTTCAGCTCCTTTGGCGAACAACGAACAGAGCCGATGCTTAAGCCGATAGGATAACGGCAGCGATCACTACCATTGAATTCATCGACCAGCGCTTGCACACGAGCAGAGAGGGCATCCGACGACTCCCCCGTGTCGACAGCTAGGACTACAAACTCATCACCGCCGATCCTAGCGACAACATCGCTATTTCTAAAAGCTGCTTTGAGCACCTGCGTGGCGGCTATGATCGCCAAGTCACCCGCCTCATGACCGTGGACATCATTGATCTTTTTCAGACCATCGAGATCAATAAAAAACAACAAGCAGGATTGATCATTACGGCGAGTTGAGCGCAATAGCTGGTCCGCCAAAAGGAAAAAACTGCGGCGATTGTGCAAGCCAGTCAGTTCATCCGTCAGCGACAGTTGGCGCACATCATCTTCGACCTTTTGTCGCTGCAACATTTCGCTCATTAGCGTCCTGTTCGCCGTTTCTAGTGCAATGGTTCGCTCGGCCACCCGCAATTCAAGGGCCGCATTCAGGGCAGCCAGTTCCGCCTGGGCATTCCCTCTAGACTTATCAATCCGATGGATATGCCTCGCAGTTCTCAGGATTACCGCAACGAGCGTGGCGATGCTCAGAGTAGCCATCCACGCTAAGCTGAACCGGTTGTCGTAATAACCCAGCTTTTCTCCGGCTATCAGGGCGCCTCCGATGCTGAGAATTACCACCGGGATACTAGCCAGTAAGCTTCTCGCTACCTTGCCACCCGCTGTATCGCTTGTCAGCAATTCGACGAATCCCGAGCGTTCCTGGATAACCAGCAGTCCGGAATTGAACAGGATCAGCGCAATAGCCGTATGGATGGCCATAGAGCTATAGAGGCCAACCGAATAGAGCGCACTGACGCTGAACAAATAACCAGCTAGCGCCATCAGGCTTATAAATAGTGCTGACGACGCAAAAAATTGCGGCAGTGACGGCCTGTCCTCAAGCAGCAAGCCAAAACCAGAAAGCAGAAAACACAGCGCTGTCGCCGGCGCCATTCGCCCCGGAAAAAGAACAGGCTGAGTGTGTTGAAGCTCGAAAGGAAGTAGCAAATCAATCGCTAGATCAACCGACAGGACATACTCAACGAGGGTCAACCCACCAACCAGTATCGCCAAGATAGCGCCAAGCCGCCTGATCAAGCTTCCGGCCTGAGACGCTCTGAACGTAGCGCACCACAGCGCCACTCCGAGGACAGTGAACATACTGGCGGTATTGACCATCATCGCAGTCCAGCCAGGAAGCACAGTTCTTAGCACGGGTACATCAAGCAACCAACCAGCCAGCACACTGATGCCGACTATCATCACAGTGGAGGCGGCCAATCGGGCATAAGTTATGAACTGACGCAGCCTTTTTACTTGCCTGAGTTCGGGCTCCGCCCTCATCGTCGTCTCCGTTAACGTGTAGTTGAAGGCGGCCATTATGCTTGCATGCATTCAACCCCGCCAATGTGACGAGGCCCCTGCACTGCGTTTTTCCAGTCACTCAAGGACTACCTCAATTGTCATGATGCGGCGGCCCTGTTGCTGCCTGTCACAAATGACAGGCAGCAACCGACCCATTCATTGATGTCATGGGGGTGGAACTCTCAACTAGCCAGGTGGATTTGCAGAACCTTCAGGGCTCTATCCGGATGACAAGGACAAAGTCTCATTCGTTCACTTCGCTCCCCTTTTGGCCGATTTCTGCCTGTCTCCACCGTCAGCTTCGGGGCGTTTTTTGCCTGACGCGAAGGACGGCAACCGGCCGATTCTGTTGAAAAAGTCGGATTTTCAGATCGCCTGGACTCAGGCACGACCACCATTGGAGAACCTACTCACCACGTTGAGTGGTTTTTCGGCCCTTCGGTGACCTTTGCTGCTCTGTTAGTGGGTTAGTTTGAAGTTTTTTGCTTGGCGCAGGCGCACCTATCCCGTGACCGGTGGCCCTTGAGAGGTAAATTTGGCCAGTCGTCGCAGGTTCTGCACCGCAGCGGCCAGCGTGAATTCATCAGTCGCGCCACTCAGGCCACGTAGTCGCAGGCGATCCAATTTCAGGATGCGCTTGAGGTGGGCAAACAACATTTCGACCTTTTTACGTTCGTGGCGAGAGCGCACGTACGCAGGTGTTGCTGCGATTCGCCGAGCCACATCACGCGCGGCTTCATGGACGCTGCGAGCGATCTTGCGGAACGCAGTGTTCGGGCAGCACTTGGCTTTCATCGGACATGTCGCGCAGTCGGTCTGCCGGGATCGGAAGATGATGGTGTTGGCTTTGGTGACGTGCGAACGCTCGTTCTTGAAGGCTCGCCATTCGCTGCGTAATACGTTGCCGGCTGGGCAGCGGTATTCCTCGGACTCTTCATTCCAGTGGAAATCGTTACTCGAAAAGCAGTCGTTCTTGCGCTCGGTTTTGTCCCTGACCGGCACATGCGGTTCGATGTCTTTTTCCTCCACCATCCAGGCCAGCATCGGCGCGGTACCGTAAGCGGTGTCGCCAATGAGGCGTTCCGGTTTGATGTCGAACTGCGCTTCGACCCGATCGATCATGGTCTTGGTGCTCTCGACTTCTGCGGTTCGATGAGCCGGTGTGGGTTCCACATCCATGATCACGCCGTGCTCGGTATCGATCAGATAGTTCGTGGAGTAAGCGTAGAACGCTGGGCCGCCTGGAGCAGCGGTCCAGCGGGCCTGAGGATCCGTCAGCGACAGGCGCTTCGGTAGCGTTTCGGCCAAAGCCTCTTCATCGAGGGCTTCAAGGTACTCACGCACGGCGCGGGTGCTCAGGGCCGGATCGCTCCAGTTGACCGGTTCATCACCCGGTACGCCGCGCTGCCGACTCGCATCCGCTTTGATGATGCTGGCGTCCACGGCAAAGCCTTCGCCTTTAACCAGGCCGGCGTCCATGCAGCGACGCAGCACTTCATTGAACAACCAGCGAAAGAGATCGCTGTCCCGAAAACGGCCGTGTCGGTTTTTGGAAAAGGTCGAGTGATTGGGGACTTCATCTTCAAGGCTCAATCGGCAGAACCAGCGATACGCCAGGTTCAAATGGGCCTCTTCGCACAACCGCCGCTCTGAGCGAATGCCGTAGCAATAGCCGACGATCAGCATGCGGATCATCAGTTCGGGATCAATCGACGGACGCCCAATCGGGCTATAGAAATCGGCGAGGTAATGGCGCAGGTCGCTCAGATCGAGACATTGATCAATGCTGCGCAGAAGGTGATTGGCTGGAATGTGATCTTCAAGGTTGAACGAGTAAAACAGCCGCTCCTGCCCACTCGATAACTGTCCCATCATGCTGCGTGCTTCCCTGCTGGCCAATGCAGAGATTTTGCCGCAGGCCAGACAGGGGAGCTACTTTTTCAACAGAATCGGCCAGAAGCGGTCACTCAGCACGCTTACAAAAGGAGGGACGATTCAGTTTCCCAATCAGCTGACCTTGCTGCGATACCAGACGGCAGTACGCTCATTATCAGCTTGGGATTTTCGTATTTCGAACTGCCATGATTCGTGCAGGGCATGCCTCCAGCTGCTGCAACCGTAGCGCTTGGGCGTCTGTTCTGGATAGGTACTACCGATCCAGCGGATGGCTACTTCCAGTCGAGTCCAGCCATCTTCGGCAAACTTGGTTTCTGCTTCACGTAAACAGCGACATATTCCACTGCCAGGCCAATTGACTGAGCCATCTACACGGATACCATCGATGAGCACATCTGAAAATGCTTGGCTTTGCATAAACGAAGCTATTTCAACTCGTGCCTCATCCATGGGTTTGGCCCAGCATTGCAGATTTAGGTAATGCCAATTGATGGTTTCGTAGCTTTCCTCCAGGAAGCCATCCGCCGCCTGGCAGCCTGATTTAGACCAGAGATCGAAACGCTCAAGGAAGTGGTGAACTAGCTCATTGCGCAGGTCGACCAGCTCCTTGAGGGCGACCTTCGTTGCCTCATAGTGCTCGGCTGGCATTTCCAACTGATGTCGATAGCTGAACCAGATCTGGTCACCGGCATCGGCTTCCGTCTGTGATTCTTCTCCATTTGGGGGCGGCAGCGTCAGAAAGCTTTCGGTCAGCATCCCTACCAACGTGCCCATGGTCTTTTTCTGGGCACATGCGACCTTCTGCTCACGGATGATAGACAGCCGATCTGCAGGACCGCTCAGTTCGCCATGCGCGACAATGGCTTTCAGCTGCCGTTCGTATTGTTGCAAGCGCAACAGACAGCGTCCGAGTTTGCGCTGCACTATATGTTGAATAGCAGGTACATCATCCGAGGGCATGGTAGTGACTTCATCCATGATTAACGACTCAGGCATAAGTGGTAGGGCTGGAGCGTTCACTGCAATACGCTTGCCCTGCCAGGAAGGCTTGCAACGCGTAAATCGGACGCATTTCAAGCTCAGTGTAGGTTGAGTCTATCCGCTCGGACTTTTTCAACAGAATCGGCCACAAGCAGTCGTCCGTGAGCGTCTGCCTTGAGGCATCAAAAAACGGGGTCATGCCTGGAACCGGACACTGCTCCAGGCGCATTGGTGCTCCTGAGCTGGGACTGCTCGTCGCCCGTCGTTTCGGATCCGGCGGGTTCGGAGTTGCGAGTTGCAAGGAGCTCACGCTATCGTGGCGTAGGTCGCGCCGGGCGCTGCTGAGAGACACCGCCCCTCCAAAATCCCGAAAAATTTGATGCGGCCCCGAGACGTCACGAAGTGCTTCTGTCTGCTAGCGGTAAGCTTGCCTGCATGCCAGACGCCCCCCCTTGTCTTTGTCGTGCGCGATAGCGGCCCCGTAAGGGCTGTACGGGAATTCCGTGCTTCCAATTATGAACGAAGAGGCTAATACAGCATGAAGCCCCTGGATCTGACGCGTTTCGATCTCAACCTTCTGGTTGTACTTGAGGCGCTTTGGGCCGAAAAGCACGTCGGCCGCGCGGCCGAAAGATTGCATTTGTCCCAGTCCGCAACCAGCCACGCCTTATCGAGGCTGCGTACAGCTTTTGCTGATCAGCTTTTCATTCGTAACCCCCGCGGGATCGCGCCGACGCCGCTGGCCATAGAGTTAATGCCGAGAGTGGCGGCAGTGCTCGAGTCGGTCAGGCTCGTCGCCAGTCCACGTGGTCCGTTCGATCCAAGTCGTTTGCAAGCGACACTCTCAGTGGCGGCCACCGATCACGCCGTATTGACCGTCATCGCCCCTGTTCTGGCCAGGATCCAGGCCGCTGCGCCGGACGCCGTGCTGAGACTCAGGCCAGCCGATGTCGAATCCGCTCTGCGCATGTTGGACGCCGGCGAGATCGACATCGTGCTAGGGTCGGGCTCTTTTGCCCAGATCCCGCAGCGCTTTGATTGCCAGCTTGTCCATAAGGAGCGTTTCGTCGGCATCGCGCGCAAGGGCCACCCAGCGCTGGTCAAGCGAGGCAAGAAGCTGCACATGGATTTGGATGACTTCGCTCGCCTGCCCCACATTCTGGTCTCGCCGCGCGGCGATACACGGGGCGTTGTCGACGATGCGCTGGAGAGCCTCGGTCGTACCCGCAAGGTGAACGTCACCTGCCCCAGTTTTCTGGCTGTTCCGTTCATGGTCGGCGCTTCGCAATCGATTGCCGTTATTGCCGAGCGGGTCGCATTGCAGATGCAGGAGACCGCGCAACTGAGCCTTTTTGAGCTGCCCTTGGCGCTACCCACCTGGGAGGTACTCGTTATTCGAGCACGAGGGCGCGCCAACGAGCCCGCCGTTGAGTGGATGACCAACATGATGATTGCCGGCTAAACATCGGCGGGGACTTGCCGCGGCCGGAGCGACCCGGTGCGATGAATCTCGTGCATCGACAGGGTGCGTTAATGCCATTGGATCGAATGCCTCGGTCCTCCTAGAGTTCGGTCGTTGTTTATTCAACCCGCTAGGAGTACCTCATGAAAACAGAGCCCACCCTGGTCATGATCCCTTGCTTCGCAGGGGCCCCATGGCAGCTTGACCAGTTGACCTACTTGCAGGGCCGCCCCATGCGCACCCTTCGTTTGCCGGACGACGTGTGCGAGCTGGAAACGTTGGCCGACTTCATCGCTCATCAGGTGAAGGACCTCGAGAGCTATGTGTTAGTTGGCGATTCTTACGGCGCGGTGTCCTCGATCGCGGTGGCGACGCGGCAGCCGAAGGGCCTTAAGGGCCTGGTGCTCTCAGGGGGCTTTGCCAAGAACCCGATCACCTCGCCCCTGCTCAAGACGCTGGCAGCGCTTGTACCGTTCTTCCCCGGGCCCTTTTACCGACAGACGACCCTTCGGGTCCACGCAGCGCAGTTGGCTTCGTCGTTTGACAAGGAGGGTGAGATCCCCTGGTCAACCGGAAAGAGTCGCGCCTTCTTCGTCAAGGAGACGCCCCACAAAGCCTACGTCAACCGCATGCACTCGATCGAGAAGGTGAACTATACGGCCCTGCTGAAGAACATTGACGTCCCCACGCTGATCCTGACTCCCGAGGAAGACAAGCTGATCGGCGAGGAAGCCGCGGGGATCCTCCTGAAGGGCATAAAGGGTTCGCAGGAAGTCATCATGCCGCGCACCGGCCACATGTTCAGGTTCTCGCATCCTGGCGCCTACTCTCTCGAGATCAGGAAGTTTCTGGAGCGGGCATCGCTTTAAGCGTATGCACACCGGTGTGGATAGTGTTTGCGCTGGAAATAAACAGCGAGCTGAATGATGCTTTTTTTACTTCATTGGGGCATGCAGAGTGCGAACCTGAGGGCGCACGCGACTGTAAGCGACCCACTCAGACCAGTAAATCGACGGTCTGCAACATGCGCCGATAAGGCGAGTGCGCATGCCCCATCTCCAGGTGAATGGTTTCGATCAGACATTCCAGAAAGCGCTCGGCCGCCGGCCGCAGGGGCTGCCCGCTTCGGCTGATGGCGCCCACCGAGGCACTGCCGACCGGCTCGCGCAGAGGCAAGGCGCACAAGCCTTCGCGCTGAGCGCATATCTCCACCAGCGGCCAGGGAAAGATGCTCAACATGTCGGTTTCACGCAGCAAGCTCAAGATGATCGAGAGCGAATGGGCGAAATGCACATGCCCCTGCGTCGAAATCGCTCCGTCTTGCTGCGAGGCCAGTATCCAGTCAGCCGACGCCAGATCCTCCATGGTCCTGCTGTTCGACAACGGGTGTTGCTGACGGGCCACCACCGCACAATCGGCGGTGAACAGTGGCAGATAGGTCAGGTCGGTGCTTGAAAACCGGGTATCAAGCCGTCCGATAAACAGATCGACGCTCGCATCCCGCAGCAGCGGACACGCGACCGATGAAAGCCCCTCATACAACTCAAGTTGCACCTTTGGAAACAGCTGGCGAAAACGCACGACGGATTTTGGCATGAGCGTCATCGCCAACCAGGGTGTCACGGCGACCGACAAGCGCCCCACCAGTTCCCCGTTGCAATCCCCCAACACCTGACGGGCACTGACCATCTGTGCCACCAGCAGACGTGCCTGAATCAACAGTTTCTTGCCGAGCTCGGTAAACACAATCCCAGAGGTATTACGGATCAGCAATTGTGTGGCGGTGTCTGCCTCCAGCTTCTGGATGGCCTTGGTGACCGCTGCCGGTGAAGTGTCGAGCCTTTTTGCAGCGCCGCGAATACTGCCCGCGTCGGCCACCGCCACCAGTGCATTGAGTTGATAGAACTTCATAGTGTCCGCCGGTGTTAACCCAGGGTTGCCTTGTTCACTTTCGATTGCCTGTCAGCTGCTGCCTTGGCCCTCTACTCTCGGACCAACACCACCTGGGCTTCGAACTTTACCAAAAGACCGTACCAGAAAAAGCCCGGGCACTTTGATGAAACGCATGATGCCGTAAGCCATCGTGGAATGTGGCCCTTGCGACAGATTGGTTTCGCCTCTTGGTCACCAAGGAAAATCGCTGCCAATGACACAGTCCATCACGCTGTTAAAAGAGATTGAGCAGGAAATGCGCGAACTGCGCCACCAGATCCATGCCAACCCTGAACTCGGTTATCAGGAGGTCGAGACTAGCGAGCTGGTAGCCGAACGATTGATCAAATGGGGTTATGACGTGACGCGCGGCTTTGCCGAAACCGCGGTCATCGCCACGCTGAAAAAAGGCACCAGTTTTCGTGTGATCGGCATACGGGCTGACATGGACGCACTGCCTATTCTGGAAAAAACCGGGCTCCCCTATGCAAGCCGGATACCGGGCAAGATGCACGCATGTGGCCATGACGGACATACGGTCATGCTCCTCGCCGCCGCCTACGCCCTCGCCCATGGCCATCCGTTCGACGGCACCGTCCACCTGATTTTCCAGCCAGCCGAAGAAGGTCTGGCCGGCGCCCGACGAATGATTCAGGAAGGCGTGCTGCAACGGTTCCCCTGCGATGCAGTGTTCGCGGCACACAACATGCCTGGCTACCCTGTCGGAAAACTCGGGTTCCGAGCCGGGCCCTTCATGGCCTCTGCCGACCAGGTCAGTGTCACGATTCACGGAAAAGGCGGCCACGGCGCGATGCCGCACCTGAGCGTCGACCCTGTGGTGGTCTGCGCAAGCATCATCATGGCCTTGCAGACCATCGTCTCGCGCAACATCTCACCTCAGGAAATGAGCGTTATCACCGTCGGGGCCATTAACGCCGGCAAGGCGTCCAACGTGATCCCGGACAGTGCGCACATGCTGATTTCCGTCCGCGCACTGAACAACGCCGTGCGGGACCGCCTGGAGAGCCAGATAAAACACCTCATTCACGCCCAGGCACAGGCATTCGGCGCGACCGCCGACATCGACTACAGTGCCGACTACCCCTTGCTGGTGAATGACGAAGAAATGACCCGGTTTGCCAGTCAGGTGGCCGTCGACTGGCTCGGTGAGGACGAGGTGCTGAACGACATCGTGCCCTTCAATGGCAGCGAGGATTTCGCCTACTTCCTGCAGCAATGCCCTGGCAGCTACCTGATCATCGGCAATGGCGACGGTGAAAAGAGCTGCATGGCTCACGACCCTCGTTATGACTTCAATGACGACATCCTGATTCGGGGTGCTGGCTATTGGGTCAAATTGACTGAGGCCTTCTTGCCACTCAACGCTTGACCACAGACCTGCCAAACCGTGAAAACCAATAAAAAACGAGGTCATCATGCAACTACGCAAACTTCAATACATCACCCTGCTGTTCGGGCTGGTCATCACCCCGCTATCGCAGGCAGAACCGGTGATCAAATTCGGTGTCGACCCTAGCTACCCACCTTTCGAGCAAAAGCAGCCAGATGGTTCATTGAGTGGTTTTGATATCGATCTGGGCAATGCCCTATGTGCCGAATTGCGGGTCAAATGCATTTGGGTCGAGCAGACCTTCGACAGCATGATCCCGGCGTTAAAGGCGAAGAAATTCGACGCCATCCTGTCTGCATTCAGCGCCACCGAGGCACGTCGCCAGCAGGTCGATTTCAGCCACAAAATCTACACCGCGCCGTCTTCTCTCGTTGCCAGAAAAGACTCCGGATTGCTGCCGACGGCAGCATCATTGAAAGGCAAGTCGGTTGGGGTGGTTCAAGGCTCGCTACATGAAAGTTATGCCAAGTCGCAATGGGGCCGCCAAGGCGTCGAGATCCTTTCCTACCAAACCCAGGACCAGGTGTTTTCAGACCTCATCACCGGACGCCTGGATGCCTCGTTCCAGGCCTCGGTACAAGCCGACATCGGATTACTGCAAAAGCCTCAAGGCCAGGGCTTTGCCTTTGCCGGTGAGCCCATCACCGACAAAAGCATCATTGGCGATGGCGTCGCTATCGGTGTGCGAAAAAACGAGCCTGATCTCAGAGAGCAGCTGAACACGGCCATTGCCGGCATTCGCCAATCAGGCCAATACGACCAGATCGCGAAGCAGTACTTCAACTTCGATATTTACGGCGAATGAGGCAACTCCCATGAACGAAATGACACAACGCGGTGAATCCCGTTATGCCTTCCCCGTCAGCGACGAGACTGTGCGTGCCTTTCAAACTGATGGTGCAGTGTGCATCCGTAATGCGTTTACTGCGCAGCAAATCAGCGAACTGACGCTAGGCATCGAGCGCAACCTTGCCCATCCCAGCCCTCGCGCAAAAGTGGCGAGCAGCCCTACGGACCCGGGATGGTTCTTCGAGGACTTTTGTAACTGGCAAGAGAATGCACACTATCGCGACTTCATCTTCAACTCTGCCATCGCCCCCATCGCGGCCGCCCTGCTGAACAGCCAACAGGTGCGCCTGCACCATGATCACTTGCTGGTGAAAGAGCCCAATACGCGCCAGCGCACACCTTGGCACCAGGACCAGCCTTACTACAACATCACAGGTTCGGACACCGTGAGTTTCTGGATTCCGGTTGATCCCGTGCCCAGGGAATCGACCCTCGAATTCATCGCCGGCTCACACAAGGGTCCCTGGTTGATGCCTCGGTCCTTCATGGACAGCCAGGCCAAATGGTTTTCCGAGGGAACACTGGGCGAGCTACCGGATATTGAAAGCCATCGCGAGGACTTTCCCATTCTCGGATGGACGTTGTCGCCGGGGGACATGGTGTGTTTCAACATGTTGACCTTGCACGCCTCTGCTGGCGTGGGCGGGCATAACCGTCGCCGCGCGTTTTCAGTAAGGGTCATAGGCGATGACGTGCGGCACGCGCCGAGACCGTGGGCCACCTCACCCGACTTTCCCGGGCTTAAAGATGCTCTGGCATCAGATGCACCTATGGAACACGAGCTTTTTCCGACACTCTGGCATCGACAGACCTGAATGTCCGAGCGATAGGTGAATCGCTCCCGATTTTATAGACACATCAGTCAGTAGCGGCCGGTGGTCGTTGCATTTCGCGTGTCGCCGGCGTTTGGCTAAGATGAATATATTGGGACGAACTGAAACCGGAGTGATAGCGGCCATCAGCGGATCTGGATTGGCGTCAAGACGGTAGTTCCCGAAGGAGACGACGATGTACGCGGTTATAAGAACCTACTTGGGTGTTGGAGCAAAGCAGCTTTTCGAGCTTTTAGAAGAGCGCAAGGCCGACGTCGAAGCTACCCTGCGGACAGTGCCTGGCCTCGTAAGCTACACACTGCTGAATACAGGTGATGGCGGTACGGCGGTGACTGTTTGCACGGACAAGACCAGCACCGATGCAAGCTTGAAAGTCGCGCGCGACTGGATTCAGAAAAACGCCTCGCATATCCACGCGAACCCGCCGATCGTAACGGAAGGCCCGGTTCTTGTGCAGATCAACTAGCGCGCCCTTCCGAGTGATCTCACGCCACTACCGCCGTCGCAAGTTTTGTATATTTGCTTCGCCGTCAATGGCCTCGCCAGAGGCGCCTCTCCCATGATCAGAATCAGCGTCCAAGGCGAGATGAGCTGCGCTCATGGATGGGCATTTGAGTCCGTTTTTTTACTTGCCGCTACCATCTGCCTCAGTGGAGCGTCCTGTCACGACCATCAAGATGAAGACGTGTCGCAGAGCAAACCATCGATAGAGGGCGGCAAAAATCGGACGGGGGCCGGGATTGTGCCACGACAACAAATTCAACCCAGGATGAACAGAACTCACTGACTTGCAGACTTGAGCGCTCGTGTCGAGTGAATTCGCTTTGATGAGAGGCTTGAAAAAGCAGCTATCGTTGTCAGTGACCGGTCTAATCTGGACCTGTAGCGTACTGATGGAGTTCTTATGAAAAGGACCAATCTTACTGCTGTTGTCACCCTCCTATTCGCGGGATCCTTACCAACAACTTCAAGCGCCGCACCTTCTACCGATCCGCTTTTTGCATTTGGCTTGCTGGGAAGCTACAGCGTTCTCGAATTCACAGGGCGCAAAAGCTCGAACACCGAGCACATGCCGGAAGGAGGATTATTTCTTAACTTCGGCAACAAAATGACGGCTCAGACTGGCCTTATTTATCAGGCAGAAATCAGTGGGCAGTACTCTGAAAAAAAGAATCAGAAAGTAAAGGATGGCCAAGCTGACTTGGATGTTGGCTGGAGGATGGCTTTTGATGCGCGCAATTTTATGGATGTTTTATTGGGCGGAGGGTACAAATGGAATCGATTTGAACCGGACTCTGACAAGTACAACATTGATCTCACGAGCCGTACTCCGTTCGCTAAAATTGCTGCGGGCTACAATCATCAGTTCAACACTACAGTTCTGCGTTTTGAAGCGGGAATTCGAAGATCCATAAATGGTGATTCGCAGCTAAAACTCCATGGAATCAGCAGCGAGAATCAGGATTTAAAAGACAGCACCAATCCTTATATCGAGCTGAGCTTCCTGTTTAATCAGCAAGGTTCGATTCCGGTTATAGCCTCCCTATACTACAACCGCTTCAAATATGACCTGGATGGGCAATTTGCGGTGACCGATATCAAAAAACAAACCAGGGAAGAATATGGCGCAAAATTAGGCCTCGCCTTCTAACGCAATGATGGATCTTCAACACCCTGAATGAATCGCCCCGGGCTCTGCAGGCACTTCTGACAGACCGCTATGGGGCGAATGCTGCCCGTCGATTTCGCCTGAGGAAACCCAGGTGTGGCCGCTATAAGTGCCAAACGAATGCAGATGCGCTACAACAATACATAGAACTCCCTCACAGGAAGCGAGTGAATGTGGATGAAACACAAACTCTGCGTCGTCAGACTGGTTGGGTTCGCATCCGCTTCGCTCATCATCGTTGCTCCCGCTGCAGTCGCAGAGGATCTCGAACCCAGGTCCTACGCCAATACCCCGGTCGGTATGAATTTCCTGCTCATGGGCTACAGCGATCTCCATGGCAACGTGACGGCCAACCCCTCAGTCCCGCTCCAGGATGCCAAGCTCAACATCAAGACTGTCGTGTTTGCCTTTGCCAGATCGCTGGACGTCTGGGGCCGCTCCGGGAAGTTCGATATCGTCGTGCCTGAGGCCAGATTGACGGGCTCCGCTCTGTTCGACGGTGAACCCAAGGAGCGTAATGTTACGGGGTTGATCGATCCAAGATTCCGGTTTTCGGTCAACTTATATGGCGCCCCGGCGATGTCCCTGGCTGAATTCCCCAGCTATCAACAGGATCTGATTATCGGCACCAGCCTGGCGATCACCGCACCACTCGGCCAATACGACGCGAGCAAGCTGGTAAATCTCGGCAACAACCGCTGGTCATTCAAGCCCGAACTCGGGATTTCCAAACGCGTGGGGCCAGTGACCCTGGAACTCTCCGGCGCGGGAACCTTTTACACCGACAACGATGAGTACCTCCGCGACCACACACTTTCCCAGAACCCGATTTACCAGGTACAGGGGCATCTTATCTATGCCTTTAGCAACGGTATTTGGGCGTCGCTGGATACGACCTACTTCGCTGGCGGGAGTACCTCGATCGATGGCGTCGGCAACCACGATTCTCAGGAAAACACACGCTACGGATGCACCCTCACACTGCCGTTGAACAGGAACCATTCGGTAAAGCTGAATGCGAGTAATGGCGGGCATACCCGCACAGGCAGCGAATACAATGCGGTTGGCATAGTCTGGCAGTATCGCTTCGGCGGAGGGCTTTGAAACCTGGGACTTGCGCTGCATTCCATGTATGCGTGTGTGAAAAAAGTGAACCACTGTTAAGGATTTTGTAGGAGCGAGCTTGCTCCGGGCGGCGTTCCGACGATGGATTCAAGAGCGCTGCGTTTAGCCTGTAAACACGCGCTATCTTTAACAACCATCGCGAGCAAGCTCGCTCCTACAGTGGATCACATCGCTCAAATGAACAGCATTACGGTATAACCCGGGCATTCCAGACAAACACCCATCAAAAACTAATCAGCAAAACCAAGGCGAGAAGCCCGGACCTCCTGAGCCTGCCCCCGCGTCGCCAGGCAGTAATACAACGGACACGTCACCACCAACCCCACCAGCCACGACAAATCAGCGCCTTCCACCCAATTGGCATACGGCCCCACATACAACGACGTATTGGCAAACGGCAACTGCACGATAATCCCGATGAAATACGCAACGATCGCATGCAGGTTGAACCGCCCATAAATCCCGCCATCCGCACTAAAGATCGAAGCAATGTCATAGCTGCCGCGCTTGATCAAATAGAAGTCGATCAGGTTAATCGAAGCCCACGGCACCAACACCAGCAACAGCGCCAGAATCAGCCCAATGAACTGCGAAATGAAATCCGCCGAAGCACTCAGCGCGACCAGGCAGCAGCCCGCCAAAACAAGACCCGACAACACCACACGCAGCTTGATGCCAGGCGTCCACTGACTGGCAAACGTCTGGATCGAGGTGATGATCGACAGCACCGCACCATACAGATTCAAGGCGTTGTGGCTGATGATATTGAGCAAAAACAGCACCATCAGAATAGGCCCCAGCCAACCGGTGGATTGCTTCACCGCCACCATCGCTTCAGTGCCTTCCGGGGTCGCCAACACGGCCACCGCGCCGAAGGAGAACGACAGAATGGTGCCAAGCGTTGCGCCCAGGTAAGTGGCGAAGAACGGACGTGCAATCCCGATATCCGCCGGCAGGTAACGCGAATAGTCCGACACATACGGCGAGAAGCTGATCTGCCAGATAATCCCCAGCGACACGGTGGCCAACCAGCCAGACAGGTTAAAACCACCGCGGGTGAAGAAGTCCGCCGGTAGATCATGGGCAAAGATAAACAGGAACCCGGCGAGCAAGGCACTGCCCATGACCCAGGTGCCAATGCGGTTGAGGGTATGAATAAAGCGGTAACCAATGACCCCGATGGCAGTGGCGCTGAGGGCTCCGATCAGGATGCTGGCCGGCACGGGAACCGAAGGCGCGATGCCGACGATGGATTTGCCGGCCAACACGATATTGGAAATGAAAAAGCCGATGTAGATCAGTGCCGCAAAGAACACGATCAATAGCGCGCCATAACGACCGAACTGACCACGACTCTGCACCATTTGCGGAATGCCCATCCGCGGCCCCTGAGCCGACGCCAGGGCAATCACCAACCCGCCGACCATGTGCCCAAGCGCGATCGCCAGTAACCCCCAGAACAGATTGAGGTGGAACACCTGGACCACCATGGCACCGGTGACGATAGGCAGTGGTGCAATGTTGGTACTGAACCATAAGGTGAATAGATCGCGGGCCTTCCCGTGGCGCTCTGCGAGTGGGACGTAGTCGACCGTGTGATTCTCGATCAGGGGGTCTTGCCGGGACATCTGGGACATGTGCATGAACTCGAGTTTGTCTGATCTTATATTTGTATGAAGCCAAACCGGGGGTGCTCTTTGGCCTCCCCTCAGATGCAGGTCATATTATGGTATTCCAAACTTTTAACAAGGCTGATCCGGTCTTTGTATGTCTATCTGATCCGCCATTTTGACGAACAGGCGCCTGTGCCGCCTAGCTTAAAGCCCCGTAATCATTGGGCTTAAGACCCAAGGCGTGCGTTTATCGGGTGATTGAAAAAGCCCTTGCAAACACCGTATTACGGTATACCATCATACCTACAAACTCATAAAAACCTGTTTCACCGCCAGAGGACCGTCCCATGATCGATGCCGCCATCTACAAACAAGTGATGGGTTCGTTTCCGTCCGGGGTCACCGTGATCACCACGCTCGATGACGACGGACAAATCGTCGGCCTGACCGCCAGCGCGTTCAGTTCGTTATCCATGGACCCGGCCCTGGTGCTGTTCTGCCCCAATTACAGCTCCGACTCCTATCCGGTACTGATCAAGAACAAACGCTTTGCCATTCACGTACTGTCCGGCGGCCAGCAAAGTGAAGCCTACGCCTTCGCGCGCAAAGGTAAGGACAAGGCGCAAGGCATCGAATGGACATTAAGTGAGCTGGGCAATCCGATTCTGGCCAATGCCACAGCGGTGATCGAATGCGAGCTGTGGCGTGAATATGAAGGTGGCGACCACGCAATCATGGTCGGCGCGGTGAAGAACCTGATCGTGCCCCAGCAGAACGCCGGTCCACTGGTGTACTGCCACGGCAAGATGGGCGCCCTGCCCGTCCTCGCTTGATTCGATCAAACGGCGCACCCAATAGCGTTCCAGGCTGACATCAATGTTCTGCAACTGCGGGTGCCCGGCCGGATAAGCGACCGTCGGAGAGAAATATTTTGCGGATATTCCGTATTATGGTATACCAATAACCCATCAGCCGACCTGCCGCACTCAGCAACGCGTCACGGCGAGAACACCCGGGAGCGCTCAGCGTTCATTCCAGGCAACAGGCCCGCAGTCGACAGGCCGACAACAAAAGATTCGAGGTAGCGTCATGAAATTTTCCCTGTTCGTGCACATGGAGCGCTGGGACGAAAGCGTCAGCCACCGTCAGTTGTTCGAAGACCTGACCGAACTGACCCTGATAGCCGAAGCCGGTGGATTCAGCACCGTCTGGATCGGCGAACACCACGCCATGGAATACACCATCTCGCCAAGCCCGATGCCATTGTTGGCCTACCTGGCAGCCAAGACCACCACCATTCACCTGGGCGCCGGCACCATCATCGCGCCGTTCTGGCACCCGTTGCGGGTGGCCGGTGAATGCGCGCTGCTGGACGTGATCAGCAATGGCCGCATGGAAGTCGGCCTGGCACGTGGCGCCTATCAGGTCGAGTTCGACCGGATGGCCGGCGGCATGCCTGCTTCTTCCGGCGGCCAGGCACTGCGGGAAATGGTTCCGGTCGTTCGGGCCCTGTGGCAAGGCGATTACGCCCACGACGGCGATATCTGGAAATTCCCGACGTCCACCAGCGTACCGAAGCCGATTCAGAAGCCAAACCCGCCGATGTGGATCGCCGCCCGCGACCCGGATTCCCACAACTTTGCGGTGGCCAACGGCTGCAACGTCATGGTCACGCCGCTGATGAAAGGCGATGAAGAAGTTCTGGACCTGAAGAACAAGTTCCAGGCTGCGCTGGATAACAACCCGGACGTGCCGCGCCCACAGTTGATGGTGCTGCGTCACACCCACGTCCATGCAGTCGATGACCCCGAGGGCTGGAAAGTCGGGGCCAAGGCGATCTCGCGTTTCTACCGCACCTTCGACGCCTGGTTCGGCAACAAGGAAGTACCGGTCAACGGTTTCCTGGCACCGAGCCCGGAAGAAAAATTCGCCGGTCGCCCGGAGTTCGAGCTGGAGAGTCTGCACAAGACCGCCATGATCGGCACCCCGGAAGAAATCATCCCGCGCATCAAGTATTACCAGGAACTGGGCGTCGACGAGTTCAGCTTCTGGTGCGATAACAGCCTGCCCCATGCGGAAAAGAAAAAATCCCTGGAGCTGTTTATCAAACACGTGGTCCCGGCGTTTCGCTGAGTCCGCAGCCCTGTCCCCCGGACGCGAAGCCGGGGGGCTGATTGACGTGTAGGGTCGATTCCAATGCAAAACGGTCGTCTCCCATCACTCGCCCCTCCCTCCGGCGCCGAGCAGGCTTACCTGCGCGGCGAATGGACCGCTTCGCATATCCACTTCAAGCGTCTGCGTGCCAGCGTTTCAGCCAAGCAGAACGGTTTCTGGCAAATAGTTCACTGAGCCCACCCGAACAGACATTCACGCACCACACGTCTCGCCATCGCGCCGACGTGCACGGTGCATTGCGCTTCGGCTCATGATCAGGTTTGCTCAATGAACAATAACAACGCGCTGTTGATCATCGACATGCAGCAGGAGGACGGTTTCGTCCTGGAAAACTTCGACACGGTGGTGGCTAACACGACCGCCTTGCTCGACTCCGCCCGCCGTCAGCGGGTACCTGTCATCTATACCCGTCACATCAATCAGGCCGACGGCAGTGACCTGCCGCGCGGCGAACCATTGGCAGCCGACGGCGGCCCGAGCAGTTACCGCGCCGGCACCCGGCAAGTGGAAATACTCGAACAACTGGCACCGCTGCCTGGTGAGCAGGTGCTGGACAAGGGCCGCTACAGCGCCTTCCACCGCACCGATCTGGATGCCCGACTCAAGGCGCAAGGCGTCGATACGCTGATCGTCTGTGGCGTATTGACCGATGTCTGCGTACTCAGCAGCGTATTCGACGCCTTCGCCTTGGGCTATCACGTTCGGCTGGTCAGCGATGCCTGCACCACAACCACCCTGTCAGGGCATTACTCGGCACTGTTGATCATGGCCAACTGGGTTTACTCACTGGAGATCCTGACCAGCGCTCAATGTGCGCACGCCCTCGCATCTCGCGACTACCTGAGCTTGATCCCCGAGAGCCCGGACTTGTTCGCTCATCAACCGCATGAGTTCGAAAGCACCATCGCCCGTCTGCAAACCCACCTCGCCCGGACTCAGGAGTAATCGCCATGCAAGTCGAAAAAAGAAGCATTGATTTCATCCCTGAATCCGAACGCCATGGCCACCCCGGCTCACTGTTTTTCATCTGGTTCGGCGCCAACATGAACATTACGACCATCGCTTCCGGCGTATTGCCGGTGGTGATGGGGCTCAATCTGTTCTGGAGTGCGCTGGCGATCATTATCGGCTCACTGTCGGGGGCGATTTTCATGGCTTCCCACTCCGCCCAAGGACCGAAACTGGGCATCCCGCAAATGATCCAGAGCCGTGCACAGTTCGGCGTGTTGGGCGCAGTGTTGCCGCTGCTGTTTGTGATGCTGATCTACCTGGGATTCTTCGTCAGCAATACCTTGCTCGCCGCCCAGGCAATAGAATCCGTCAGCCCACTGTCGGCGACGGCTAATGTCTACCTGATCGGGGCCTTGTGCTTCGTCGTTGCGCTGTACGGTTATCGCCTGATCCACCGTTTGCAGAAGTGGCTGTCGCTGCTGTCGTTGGTGGTGTTCTTTGCCGCCACACTGCTGGCGCTGCAGCTGCCGATACCCGCGGAACAATGGCTGCCAACCGGTTTCTCACTGTCGAAGTTCCTCGTGGCGGTGAGCATCGCGGTCACCTGGCAGCTGTCGTACGCACCTTACGTCGCCGATTACTCACGCTACCTGCCGAGCACAACACCCACCGCCAAAGTGTTTTGGTACAGCTACGCCGGCACGGTCAGTGGCGGCGCATGGATGATGATCCTCGGCGCGATCCTCAGCGTAGGTATCACTGATTTTTCCGGCAACGTCGGAGGTCATGTCGCCGGGCTGTTCGGCGGTGGCGCTGTGTTGTTGTTCGTGTTCATCCTGTATGGCCAGGTGTCGATCAACGTCTTCAACCTGTACGGCGCGTTCATGTCGACCATCACCGTGATCGAACCCTTTGCCCGACTCAAGGTAACGCCTCGGGTGCGCGGACTGTTCATGCTGCTGATCAGCCTGCTGGCCACGGCGTTGTGCACCATCAGTCAGGACAACTTCATTAGCTTCTTCCTCAACTTTATCTTCTTCATGAGCTACTTCCTGATCCCCTGGACGGCGATCAATCTGGTGGACTATTACTGCTTGCGCAAAGGCCGGTACCAGATTGATGACATCTTCAACCTGAACGGGATCTACGGGCGTATCAACTGGATCGCCTGTGGCAGCTTCCTGCTGGCAATCGCTCTGGAAATTCCGTTCATGAACACCACGTTGTATGTCGGACCGGTGGCCAACGCGCTGGACGGTGTGGACCTGGCCTGGATCGTCGGGCTCCTGATGCCGGCGCTGAGCTATTACTGGCTGATGAAGCTGGGCAAGCACACGCCAGAGGTCAGCGTGGCGTTACGGTAAAAACTGAAAAGCACAACACCGGCCCAGGGTCGGCGTTGTGCTGTCAGTGGCCCTATCCATGCAAGCGCGCTCAGGTCTGACAGTCGTCGAATAAAACTATGTCCCGCCGCCCGCGCCTGCCACTGCCCGCGCATAACGCTTGGTCGCCTCGGTCACGAGTTGCTTACGCTCATCGCGATCGATGAAACCTTGTTTCAGGTACTTCTCTGCAAGTCGGAGCAGTTCCTCGTATTGCTCTTGCGCAGTCATTCGAACGTCAGCCAGTTCCAGCAATTGTTGCCAGGCCGCAAGCGCTTGCGATTTCGGATCTTCATACATGGCGACAACTCCAAAGGGCCGTTTTGCGGTAGAGCGCTTCGCAAATCGGGACGTTCACCGGCGACGACGTACGGCAAGCGGCACAGGCAGCAGTTTTTCAACATCGCCCAGCCCTGCTACGCTTTTGATGCGTTGAATGAATCGGGCGATAATCACGAACTAGTGTTTCCCTTGACCGCTGAGGCTGCTGAGTGTGAGAGGCTTGTCGATTGGTTTGATAAGTACCGCCATCACCCTGGCCGTGGTGGGTGTTAGTGCGCATGTGTTTATGGAATGGAGAGCTGGCGAGAGCGCACGGCAGGATGCGCTGTGCAAGGCAGCACAAGAACATATCAAAATCCTTGACGTTCGAGCGCGAGCGATGGCTGCCGGACTGTCTGTCGAGGCTTACGCCGAGGCCGAGAACACACAAGTGCACAAATTGGTCAGCGCCCTGGACAGTGCCACCAATGATGCCGAGGTTGAGGCTGTCATCGACGCACACGCTGCCGAGCTGAAAGCGCAGGACACCGCAACCGACGCAGAATTAAAAAACCAGGGAAACCAGCAGTTTCTCGAACAGAAACTCATAAAACAGCGCATAACCACTGACATCAAGCAGGAAATGGAACGCGCCGCGAAGGCCGTAGCAGATGCCTGTGGTTAGTGGCGGCTGCCACTAGCTCTTGCAGCCGGCTTGCTCCCCTCATCTAAAAAGGCCCCGACCGAACGCAATGGACCACGACTAATGCGCCGTCTTTCAGGGAAGCCAGAGGAAAACGGTCTAATCCGTCAGAGGGGCTGGGGGTTACACTCAATGCAGGGCTCATGGCCAAAAATGATTAAGGAGCCTGCCAAGCATCTATTTCAGGAGCTTCCTCACTCACGTCTGACAAAAGTCATTTGGCTGACTCCCGTCGAGGTATGTCGCCATGTTGTCGACTCTAGAACTACGTCACCTCGTTGAGCAAAGCTTTCTCCCGACCCGCTGCGAATGCACTGTCGATCCACCCGCAGCGCTGACCGTTCGTTTTTATAAAAGCACCTCGAATCAAGAAGTGCTCACTGTTACCGGGATCTCCATTGCCCAGCTCAACAACGGTCATGCAATCGCAACCCTTATCGAGGATCTGCGAAGCGATCTGGAACGTTTCAGTTCCACGCCTCATTACTCGATAAATCACGCGGTTAAACGGTAGCAGCCCGTAGTCATTTCCAAACCACCTTCGGTGGCCAGGGAAAGGGCGTCCCTGCCCTATAACAAGCTAGAGCGTCGCGTCGATTTTTTTCGCAGCCGCTTCACTCACCCAGGTGTGCCAGATTTCCGGGTGTTCCTTGAAGAAGATCCTCGCCAGCTTGGGAGAGTCAATGTGCTCCTTGGTCATCCGGGCCAAGTTCTGGTTTAACAGGTCGATCGGCAGATTGACCTTCTCCAGCACGCCTACCAGTTCTGGCGCTTGCTCATGAAAAACGCGGGAGAGCCCCACTTGGATGCTGATCTTTTTGTCGCCCCCCGGCTTCTCTTCCAGCTTGACCAGATCCACCTGCCCCATTAACGGCGTCGGTGACCAGTAATAGAACAGAATCGGCTCGCCACGCTTGTAGCTCGACAGGACGGCGGCATCCAGGGCCGGGCCGGTACCTGGACGGAAGTTGGTGTAGCTTGCTTCGAGGCCATAGGTTTTAAGCATTTCGCTGTTTTCCAGCTCGCAGGTCCAGCCGGCCGGGCAGTTGTAAAAACGGCCCTTTTTTGGCTCTTCCTGATCTTTGAAGAGTCCTGCGTACTGAGTCAGGTCGGTGATTTTTTTCAGGTCTGGAGCCTTGGGTATAAGGTTGCGTTTGGTGTCGCCCTCGACCACATAACGCGGTACGTACCAGCCTTCGGTTGCGCCAATGATCGGTGCGCCGACACCCACTACCTTCCCGGTGTCCGCCGCCTTGTTCCAGACTTCACTTCGACCGACCCATTCTTCCGCCAACACTTGAATGTCGTTGCTGCTCAGGGCGTTCTCCATGGTGATGGAGTTGCCCGGCAATGTGTCGATCTCACAGCCGTAACCGTCCTTGAGCACTATCTGCAACACATCGGTGAGCAACATGCCGCTTTCCCAATTGAGCCCGGCGAACTTCACCGGTTTACCCGACTCGCACCAACTGGCGGCCTGACTCGTTGCACTACCGGCCAACAGGCCGAGGGAAATCAGTGTGGCGGTAAGGTATTTTTTTTTGATTTTCACAATCGCACGCTCCAACACAGTGAACAGGGTTATGGCAGTGCAAGTATTCGCCACGTCAGTGGCGAACAATTGTCATCAACGTAGAACTCAAGCTCCTTGATGTATCGTCGGGAACCAATCCTCGCGCAGTCTCTCACCGGTCTGCATCGCATGCCCTGGATACGGTGGCGAGGTCCGTCCTGGACGCTCGATGTAACGGATGTCGTCGCCGAGCCAGCGAAGCGACAACACACGTCGACGTTGCGCCGACGCATTGCCTCTGGCGCCATGTACCGTCCGGAAATCGAACAGCACCGCATCGCCAGGTTGCATCTCCCACTCAAGCACTTGCATGCCCTCTTCCGAATCCGGATCGGGAGCATCGCGGTATCCGTCGGCGTCCCTGTAAAAATCACTTTGATCAGCCCAGTGGACGGGTTTTATCCCTTTATCCCAACGATGTGAGCCGGCAAGAAGCCGCAACGTCGACTCGCGCACCGGGTCCACGGGGATCCAGAAACTGACGTTCTGGTTGCCCTCGACAAAGTAGTAGGGAATGTCTTGATGCCAGGGTGTTGCTTTCTGCGCCCCCGGTTCCTTGACCAGCACATGATCATGGAAGAACTGTGCCGATTTCGACCGCATGACGGCGGCCGCAACGGACGCCGCAGGTGACTCCTCAACCATTGCGCGAAACTCCGGGATCCGCTGCCAGTTGCAATAGTCATCGAAAAAGCCGCCCGGCTTGTCATCCTTCTCGACGTATCGGCTGGCGTAAACGCCCGGCTCGGCCAGGTTGCGCTCAATACCGGCGGCAACGGTCTCGATCCAGTCACTGAAAATGCCGCGCAGGCAAACTGCGCCATCGCGCTGAAAGGCCTCGATGTCTTTCTCATTAATGGTGTAGGGGCTGTGTGTCATGACCTGAAACTCCCTCAAGCAAGAAATAAAAGTGGGCGCAGGACAAATATTCCATGACACTCAACTAAGATAAAATAATATGTATTGATTTATCACCTACGAAAATCTTATGAAGTTCAGCCTGCGACAACTCCGTTACGCACTCGCTGCGGCCAAGCACAGCAACCTCACGCTGGCGGCCGAGGAGTTGCACGTTTCCCAACCCTCGATCTCCACGGCCATTACCGAGCTGGAACAGCTTTTCGGCCAGCCACTGTTTGTTCGCCAACGCGGGCTCGGCGTGTCCCTGACGCCCTTCGGCCGCACGGTGATGGCTCAGGCAAAACGCGTCTTGGCCGAGGCTCGGACCTTTTCGGATATCGGGACTGACAGCAGCGACTTTTCCGGGGAACTGGTGCTGGGTTGCTATGAGGACCTGGCGCCTTATTGCCTGCCACAGATCCTCAGGCGTCTGCAGCAGGACCATCCCCAGGTCACTGTCGATATGCGCGAAGGCGGGTTCGAATATCTCGGTAAGCGTCTCGCCGAAGGCACCCTGGAGTTGGCGCTGACGTACGACCTGGGATTGCCGGCAAACATGGAATGCACCGAACTGCGCCAGCTGACGGCCCATGCCCTGTTGGCGGCCGATCACCCATTGGCAAACGAGACCCATGTCAGTTTGCAAGAACTCAGCGAATGCAATCTGGTGGTGACTGACCAAATCCACAGCTGGCAGCACGTGCTGGACCTGTTCAACTTCCATGGGCTCTCGCCCCACAGCGTCCAGCGCACACACAGCTTCGAGTTCCAGCGCAGTCTCGTTGCCAACGGATTCGGCGTGGCGCTGACCTACACCAGGCCCTTCGGCGACCATAGTTACGATGGTCAGCCACTGGTCTGTCGTCCCATACGCGAAGAGCTGCCCGCACAGCGCATCGTATTGGCCTATGACCAGCGCTACCCGTTAACGCCACCTGCCGAAGCGTTCAAAAAGCAAGCCGTGACCTGGTTCAAGGAACGGCTGCCGTTTGCCTCACATTGAACATTGCGCAGGGCCCATCCCCAACCCCAACCCGCGCTGCTCGTGCGGATGAAAACCGGACGAGCCAAGGGTTCAATGCCTCGTCTTGCGCTCCAGCAAACGCACACCGAGTGACAGCGGGTAGCACAGCGCGAAGTAGATGGCGCCGACGAGGATGTAGATCTCCAGCGGCATGAAATACACCGAACTCAAATCCTGCGCCCGCAGCATCAAATCCGGCGCCGCGATCAGCGAGGCCACCGAGGTGTCTTTCAATAGCGAGATCGCCACGCTGCCGATGGGTGCCAACACAATACGAATCGCCTGGGGCAACACGACCCAGCGCAACACCTTGAGATGCGGCATGCCAATCGCCTTCGCCGCTTCCACTTGCCCCTTGGGCACGGCCTCCAGACCCGAGCGATAAATCTCCGACAGGTACGCAGCGGCGTTCAGTCCCAAACCGATCATGGCGGCTTGAAACGAGCTGAACTGGACGCCGACTTCAGTCAGGCTGAAGTAGACGATGAACAGTTGCACCAGCGCTGGTGTACCGCGAAAGACCTCGATGTAGATCAGTGCGGCGCGGCGTAATGGTCGGCTTTTCGACAGTCGCGCCAGCGCCACCAGCAAACCGACGACCAGACCGATAACGAGCGCCCCGAACGCCAACTGGAGCGTGGCCCACGCCGCCGCCATCAACTCGACATGGGTTGCTTCCCACAACTCGCCATAGCCCATATCAGTTCTCCTTGACGACTTTGAGACGGCGTTCAGTGCGCGCCGCCCAGTGGGAAAGCACCAGGCTCAACACCAGGTAGATGGCCGCCAACAGGAAGTAAATCAGGTTGGTCTGGTAGGTTTCGCTGACCAGCATTTTCGCCTTGAACGTCAGCTCCGGAACCGCCGCTGCCGAGGCAAGGGAAGTGTCCTTGAGCAGGCCGATGGCGAAGTTGGCCATCCCCGGAATCGCCACTTTGAACGCCTGGGGCAGCACGATAATGCGCATCGCCAACGACCGGGTCATGCCGATGGAAAACGCCGCCTCGCTTTGCCCTCGGTCGATGGTGCGGATGCTCGAACGGAACACTTCCGACAGGATCGCCGCACCGTTCAGGCCAAAACCGATGATCGCCGCACCGATCGCCGGCAGCGTGATGCCGATGTAGGTCAACCCGAAGTACAGGATGAACAACTGGGTCAGGATCGGTATGTTGCGAAACACCTCCAGGTACACGCTGGCAATCAGGCTCAGCACCCGGCTGCGCGAGAGCCGCATCAACGCCAGGCAAAATCCCAGCAACGTCGCCACCACAAACGCGGCGGCCGTCAGGCCGACCGTCGTCAGTGCACCGATGCCCAGCACGTTCAAAAAGTACGGCAGCATCTCGATGGCTTTGTGCAGTGCAGGGGAATCGAACATCGATCAATGCTCCTGCACGGCGCGGATGAAGTTTCGGGTGCGTTCGATCTGGCTCTCGCGGAAAATCTGCCGAGGCGGACCCTGTTCGACAATATTGCCGTCGGCCATGAAGATCACCTGATCGGACACGCTTTCGGCGAAATGCATTTCGTGGGTCACGATGATCATCGTCATCCCCTCCTCCGCCAGCTTGCGCATGACCGTGAGCACTTCGCCCACCAGTTCCGGGTCCAGTGCAGAGGTAGCTTCATCGAACAGCATCAGCTTGGGTTGCATCGCCAGCGCCCGGGCGATGGCGATTCGTTGCTGTTGCCCGCCCGAGAGTTGTTCAGGGAACACGTCACGCTTGGCGAACATGCCCACCTTGTTCAGCAGATCCTCGGCCAGTTCCACCGCTTCCGCGCGGCTGCGTTGTTGCACTTTGAGCGGGCCAAGGATGATGTTGTCCAGCACCGAGAGGTGTGGAAACAGATTGAAGCGCTGGAATACCATGCCGATCTCGGTGCGCATCCGTGCCAGCTCCTTGTCGCTCATGGGCACTTTGCGGGTGCCCACCAGTCGCTGGCCGATCAGTTCGTTATCGATGTAAATGTCGCCTTTGGTCGGCTCCTCGAGGTAATTGACGCAGCGCAGCAGTGTGGTCTTGCCCGAGCCGCTGGGCCCGATGAGCGAGATCTTCTGCCCCTGCTGTACGTTGAGGTCGATGCCTTTGAGCACGTCGAGGCTACCGAAGGACTTGTACAGTCCCTCGATCCGCACCAGTGGAGTTGATTCAGCCATGAGCAATGTCCGTAAGTGGATGACG
The DNA here is from genome assembly GCF_949768125.1 of Pseudomonas sp. IT-P253. Taxonomy (NCBI): domain Bacteria; kingdom Pseudomonadati; phylum Pseudomonadota; class Gammaproteobacteria; order Pseudomonadales; family Pseudomonadaceae; genus Pseudomonas; species Pseudomonas sp. IT-P253. The sequence continues at coordinate 27,055 of NZ_CATKPT010000021.1, read as the reverse complement.
CAAACTGTGATCGCGACGTCGACTCAGGCGAAGGCCTGGCTGAAATCTCGTGGCGGGTGCTCGAACGGCCCGATGAGGTTGCCCTTCTCGTCGCGGTCCACGCCGATGCGCGGGTCCTTGATTGGAGGCACAAGGTAGTCGGGGTTCTTGATCCCGTACTTGGCGAGGATCGGTTTGATCTGATCGGTGCTTTTGAGCCAGCGCAGGCCTTGGTTCACGCCATCGAACAAATCCTGGTTTTGCGGATGAACGCCCCAGATCGCCTCGAACTTGGCAGTCAGGCTAGGGAATTTTTCATCGAAGGCCATGGGGATTTGTTTGAGCTTCAGGCTTGGGTCCTGAAGGATCATGTAGTCAATGGTCGGGGCATCCAGCACGGCAAAATCCAGTCGCCCGGCGCGTACGTCGCGCAGGCAGGAGTCGGTGTTGTCGTAGAGTTTGACCTCCTTTACGCCCTCGATTTTCTTCATGTCCGGGATGGTGAAATACCCGGTAATGGCGCCGATGGTGCGGCCCTTCACGTCGTTGACGGCAATCGAAGTAGTGAAGGGCTCGTTGTCACGCATGATCACGTAGGCACCGGTATAGAACACCGGGTCGGTCAACAGCAGGATTTTCGAGCGCATGGGGTTCCAGGCGAAGTTGCCGCCGAACCAGTCGGCACGTCCGGACCTCACCGCTTCGACCACCGCCGGAAAGCCCATGGTCAGCACGTCGAGCTTGAGTTCGAGGCGATCGGCAATGATCTTCAATAATTCCAGATCGGTGCCGACCGGGACGCCTTCGCGCAGCGCGCCCAAGGGCATGTCGCCCAGGCACGCGGCAGTCAGGTAGCCAGGGCGCACGGTCTTGATCGGTTGCCCGGCGGCAAATGCAAAGGACATCGGGCCCATCGCACTGCCCACTAAGGCGGCCAATGAACCGTAACCAGTGGCCTTGAGCAACCCGCGTCGGGAGAAGCCTTGGGAGTCGAATTTGAAGTCGGACATAGATCACCTGTGGGGCAAATTATAGTTTTGGACCGTTTCAAGACAAACAACTCAACCGCCATCCGTGGCTCGATTTCCCTGCACTTCACGACCGTGTCGACAACCCCGCCAACAACTCGATGGCATTGACGTGAGGCTTGCCGGCTGACTGTCGACGACGCTGGAGCAGCAGGTAAGCCGCAGAAACCACGCCCAGACTCACGAGGCTGGCGAGGAACTGCGTGCGCAAGGACTCTTGAAAGGCCATGGCGACCAAAACACCCGCAATCACTGTCACCACAGCATAGGACAGCCATGGAAACAGCCACATCTTGAGGGTCAGCCGGGCCGGTGCCGTGGCTTCCACTTGACGACGAACCTGGATTTGCGCCAGCGCTACCGCGAGGTACACGAACAGCATCACCGCCCCGGAAGCGTTGACCAGAAACAGGAACACGCCTTCGGGGGAAATGATTGCCGCCATGATCGCGATGTAGCCGATCACACTGCTCAACAGCACGGCGGCCCTTGGCACTTTGCGCCCGGTGAGGGTCGACAATCTGGCGGGTGCATCACCGCGCTGACTGAGGCCGAACAGAATCCGCGACGACACGTACAAACCCGAGTTCAGCGCCGAAAGCACGGCCACCAACACCACCGCTTGCATGATCATTGCCGCGCCGGGAATGTGCAGGACGTCCAGCGCCGCCACGAACGGCGAGTGCCCGGCGACGATCTGGCCCCAGGGCACCACGCAGACAATCAGGAAAATCGAGCCCACATAAAAGGTGATGACGCGGAAGATCACCGAACGGGTCATGTTCGCCACGTTCTTCGACGGATCATCGGATTCAGCGGCGGCGATGGTCGCGATCTCGGCACCGCCCACGGCAAAGATGACTGTCGGCACACCGGCCAGAATCGCGCTCACGCCATAAGGCATGAAGCCGCGGTCATTCACCAGGTTACCCAGCAATGCGCTGGTGCTCGGGGCGAAACCAAAAAGATAGGCACCGACTACAAAGATGAAGACGATGATCGCGAAGACTTTCAATGAAGCGAACCAATATTCGAATTCACCGTAGGACTTCACCGACAGGCAATTGATGGCCGTCATCACGGCCAACAGCGTCAGGCCGATCATCCACGCCGGCAACGGTATCCATTGTTGGAGGATATTGGCGCCGACCACCGCTTCCACCGCCACCACGATCACCCAGAAGTACCAGTACAACCAGCCGCTGGTGAAGCCGACCCAATTACCCAGGCCAATGCGGGCGTACTCGGTAAAGGAGCCGACACCGGGCAAGGCCACGGCCATTTCACCGAGCATGCGCATGACCAGCATCACTACAACGCCTGCCGCGAGATAACTGAGGAAAGCGGCTGGACCAATCGCCTGAATCGTCGCGCTACTGCCGACAAACAGACCCGCGCCAATGATCCCTCCGAGGGAAATCATGGTGATATGGCGCTGGCGCAAGGCCCCGCTGAGGCGTTGTTGACCTGGTTTTGTATGGGTTGGCTGGGCGTTGCTCATCGGATGACCTCCGCTGCATGGTCTAGTGCCGATCGACCGGATAATTTCATCGAAGACTTTGCGCGAGGGGGACAACACACCGGATACTCTGTGCCGCCTGCTGCCTGGCTGATAAGTCGGTGGTGCCGGGACGTGCCTGGCTGAACGATTCTGATAGTCATCTGCGTACCTGTTGGGCTGAGCATGGCAGCCATTTTCTTATTGTGTTGCATGACAAGCATTACAACTCACACACTAATCACGGTTTTTTAGCTTGTCAATGGGCTTTGTATCGGATAAAAAGCAATACAAATTTGCTTATTGTCTTGCTACAAGCATGACAAGCAGGGATAAAGCGCCATGAGTCAATTCGAACAATTGCTGGACGAGCTCAAAGCCAGTGCCGCTTTGCAGCGCGACAAAGCAGAAACCCTTTACGCCCAATTGGCCGATTCACTGGCTGAGGCGATCAGCAACGGCAAGCTCAAGCCGGGCGAGCGCCTGCCGCCGCATCGCGAGTTCGCCAGTGCACTGGGGGTGAACATCACCACGGTGACCAAGGCCATGGCGGTGTTGCAGCAAAAAGGCCTGGTGGAAAGCCGCCCCGGTCGCGGCACGCAAGTCGCCCTGCCCCGGCATCCAGCCGCGCAGTTCCAGTCGGCGCCGAGCAATGACCCGGGCACCGTCGACCTGAGCGTCAACCGCCCGGCCACCGATGGTTTCAATCGGGTACTGGCGCAATTGCTGCCACGGCTTTCCAGCGATCCACGCTTTGGTGACATGAAGGACTATCACCCGTCCGAAGGTCCGCTCTGGGCCCGTGAAGCCGCCGCGCAATGGCTGCGCCACACCGGCGTCCAGGCCCAGGCCAGTCAGATGCTGATCGTCGAAGGCGCACAGCATGGCATCGCCAATACCTTGCGCAGCCTGACCAACAGCGGTGACACCGTGCTGGCCGACAGCGTGACCTATCAAGGCATCAACGCCCTGTGCCGATCGCTGGGTTTGATTCTGGTCGGGGTCGACGCCGACGCACGCGGCATGTCACCCGACGCCTTGCGTCTGGCCTGCGCCGAACATCAGCCACGGCTGCTGTTTCTGGTGCCGTCGATCCATAACCCGACCGCCATTACCCTGGATGCCGAACGTCGCGAGGCATTGGCAGCGGTGATTCGCGAAACCAACCTGTTGGTGATCGAGGACGACGTATACCGGCCGCTGCTGGATCAATCGCCGCCCTCCTTCGTGTCCCTGATGCCGGAACGGACGATTTATATTTCGGCCCTGTCCAAATGCATCGCGCCGGGGCTGCGCATGGGCTTTGTCATGGCACCTCAGCCGTTGGTGCAAGACATCGCCGCCATGCAGCGCATCGACTGCTGGAGCACCTCGCCACTGACCGCGCTGATCGCCACCCGACTGATCGAAGACGGGCATGCCGAGCAACTGGTGTCGGAACAGCGCGAAGAATTGCGCATCCGCCAGTCACTGCTGGCCACTCATCTTGAGGGGCTGGAATTCCAGCACAGCGCCACCGGCACCCACGCCTGGCTGGTGCTGCCAGAACCGTGGACCGGCTCGCGTTTTGCGCGGTTGTGTCAGGACCGCGGCGTGGTGCTGCTGGCCGGAGGCGCTTTCACCTTGCGCCCGGAACTGTCGCCGCAAGCGGTACGCATCAACATCTCGGCTGCCCTGTCACGGGAGCAGCTTGTCAAAGCCCTGGGTGTTATCAGCCAATTGGCGCGTCAGGGTCATCTCCATATGCACAACCGGATCTGAGGACATGACACAGCCAGTTCATTGCGAAATTGCCGTTATCGGCGCAGGCGTCGTCGGGGTGGCGACCGCACTCTGGCTACGTCGTCAGGGTTACCAGGTATTGCTGCTGGAGCGCGAAGCGATTGCCGCCGGCGCGTCTTACGGCAACGCCGGCACCCTGGCGCCTTATGGCGTAATGCCGATCGCCCAGCCTTCACTATTAAAAGCGATTCCGTCGTTGCTGTTTTCGAAGGAGTCACCCTTCGTCATCAACTGGGCGCGTTTGCCGCGGTTGATGCCCTGGCTGTTGCGGTTTCTCAATGAATGTCGCGCGTCACGTTGTGAAGCCAACACCCTGGCACTGACAAAAATACTCCAGCACACCTACAGCGGTTATGCCCCGTTGCTGGCCGACTGCCCGCAAGCCGATCAACATTTGCATCACAACGGTTGCCTTTATGCCTACGGCACAGAACAAGGCTTTGCAGGCGCGCAGTCAGCCATTGCGTTGCGCAGCTCCCTGGGTATTGCGCAGCAGGTATTGAGCGCGGGAGAAGTCGAACGACTGGAGCCGGCTCTCGCGGGTAAATCCGTGGCCGGTATTCTGTTTCCCGAGTCGTCGCACATGGACGATCCGCGCGCCTTCATCGAAGCCCTCGCGGCGCCGCTGATTGCCGAGGGCGCTCTGCGTCAGGCGACGATCACCGGCGTGCAGCGCCAGACCGATGGCCTGCATCTGCTCAGTGCCGAAGGCCAGACCTACCGCGCTGACCGGGTTGTACTGTGCGGCGGCGCCTGGTCCGCAGCGCTGGCGCGTCAGGTCGGCGATCACATTCCGCTGGATACCGAGCGCGGCTATCACATCGAGTTCGATCTGCAAGACACCCTGCTCAACCGCCCTTGCTGCCCGGTGGAAAGCGCCTTCTATATGACGCCCATGGCCGGACGCCTGAGGGTAGCGGGCACGGTGGAGCTCGGCTCGATCCACGACCCGGCCAATCCCGAGCGGTTCGATTATCTGGAACGTCATGTGCGCCGGGTCATGGGCCTGACCGAACCGGTGGCGCGCAAATGGCTCGGGTTCCGTCCTTCCCTGCCGGACTCGTTACCGGTAATCGGCCCATCACCAAATGAGCCGCGACTGATCTACGCCTTCGGCCATCAGCACTTGGGCCTCACCCTCGCCGGGGCGACCGGCCAATTGGTGGCCGACTGCATCGCCGGCAAGGCCCCGGCCTGGCTCGACAGTTTTTCCGTGCAACGTTTCTAATCCACGCCATTCCACAGGAGAGCAATTGATGCCAACCATCGAGCGCAAGCACACCAAACCGCGCATGAGCCAGATTGTTATTCATGGCAATACAGTGTTTCTGGCTGGCCAGGTCGGTGAAGCCCAACACAACGTCGCCGAGCAGACTCGCGATGCCTTGGCACGAGTCGATGCCTTGCTCCTGGAAGCCGGCTCCTCGCGGGAGCGCTTGCTGCAAACCACCATTTGGCTGGCAGACATGGCGGACTTCGACGCCATGAATGCAGTGTGGGACGCCTGGGTACCAAAAGGACATGCCCCGGCGCGGGCCTGTGGCGAGGCGAAACTCGCGGACCCGAGGTTGTTGGTTGAGGTGATTGTCTGTGCGGCGAGGGCGTGAATTTTTAATGCACTCTCATACGTTTCAACTATCCAGTACAGCCGATAGCTGCCTTTATTGACGGGCAGCAATCGGCTACGCACGCGTTATGCTCCCTCTCGTCGCCCCTTGCGACGGGAGGCAGCAGCCAGGCTTATGTTGAATGGGCTGTCCTTCAAAACTGAGGCGACACACGGCAAATACCTCGCTGCACCCTGCGCACTGCCCGACCCGGCCCATCCGTTTTTGATGACCCAGACTTGCGAAAAGCAACAGTAGGCTAAGCTTTGAGCAGCTTATTGCTCACGATGCTCGCGTCTGCAGGTTTTGGTTTTTTCTGAAGAGCATCTGCAACAGCTATTTCAGGAATCCCAAATCATTCACGCAGGATTGACGTGATGACCGAGCCTCTTCTCAGTTTCGAAGCACTCAAGCGCGCCGCGGCGTCCGGCGAGATCGATACCGTGTTGGTCTGCATGGTCGATATGCAGGGGCGATTGGTCGGCAAGCGATTCCAGGTCGAGTTTTTCATCGACAGCGGTCATGAGGAAACCCACTGCTGCAATTACCTGTTGGCCGACGACATCGACATGGAACCGGTGCCGGGTTATGCCGCGGCCAGTTGGAGCAAAGGCTATGGCGATTTTGTGCTCAAACCGGACATGTCCACGCTGCGCCGCGTGCCCTGGCTGGAGTGCACGGCGCTGGTGCTGTGCGACGTGCTCGATCATCACCATCGACAGGATTTGCCGCACAGCCCTCGAGCGATTCTGAAAAGACAGATTGAGCGACTGCGCGAGCGCGGCTACACCGGCATGTTCGCCTCGGAACTGGAGTTCTATCTGTTCGACGAGAGCTACGAGGCCATCCACAAGCGCAACTACCACAAACCGAAAACGGCCGGTCATTACATCGAGGACTACAACATCCTGCAGACCACCCGCGAGGAACCGGTGCTGCGGGCAATTCGCAAGCATTTACAGGCATCCGGCATTCCCGTGGAAAACTCCAAGGGTGAATGGGGGCCGGGCCAGGAAGAAATCAACATCCGTTATGCCGATGCCCTGACCATGGCCGACCATCACGTCATCATCAAACACGCCTGCAAAGAGATCGCGCAATTGCAGGGCAAGGCCATCACATTCATGGCCAAGTGGCGCTATGACGCCGCCGGTTCCAGCAGCCATATCCATAATTCGCTGTGGGACAAGAACGCCAAAAAGCCGCTGTTCTTTGACGCAAAGGCTGAATTCGGCATGTCGGCACTGATGCGTTCCTGGGTGGCCGGGCAGCTCAAATACGCGAACGACATCACCTGTTTTCTCGCGCCTTACATCAATTCCTACAAGCGTTTTCAGGCGGGCACCTTCGCGCCGACACGGGCGGTGTGGAGTCTGGACAATCGCACTGCGGGCTTTCGCTTGTGTGCAGAGGGCAGCAAAGCCATCCGCATCGAATGTCGTATCGGCGGCGCCGACCTCAACCCTTATCTGGCCTTCGCCGCGTTGATCGCCGCAGGCCTGGCCGGCATCGACGAAAAGCTCAGCCTGGCGCCGCCCTTTGAAGGCGATGCCTATCTGGATGAGCATCTGCCTGAAGTGTCGAAGACCCTGCGCGATGCCTGCGCCGCACTCAAAACCTCGGCCATGTTGCGCGAGGCGTTCGGTGATGACGTGATCGATCACTACGTGCACACCGCCGAATGGGAGCAGAAAGAGTACGACCGCCGGATCACCGACTGGGAACTGCAGCGCGGCTTCGAGCGCTATTGAGACTTTCATTATCCAGAAGAGCGTGACTGCAATGATTCAACTCATCTCTCCGGTCGATGGCCAGGTCTACGTCGAACGCCCGCGTGCCAATGCTGCGCAGGTCGAGCAGGCGCTGACGGCTGCTGCCACCGCCCAGGCATTATGGAAACACCGCCCGCTGAGCGAACGCGCCGCCTTATGCAGCGCTGCCGTGGACGCGATGCTGGCGATGAAAGACGACATCGTGCCGGAACTGGCCTGGCAAATGGGCCGCCCGGTACGCTTTGGCGCCGGCGAGCTGCGCGGTTTCGAAGAACGGGCCCGTCATATGATCGCCATTGCGCCTGAAGCGTTGGCCGCGATAGAACCCGCACCTGTCGCGGGTTTTCGGCGCTGTATCAAACGCGAGCCGCTAGGAACGGTGCTGGTCGTCGCACCCTGGAATTATCCGTACCTGACGGCAGTGAATACGATCATCCCGGCGCTGATGGCCGGCAACAGCGTCATCCTCAAACACGCCTCGCAAACGCTGCTGGTCGGTGAGCGTTTCGCCGAGGCATTTCGCCGCGCCAAGCTGCCCGAAGGGCTATTCCAAAACCTGCTGCTGAGTCATACCTATACCGCGGCGATCATTACCTCTGGACGGGTGCAACAGGTGAACTTCACCGGTTCGGTGGACACCGGCAGGGCCATGGAAAGCGCCGCCTCGGGACACTTCCTCGGCATGGGGCTGGAACTCGGCGGCAAAGACCCGGCCTATGTCCGGGCAGACGCTCACCTCGAGCATGCGGTGGAAAATCTGGTGGACGGCAGTTTCTTCAACTCCGGGCAAAGCTGTTGTGCCGTCGAACGCATTTACGTCGATGCAAAAATTTACCCGATCTTTGTCGAGCGCTTCGCCGCCCTGACCCGCCAATACGTGCTGGGCAACCCGCTGGACCCAGCCACCACACTGGGCCCGATGGTGTCACCGGGTGCAGCTGAATTCGTTCGCGGGCAGATCGCCGAGGCGCTGTCGAAGGGGGCCAAAGCGCTGATCGATCCATCGACTTTTCCTGCTGACGCGCCGGGCAGCGCTTACCTCGCCCCGCAAGTGTTAGTCGACGTCACCCATCAAATGTCGGTCATGCGCGATGAAAGCTTTGGTCCGGTGGTCGGCATCATGCCGGTGGCCAGCGACGACGAAGCCATCGCCCTGATGAACGACAGTGAGTTTGGGCTTAGCGCGTCCATTTGGACGCAAGATCTCGCCGCCGCCGAACGCCTGGGCAACGAGATCGACACTGGCACCGTGTTCATGAACCGCTGTGATTACCTGGACCCGACATTGGCCTGGACCGGGGTGAAGAACAGTGGGCGCGGCGTCACGCTGTCGCGCCTGGGTTACGAGCACCTGACCCGCGCCAAATCCTTCCATCTGCGCCACGAGGTATAGACCATGAGCCTGACTGGAAACTGGAACTACCCCACGAGCATTCGTTTCGGTGTCGGTCGCATCACCGAACTGGCCGAAGTCTGTCGCAGCCAGGGTATCCAGCGACCGTTGCTGGTCACCGACAGCGGCCTGGCGCGTGCCCCAATCACCACGGCGGCGCTGGACGCCCTGCGCGCTGCCGGCCTTGGCGTAGCGCTGTTTTGTGACCTCAAGCCCAATCCTATTGAAGCCAACCTGGCAGGCGGGCTCGATGCCTGGCGCGCCGGTAAACACGATGGCGTGGTCGCCTTCGGTGGCGGCAGTGGCCTGGACATGGGCAAGCTCATCGCGTTCATGAGCGGCCAGACCCGACCGGTGTGGGATTTCGAAGACATCGGCGATTACTGGACCCGTGCCGACGAAAGCAGCATCGCCCCGATCATCGCGGTGCCGACCACTGCAGGGACCGGCTCCGAAGTCGGCCGTGCGGCGGTGATCATCGACGAAGGTACGCACACCAAACGCATCATCTTCCACCCGAAGATGATGCCGCGCGTGGTGATCAGTGACCCGGCCCTCACCGTTGGCATGCCGGCAAAAGTCACCGCGGGCACGGGCATGGATGCGCTAGCGCATTGCCTGGAGTCCTACTGCGCGCCCGGTTTCCACCCCATGGCCGATGGCATCGCGGTGGAAGGGATGCGCCTGGTGGCCAATGCGTTGGTGCGGGCCGTACACACTCCTTCCGATCTGGATGCCCGAGGGCAAATGCTGGCGGCTGCCGCAATGGGCGCCACCGCCTTCCAGAAAGGCCTGGGCGGGATGCACGCCCTCGCGCATCCGATTGGCGCGCTGTACGACACCCATCACGGCATGACGAACGCCACCTTGATGCCCTATGTACTGAAATTCAATCGCCCGGCCATTGAAGAACGCATCACACGCCTGGCGGCCTATTTGCGCCTGCCCTCTCCCGGCTTCGACAGTTTCCTGGCCTTCGTCCTCAAATTGCGCAAGGACATCGCCGTGCCCCATACGCTGTTTGAACTGGGGGTGGATGATCGGCAAGCCGATCTGATCGCGGACATGGCAATTGTCGATCCCTCGGCCGGCGGCAACCCGCTGCCATTGACACGGACCGGCGCGGCAGAAATTTTCGAAGCGGCATTCCACGGCCGTCTGTAGGAGCCGAGCTTGCTCGCGATGGACGTTAACGATAACGCGTGCTTTGAATAAACGCGTCGCCCTTGAGTCCATCGCGAGCAAGCTCGGCTCCTACGACAGCGGTTACTCAGGTGGGTCGATTTGATCCAGCACCCGGTTCGCCGTGATCTCCGCCAGCATGATGCTGTTTGAAATACCCAGCAGGGCATTGCGCGACCCACCCTCTAGAAGATCCACCAAGTGATGGACCATCACATCGACCGAGGCCAGCGTTTCGACCAGGTAAACCATCAGGGTTTCGGTCGTGGCCTCCGGGTCCACGGTAAACAGGGTGCTGGGTGTACGCGGTTTGGCTTTGATGTCGGCGGTCGAGGGGAAGTGAAAGTCGAGGGCGCGTTCGGCGGCTTCGTTGAGTTTGTTTGAGTCGGGTTCGTACGGGGATGCCGGATCGGTGTCTGGCGGGTTAGGTGAAGGCTTGATCATTTTGAAGTCTCCAAAAACGTGGAGCCGTCACCGACTTGCGACTAAACGAGGGGTGGCAGCTGTACGCAGGTTAGTCGACCGGGGGAGACTCAAAACCGGCGCGCCCGAAGGCGCCCTACGCACAGCTACCATGAAGTGCAGGCATACAATGGCCTGACTGTTTGGATTGCAAATGCGCTTCGAATCACCCCGGGCGACTAAACCCGATCACTGATGAGCAGTGACACGAATCAAGTTACCGGGCGACCCCAAGGCGCACAAGCCGGCGGATTCTGGCGTAACCGTAGGCAACGGCGCAAGGTTTTGTAGCTTTCAGGAAGTAAGCTTGAGGGCGCTTAAACACGCGCCCTCTCGCAATGTTGATTGATCGTACGCGCACGTCCTACAGAGGGTCAGGACCTCGATACGCGTCTTATGACGAAGGGTCAACGGACGAACTCATCACGCCCACTTTTGCCCGAGCGTCTCCAGACCGGCCTTTTGCAGATCCTGCGGGCTCATCACAATACGGAATTTGCAGCTGGCATTGAAGTTGAGAAAAAACGGTTCCGCATAAGCGGGGATGTCGGCTGAGTCTTGTACGTCGACCAGAAAAATCCCGCCGCGCCTTCCATCTTGCTCGGTAAAGTACGCCGCTTCCGGCTTGATGCTTTCCAGGATGCGTTCAATAACCTCGCCCACCTTCCCGGCTTTGACGAGGGAGTTGAAGGGTTCATTAGGGCACTCAACCATAAGTAACATCTTCATCATTCAATCCTCTGTTCAACTTGCAACCCTGTAGCCAGACCTTTGCTTCTGGCTCTGCCGGCGTCGGCCATACATTCGTGTTGTCAAGAATAGCCAAGTGAGCACTAACCCTCGTGCAGGCTTACGAGCGGTCATGAAGGTGAACGGCTACGGCATGAACGTGCTGTATCCAAGAACGAACGATAAGTAACCTGTGGCGAGGGAGCTTGCTCCCTCGCCACAGGGACCGCGGCTACTCAGGGCGGGGTCGGCTGGGTTATTTGAATACGGGCACGTTAGCTGACCTGTTTGGCGTTTGCAGGTACTCGCGCAACCGAACGCCAATCTCTGCAATTTTTGCCTCTCCCGCACGCAAGGCTTGCGGGTTGGTGTGCACGGAGTAATTTCCCAGCGCAAGTTCATAAGGATGAGGGACCGCTGAACCGATCACGAAGACCGTGTCTTTTTGCATGGCCTTCAGCGTAACCGCACCGCTACCGGGTTCGAAGATGACCAGTTCTCCCGCGTTGACCAGGCCGGGGGCGAAAAGAGCTCCCCGGCTGACACTCAACCACAATGACTCATGCCCATGGGGTGGAGCATAAGTCCAGGATTCCCCGGCACGCAGCGTGACCAACAGGTAGTTCATTCCAGCGGGAGCACGGACCGGGCTTTTGACATCCTGATAGGTGCCAAGAATCACACGTGCAGGCCCCACTTCAGGCATCACGCTCGACTCCAGGTACTGGCTGTCGACACTGGCGTTTTCCAACGCGGGCGGTAGTGCAACCCAAAGTTGAAAACCTTGAATCCGCTTCGATGTCCCCACCGACATCTCCTTCCCGTGCCAGACCCCGCCTCCCGCCCGCATCCATTCAACACCACCATAATCAAGGGTCCCTGTGCCCGACTCGGCATCCTCGAAGTGCAAATTACCTTCGGTAATGACGGTGACGGTGGCGATTCCCGAGTGAGGGTGCATTGGCATACCACCGATGAATGAACTCTCGCCTTCAAACAGGTCAAGAAAAACGAAAGGCTTGATCAGGTGGCCAAAATCGGAAGGACTCATCAATCGGACAATAGAGCCATGCCCGCTGCCTGTGGTGCGATAGCTGATTGCGCGACGGGTATCGGTTTCGCGTGTATAGCCGAGATCGATACCGATGTGTGGTTGTTGCTGAACGGTCATGATGATTACTCATTGGAGAGTTGGACGCCTCGCGGCTCGATGCCTGAAACAATAGGCCCGGGGCGATTGCTTGATTAGCCGATACAATTGGATTGCACTCGTCCACCAGCGCCAGGAATTACCCGCCATGATCGACCTCAATGACATCGCCATTTTTGTGCAGGTGGTACGCAGCGGCAGCTTTGCAGAGGCGGCGCGACGGATGGGCATGCCACCCAATACCGTGAGTCGCCGGGTCCAGCAGCTCGAAGTGCATCTCGGCACGCGGCTGCTGCAACGCTCCACCCGCAAGCTCACGCTTACCAGTGCCGGCCAAGACTTTCATGAGCGTTGCGCGGGAGCGGTCGACGGTCTGTTCGAAGCGGGACAGGCGTTGCTGACGGGCAGCAATGAACCCAGTGGCCTGGTGCGCGTGGCGGCTCCGGCCGACTTCTTCGACTTCTTCCAGATGGAGTGGGTGACCGAGTTTCTGGCCGCGCACCCGCGCGTGCGGCTCGACTTCGTGCTCAGCGATGCGAAGGCCGACTTGATCGCAGAGCAGATCGACGTTGCCTTTCGCGGCGGGTCCTTGCGCGATTCAGGCTATGTCGGTCGTCAGATCCTTGACCCCCGCAGCGTCGGGATGGTGGCAAGTCCCTCCTACCTCGCGGCGCGCGGATCACCCCACACGCTGCAGGACCTGGTGAACCACGATTGTGTGATCTCCGCGCATCCCAGCGGCCACGCCACATGGCGTTTGGTCGGCCCCAATGGTGAGGAAGAAGTGCAAGTTGCCGGACGCTTCAGCGGCAATACTGCGCAAGCCCTGCGCAAGGCCACCGTGGCCGGGCTGGGTATCGCGCTGCTGCCACCCGTGATGGCCAGGCTCGAGGTAGAAGCTGGCGTGCTCGTCCCGGTGCTGCCTCAATACCAGCCCAACGGCTACGGCATGAACGTGCTGTATCCAAGCCGTCGGCAATTGCCGCTCGCGGTGTCGGCGTTCATCGGGTTGGTGATCCAGAAGATGAACGCCGCAGACGCACCCGAGGTGTATCGATAGCGAGTGGCAAACGATGCGTCAGGCGAGTGCCGGGATGTCGAAGTTAGCCCGAGCCCACGCAGCAAATTTCGTCGGCTGTCGACCGGCGACTCTGTTGGCCAGCGCGATTGCGTCGCGTGAATCCGCACCGAGGTAGGTGTGGGCCTCGAAGTAGGCAAGCATCTCTGCGATTTCCTTGGCGCCAGGGAACCCGCCGGCAAACGTTTCTTGCGGGATGTGCTTGTACGAGAAATGGTGCCCTGGTCGATTCAGTTCGGTGATGACCTCGTTAAAGCTCAGGAAGTCGCCGACCAGCGGCAAATATTCGCCATTGCCTGCGAGTTCCGGCTGCGCGAACGCACCGACCACGATGTGGCCGAGTTCGGTGATATCGCCCATGTGAATGACGCGCGGCTCCGGATCGAGCGGCATCGCCCACCCCATCGTCCCATCCGCTTGCTTCTGTGGAGCCATTACGCCGAGCAGATTCTGATAGAAGAACGGCGCTATCACGAAGGTGTGGTGCGCGAATCCGGCCTCACTCACGATAAGGTCGATTTTTGCTTTGTCCGTGAAATGCGGGACATCGAACTTGCCGCGGCTGATCGTCTCTACGTTCGGCAGCGTCGACCAGATGAAATGTTGAACGCCGGCCTCTTTAGCCGCGAGAACGGCTGCGAGTGCTTGCTTGTGCTCGTCAGTACCCGCTTCGTGGAAATTGGTGACCAGAAAAACCCCGTGTGCTCCGGCAAATGCGGCTTTCAGTGTTTCCGGTCGATTCAAATCCGCCAGCACGACTTCGTCAGCCAACTGCGGATGCTTGGCTGGATTGCGCGTCAACGCACGCACCTTGAATTGACCGTTCGCCTGCAGCGCGCGCACAACGGCGCCGCCCTGATGACCGGTTGCGCCGACGACGGCGATGAGCTTTTTGCTGTTTGACATGGTTGTTCTCCAATTCACCCGCTACGAAGCTCGCCTGGATGCTCATAACGGCATTGATCGCTCCCGATGGCTGAAACAATAGGGTTGGGCTGATTGGTTGACTAGCCGGCACAACTGGATTGCACTCGTCCACCAGCGCCAGGAATGACCGATCATGGGGGTTATGCTGCTGTAGGAGCGAGCTTGCTCCGGGCGGCGTTCCGACGATGGACTTAAGAGCGCCGCGTTTAGCCAATAAACATGCGTTATCGTTAACGACCATCGTCGGAACGCCGCCCGGAGCAAGCTCGCTCCTACATCACATCAGGCGAGCCTCCAGCGCGAGAATGCGCCGACTGATGCTGGATTTGGGTACGTCGAGCGCCCGAGCGGCAGCCGTTCTGCCTTGGTGTTCGACGACCTTGGCGTAATAATAAACGTCGTTAAGATCGAGCATTGCCAAACCTCCCCGGCCCTGCCCATTGGCAATCGAAGTCTTGCGTCGAGATATCGTTCCACTGGGTAGACGATAGTTCTCATTTTGCCTAATTGTTCTCTGATCATCCCAATTCCAAGGTTAGGCATCCCACCCCGGAGCACCTTGCCATGAACCAATCACAGTTTTACCAACGCCTGACTCGCGACAATGCCGTTGTGCTTCTGGTCGACCATCAAGTCGGCCTTTTCACCGGCGTACGCGACATCGACACCTTGACGCTCAAGCACAACGTCGTCGGCCTGGCCAAGGCAGCGCTGGCGTTGAAGGTGCCGGTCATCGTGACCACGACCACCGAGTCGATGTGGGGCCCGCTGATTCCCGAACTCGCGCAAGCGCTGCCAAACCTGGAGCGTATCGAACGCACCACGGTCAACGCCTGGGATGAGCGTCGTGTGGTCGATGCAGTCAAGGCAACCGGTCGCAAGCACCTGATCGTGGCGGGTATTTCGACCGATGTTTGCCTCGCTTTCCCGGCGATCGCGGCGCTTGCCGATGGCTACAACAGTTATGCCGTGATCGATGCGTCCGGCGGTTTTTCCCAGACGCAAGTCGCCATGGGCGTGGCGCGCATGCAGCAAGCCGGCGTGATCCCTGTCGGTTACTCGAACGTCGCCGTCGAGATGCTGGCCGACAACGCCGCGCCCGAGGCCGAGGCCGTCTACGCCGCGCTCGGCATGCCCTTCGCCGGTCTTGTCTTTGGCTTGAAACAGTATTTCTCGCCCCACTGACTACCGGGTTCAGTAGTGCTGGTGGGGCACTCCTAATAACCTGGCAATAACTTACTGGGTGGTATCGAGGACAAGCCTGCCCCGTAAATGACGGCCCATGCTTTTCTCGATCGCCACTTTCGCCTCACTCAAGGGGTACGCCTCAACATCGACCGTGAGGTACCCCTTGTCGAACAGTTCGGCAATCAGCGCGAGCTGCCGGCCATCCGAGCGGGTGGCAAAGTTGGCCGGGGTCACACCATAGTCGTTGGCCAGCGACATGTTCGGCAGGCTCACAGGCGATACCAACACACCGTTTCTTTTCAGGACCGCAAACGAACGGGTTTGTGTTTCGCCGCCCACCAGATCCAGTACGACATCGACACCGGATACACATTCCTCGAAGGCCTGAGTCGTATAGTCGATGGTGTAATCGGCACCGAGGTCTTTCAAGTAAGCATGATTCTGTGCAGAGGCCGTGGCGTAGACTTCAGCGCCCAGGTACTTGGCAATCTGCACAGCCATGCTGCCCACGCCACCGGCGGCGGCGTGAATCAATACCTTCTGGCGTCGTTGCACGCCGGCATGTTCAGTGAGCGCTTGCCACGCCGTCAAAGCGGTTGCGGGCACAGCACTGGCCTGCAGCGCACTCAGAGAATGCGGCTTCAAGGCCAGCTTTGAAACCTGGGCAACCGCTTTGGTCGCATAACCGCCGACGATATTGATGAAGCCGAACACTTCATCGCCGATGCTGAACTCAGTGACGCCCTTCCCTACCGCGGCAACGGTACCGGCCACTTCAACTCCCGGGGTAAAAGGCAGCGGCAATGGGATGAACGCTTTCATGGCCCCGGAAAGGATCTTCCAGTCAATCGGGTTGACCCCTGCTCCGGCGACATCGATCAGAACCTCACCTTCACCGGCCACTGGGTCTGCAATTTCTTCCAGACGTAAAACTTCAGGGTTGCCGTATTCGTACACGCGTATGGCTTTCATGGAGACCTCGACTATTGAAAAAAACCGGAGACAAACACCGCGCTGGAAGGGAACCGGCCTTCGCAGCGCCGGGGTATCAACGACGGCGAGCGTCGAGGCTGAAGCGACCGGCGCCGAAGGCCACGACCTGCAACAGGCCACCGGCCATCGCGATGTTCTTGAAGAAGTGGATGAACTGGTTTTGATCGCCCAGCGCGCTATGGAAAGCCAGTGCAGTAAACACGCTGAACAACGCCAGGACTGCGGCTACGGTGCGGGTGCGGTAACCAGCGATCAGCGCCAAGCCACCACCGATTTCAACAATGATCGCCGCCGCCAGCGCCAACTGCGGAAGCGGAAGGCCTACGGAACTGATGTAGCCGATCATCATGGCGGGAGCGGCCAATTTCGAAAATCCGGACAGGATGAAAATTGCGCTGAGCAGAATGCGCCCGATCAACGAGGCCGAGGCTTGGGTCACGTCAGACCGGTTCTGTTCAGAAGTTGAATGAGCGATGTTGGAAGAAGTAGACATGGGGTATTTCCTTCAATTGAGTGCGATCCGAAATGAACCGCCCTAGTGAGGAAAATCTTGCGCCTCGTCAGCTAACCTGAATAGCTGGCTAATTTAGATCATTAGATTCGATAAAATAGACAAGCTAGCCCGCAATCATTGACCATTACGCTCGAGGAAACAGGCATGATCTCTGACCCCGGAACACCGACACTGGACCAACTGCGTGTGTTCCTGACCGTCGTGGAAGTCGGCAGTTTTGCAGCCGCGGCCAGGAAACTGCACCGGGCCACCTCCGTCATCAGTTACTCGATCGCCAACCTGGAAATGCAACTCGGCGTATCGCTGTTTGACCGCCAGACGACCCGCAAACCCCAGCTCACCGATGCCGGCCGCACTGTTCTGGCCGAAGCCAGAACCATCGCCAACGGTGTCCATGGATTGCGCGCCAAGGTCAAAGGCCTGCTACAGGGGCTCGAAGCCGAAGTTCACGTCGTGCTCGATGTGATGCTTCCCGCCGAACGTGTCGTGGACGCACTCAAATCCTTTCGAGAAGAATTCCCTACGGTTGCACTTCACCTGCACATGGAAGCACTCGGTGCCGTCACTGAGCTGGTGATCAACCGCGGTGCGATCGTCGGCGTGAGCGGCCCCATGAATGAGGGAATCAGCGGCATCGAAAGAGTTGGCGTCGGCAGTGTCGAATTGATACCGGTGGCCGCCCCGAATCATCCGCTGGCTTCAAGCGACTTGAATGTTCCGGGCGCCGGGCGGGAGTTCACTCAACTGGTACTGTCCGATCGCTCACTCCTGACCAAAAACAAGGATTTCGCCGTTCTCAGTAACCGCACATGGCGGCTGGCGGACCTGGGAGCCAAGCACATGTTGCTGCGTGAAGGCATTGGTTGGGGGAACATGCCAGCCCCGATGGTCCAGGAAGATCTGGACAGCGGCCGACTCGTGCTGCTGAACATACCGGAATACAAAAGCGGAAAATATTCCTTCGACGTCATCTACCGCACGGACTTGCCACCGGGACCCGCCGCGAGGTGGTTGATTGACCGCTTCGTTCAACAAAGCTCGGCGTAGGAGGCATCCGCACTGGCCTGTAAGACAGACAGCTTCGCGGCCCTTCAGTCAGTCCCTTCCCGCACCGCCCGCCTGACCTCAGCCTGTATGGCATAAGCCGGCGCCTCCACAGCATTGAAATCTTGGGTATAGCGCTGGGCAAATCCTTCTACCCCCCATTCCTGATACTGCTGCACATGCTTTAATTCGTGAGCCCAAAGCGCGATGTTCTGTTCTGCGGTTTGAGCGTCCCGGAAGAGGATGATGTCGATCAGCGTCACGGCACCGACATCGGGATTTTGCAGCATGGCAGTAGCGGCGCTGAATTGGCCGTTGTCGCTGACGTTGTAGCGCGCGGTATCAAGGACGCTGGGGTCGTACCAGCGCAGCAGTTGCTCCCGGATGTGCGGTGGAATGGGTTGGATGCCGGCGCTGGCTGCTTCAGCGCGGGCTTGAGTCAGCCACAGCGCCAGGGCAGGTGCCGCGATCTGGTAAATGCCATCAGGCACTCCCAGACAGATGCAGCCGTCCAGGCACACTAGTTTCTCGCCAGCTGGGCAGGCGTTGGTCTGGGCTGGCACTTCAAACGTCAGGCAAAGAACCAACAGGGCCACCAGGCGCGTGGTGATGGGCGGCATTGGGCGCTCCAGGGACGGACGCAGCGCGAACAGTGGCTCACAATTAATCGACGATCCGCATGCCTTTAGCGTAGTCCCGAACCAGGCGCCCCCAGGATAATCGCAAGAAGTGACAGGCCACCTTTCCTGCAAATCTTCCACTTTTGTAAACAGGCTTGCGCGGCAGCTGCTGCGAGTACCTCTCGCCTCCATCATTATTGACTGCGCAGTGTGCCAAGCGTTAAGGCCGTTGGCGATTTATGTGTCGGCTTGCTAGAACTTTTTCTTCTTTATCGGTCTATGTGGATAAGCACAAAAAGCTCGGTAAGGGCGACCCGAAGGTTTCCCGCAACCAGATGGCCACACGTCCAGTTATCAATCAGAGGTTGTCTTCGCTCATGAAATTTAATGTCCCACGGATGGTGCTCCTCGGCCTGTTCGCGTTTGCGGCAGTGAGCTCGGCATCAGCAACACAGATGAAGACTTCAAACCCTGTTTTCGCAACTGAAGTCGCAGCCGTTCAGGCTCCGGTCCAGGCTGCCGGCAACCCTTGGCCGTCCTTGGCCAGTATGGTCGGCAAACAGCCGGGACCATTGCTTGCCCATGACGACGGGTACTGGCATGACGGCCGTTGGCATGATCGAAGAGACGATTGGCGCCGAGAAAACTGGCGTAGAGAGCAAGACCGCCGGGAAGCCGAACGCCGTCGTGATTGGGAGCGCCATCATGATCGGGACATGCAGCACCGCTACGAGGACGATCACCGCTACTATCGTCGCTAGTGCGCAGCCGCGGGATAAATCCGCCGACAGCACTGGCTGCTAACTCGCCAGAAAGGTTGAATCCACAACCCAATTCGGACACCCGGCAAGGGCAGCTACCGGCCCAGAGTGTGTAAAAACGTCAGATTGGGTTTTCTATATCGACGCTAGGAGACCGTGCTCACGTTTCGCAACCTGATCAAGGTCACGACGCTTCCAGGAACAGTTAAAACGGCTCAGCAGCCTCTTAAAGCTCTTTGGATGGGTTAAAAAAGACCGGTTTTTACGCCGTTAACGCTTTCATCAAACCAGTGGTTCCGATGATTTTCATGACCCGTTTCAAGTTGTAGGCGAGCACATTCAAACTCATCTCCGCACTCACCCCGTTAAGCTTTCGGGTCAGGAAGTGCGTCGCACCCATCCATTGCTTGAGCGTCCCGAAGGGATGCTCAACCGTCCGTTTTCGGATCCGCATCATGTCCGGCGCGTTGCTCAGTCGGGCCTGCATTTCCTCTAATACGGCTTCATGCTCCCAGCGTCGAACTCGTCGTTCCGTACTCGGTGTGCACTGCGATTTCAAGGCGCAGCCCCGGCATTTCGAACTCCAGTAACGGTGCAACGTCAGGCCTTTTTCAATGTTGGTATAGCGCCAGATCAGCGCCTCTCCAGCCGGACAAATGTATTCGTTTTTCGCTGTGTCATAGATGAAGGCATCGTTATTGAAACGTCCGTCTGCTTTGGCTCCAGAGGTCATTGGCTTGGGCACATAGGCGGTGATGTTAGCGTCGTGACAAGCCAGGTTTTCTTCGCTTTTGAAGTAACCTCGGTCAGCCACTATGGATAACGTTTCCAACGCCATCGCTTCGCGGGCCTGCTTGGCCATCGAGCTGAGTTGATCGCAGTCGGAACCGACCTCATGTGCAACGATCAAATGGTGCGGGGTATCGACCGCTGTCTGCACGTTGTAACAGACGATTCCCGTGCCGCGCGTCATCATGGAACGGGCGTCTGGATCGGTCAGTGAGACCTGTTTATCCGGCGATTCGTTGAGCTGAGTTTCAATGACCTGTAACTCTTTCATCTGAGTTTTGAGCTTGTCGATTTTCTCTTGAAGATGAGCAGCCTTGGGCTGTGCGATCGGTGGTTCTTGCCGATCGGCTTCGTCGAGCGCAGTCAGATACCGATTGATACTCGATTCAATTTCTTCCATTCGCCGCTTCAGTTTGGCGCTGGTGAAATTGCGGTCGCGGTTGTTGACGGCCTTGAATTTACTGCTGTCGATGGCGACCAGATTTTCTCCGAATAATCCCAGCTGCTGGCACAGCATCACGAACTGGCGGCAGACGCCTCGGATGGCCTTGCTGTTGTCTTTTCGGAAGTTGGCAATGGTCTTGAAATCGGGCATCAAGCGGCCGGTCAGCCACATCAGTTCGACGTTGCGCTGGGCCTCTCGCTCCAGGCGCCGGCTCGACTGAATACGGTTGAGATAGCCGTATATATAGATCTTCAGCAGGATTGCAGGGTGGTAAGCAGGCCGGCCTGTGTCAGCTGGAACAGCGCCATCAAAACCCAAGGAGATCAGGTCAAGTTCGTCAACGAAGACATCGACTACGCGCACCGGATTGGTATCGCTGACGTAATCGTCGAGGGTCTCGGGAAGGAAGGTACTTTCATGCCAAAAGTGCTTTTCCAAACGTTCCAGATTTTTAGAGTGCTTCCAGATCTGAAAAGCACTTCTATCTCCGCAACATCAGGGCTGGTATCAGACCACAAAACTATTTCGGGATAGCCGGTGCCAGAGCTGTCGACGACGATCTGTCCATAAGTGCGCAGCGCCTCGGCCTGCACTGGTAGGCCATCTGCTCTCTGGATTTGCTCGACGTGACCAAGGCATTTTCAACGTCCCTGAACGCCGATTGAATCGACTGCCGGTACGTACGCAGTGCTTGTTGCTGGAAGGCTCGGCTTGTTGCACCTGCCCGGCGATAGCGCCGGCAGTGACCCAGTTAACGACCGACAGGAGGCTGGCTAGCTCTTCGCTGCCCCAGAGCATCCAAACAAACAACGACGGCGAAAAAACCTAAAGTACTGCGGCCCCAAGACCTGACTACTGTGCGGCCCTGATCAGGGTTGGCTTCTGAGCTTGAAAGCGCTCGATCGCTGCGTGGGCGTTGAACAACATATGCTCATCCCCAAGTTTTTCGTCGAACCCAGCACGTCGCACCATTTCAAGTACGCCAGGATTCAACCCCGCCAGCCACAGACTGGTGCCCAGTTCGGTCAGGTGTTTCTCGGTCTCAATCAGTGCCTGCAGTGCCGAGTATTCAATGTCGGGCACCGCACTCATGTCGCAAACAATTACACGCGGGTGATACTGCGCTTTCAGCGCGATGATCTGCTCATTCACATAGTCCGCGTTAAAAAAAAACAGACGTCCCTCCGGTCGCACGACCAGCAGCCCCGGGAAAGTCTCGTCATCCGGGTGTTCATCCGACAAAGGGCGCAGTACGTCGGTGCCACATTTGCGACCAAGGACATACACATGCGGTCGAGCAGTCTGAGAGGCCAAACCGATCACCGATACGACGATCGCTACAGTGATTCCCTGCAGCGTGCCAAACAAAAGCACGCCTAACGTGGCTACGAGCGCCCAGCGGAACTCCATCGGGCGCACCTTGAGAATAGCCAGGAATTCTCGTGGTTGAATCAGCCCGACCGAGTAGTAGATGACAATAGCCGCCAATGTGGCGTGAGGCAGATACCCAAGAAGTCCGGAAAGCAGCAGCATCGTGGCGAAAGCCATGCCGGCAGTGACAACCGAGACCACTTGAGACTGTCCTCCGGTGGCGCGTACAACCGCCGTCTGCGAAGTACCTCCACCGGCGGGCATCGCGCCAAGCAGCGCGCCCCCGAGGTTACTCAGCCCGGTAGCGATCAATTCGCGGTTCGCATTGATCGGTGGATCGCCTGGCCGGACAAAAGCACGACCTGCCGCAATCGTTTCGGTAAAGCTCATCAGCGCGATCCCGAGTGCACCCGGTACCATCTGTTCAATCAATGCGAGATCGGGCAGCGTGAAAGGGGGTAAGCCTTCTGGAATCACACCGACTGTCGAAGCGCCGAGAGCCTGTAGGCCGAAGTACCATGAGGCGGCAATACTTCCTCCCACCACAACGAGCGGTGCTGGCGAATGTGGCCACAGGCGTTCCATTGCAATGAGAATCAGGAACGCTGCTGCAGCAACCACGAGCGTGATCAGAGAGCTCGCGGGTAAGTGATGCACAATGTTGAGGAAGTCGACAAAAAAACCTTGTTTGGCAACGTGAATGCCCAGGAGTTTTGGCACCTGGTCCAACACGATCACAAGGCCGACTCCCGCTTTGAAGCCGCTCAACACCGGGGAGGAAATGAAGTTCGCAAGAAATCCCAGGCGTATCAGTCGCGCCAGTAGCAACATGGCACCAACCAGCGCGGTGAGTGTTGCCGTTGCCGTGATCAGCTTCCCAGGGTCACCATCGGGTACGGCCAAGCCGATCTGTACACCGGCCAAAATCGCTAGAGTGGCAGTGGAGCTGACGCTGAGCACTCGCGACGTTCCCAGGAGTGCGTAAATCAACATTGGGACGAGGGCCGTATACAGACCGACGGCAACAGGCAAGCCCGCGACAGTCGCGTAGGCCATTGCTTTAGGCAGTACGACAGCAGCAGCCGTGAGGCCCGATACTACGTTGAGGCGAAGTGAAGCCGTGTCAGGGTGAGCTGCGTTCGAGCCTTTCAGATGCAGTTTCACAGGGCCTGTCCTATTTGGTTCAGTTGCTTAGAACGCCCAATGACTCTCGGCATTCGCACTGAGGCCTGACTGACACATAAGCTCAATTGAAAGGTCGGTGCAACGTGTACCTTTAAACCCCTCATCCTCTTGGCTAAATTTCGCCTCATCTTGCAGTCAAGCAGATTGCAAAGCTGGTGTCATGATCTGCATCAATGATTTATGGAAAATGTCTAGAAAACCCGGGGCGATTCAGGGCGTGAATTTCGACCACTGGTTACGGCGATGTCATTCCATTAACCAACCATGCCCGCTCATTTGTGATGCTCGAAGAGTTTGCAGACATCTTTTACGTAGGTGTCCTCATCGCGCGGCTTGCCGGTCTCTATCCGTTGACCCCGTCTGAGTCGAACTGAGCTGACTTATAGCATCGCAACGGCCGTTTTCAGCCGGTCGCGACAGGCAGTAATCATCCAATCCGCTCTTCCCGGAGAGATCTCGCGGCCCTCGTCCCGAAACCTTCTCGGCCGCTTAAACCTTCCAAGCAATCCCCATCCGTTGCTGCTTTAGCAGAATCCTCAAAAAAACAAAATGATTCCACCTCGCCATTTCGTGACTGATTGGTCTTCGCTATGAACGTTAAATTGGCACGTGTCGATATCAGGCAAGGAGGTGGCGTGATCAGGCAACTGAATCGTCGGACTAGCCGGGTAAGGTGGCGCGTCTTTTCATAGAAATAACCACATCGCGATGATGGGTTTGATAAGAACTGCAGCAATTGAAGGTTGCCATTTTTAGGAAGCGGCAGCAGGCAATAATGATGATCCATTGCCCCCCATCAATTCGCTTAAATGTCGATCAGCAGAGAAAAAAACCAATGGTTAGCCCGAGCTCCAAGGATTCGAATGGCCAATTGGCGCAGGGCTTCAAGCCTCGTCACGTAACAATGCTGTCAATCGCCGGTATCATCGGCGCCGGTTTATTCGTCGGCTCAGGACATGCCATTGCAGCTGCTGGGCCGGCCGTCCTACTGGCCTATCTATTCTCAGGCCTGCTCGTCGTTCTGGTCATGCGCATGCTCGGTGAAATGGCGGTGGCCAACCCTGACACCGGCTCGTTCTCCACTTATGCCGACCAGGCAATAGGTCGATGGGCAGGCTTCACCATCGGTTGGCTTTACTGGTGGTTCTGGGTGCTGGTGATCCCTATTGAAGCACTGGCCGCTGGCCATGTGTTGAACCAATGGTTTCCCCAGATCGATGCCTGGATGTTCGCCCTGGTGTCGATCATTGCGTTGGTAATCACCAATCTGTTCAGTGTCTCCAAGTACGGCGAATTCGAATTCTGGTTCGCCATGGCCAAGGTAGTGGCGATCATCGGTTTCATCGGCGTGGGTTTTGCCGTGCTGATGGGCTGGGTTCCCGATCGGGAAGTCAGCGGATTGAGCGGACTGATGGCCGAGCATGGCGGATTTGCCCCCAACGGCCTGTCGGCGGTAGTCGGCGCTTTCATCACCATCATGTTCAGCTTCATTGGTACTGAAGCGGTCACCATCGCCGCCGCCGAATCCGACAACCCGTCGCAGAACATTGCCAAAGCTACGCGTTCGGTGATTTGGCGCATCGGTGTGTTCTACCTGTTGTCGATTTTCGTGGTCATCTCCGTGGTACCTTGGAACGATCCGCTGCTGGCCCAGGTAGGCTCCTACCAGCGGGCACTCGAAATCATGAACATTCCCCACGCCAAGTTCATGGTGGACGTGGTGGTACTGATCGCCGTGGCCAGTTGCATGAACTCCTCGATCTACATTGCCTCGCGCATGCTGTACTCGCTTGGCCGTCGTGGCGATGCGCCGAAGGCGCTGAAGGCGACCTCCTCCGAAGGCGTGCCGCGGGCAGCAGTCATCGCCAGCACCGTGCTGGGCGCGGCGATCACCGTATGGAGCTACTTCATGCCCTCCGGGCTGTTTGAGTTCCTGCTGGCCAGCTCCGGCGCGATTGCCTTGCTGGTGTACCTGGCCATCGCGGTGTCACAGCTGCGCATGCGCCGGATGTTGCGTCGGCAGAATGTCGAGCTGACCTTTCGCATGTGGCTGTTTCCATGGCTGACGTGGCTGGTGATCGCATTCATTTGCGCAGCGTTGGCGGTCATGATGATCACCCCAGAGCACCGTACCGAAGTGAGCTCGACTATTGGACTGGCGCTGGCGATTTCCTTTATCGGTCTTGTGACGTCGCGTCACCCTGCGCAGGCTGCGAGGGTGACGTCAGTGGGATAAAACCAAGGAGGTATTTGCGCCAAACCTACTCCCTACGCCAAGGTGGGGTATTACAGGCTCCTGCGTCTCAGGCCGTAATCGCTCTTTGTGAGGACATGACCACGATGTCATCGAACTCCACCGTGTCCGACGGTACGACTCAATCCGTTGGTTTTCTGCTGTTGGATAAATTCACACTTATTTCCCTGGCGTCCGCAGTAGAGCCACTGCGCATGGCCAATCAGTTGTCGGGGCGAGAGCTATATCGCTGGCATACGTTCAGCCCCGATGGAGAGCCTGTCTGGGCCAGTGACGGCGTGCCGATCACTCCGGATGCTTCGTGGAACAATCCATTAGTGGCGGACACTGTAATCGTGTGCGGTGGTGTTGGAATCCAGAGCGTGATTACCCGCGAGCACATTACCTGGCTGCAAGCCCTGGCGCGTCAATCCAGACGGTTGGGAGGTGTGTGCACCGGTAGCTGGGCGCTCGCAAAAGCCGGGCTGCTCGACGGCTACGAGTGCAGCGTGCATTGGGAGTTTTTGGCCGCCATGCAGGAGGCTTTCCCACGAGTCAGCATCAGCGCGAGTCTCTTCACCCTCGACCGAAACCGATTCACAAGCTCCGGGGGAACAGCGCCGCTGGACATGATGCTGCACCTGATTGGTCGCGATCATGGTCGTGAATTATCCGCAGCCATCTCTGAGATGTTTGTTTACGAGCGCATACGCAACGAACAAGACCATCAGCGCATTCCGCTTAGGCATGTACTAGGAACTCATCAACCCAAGCTTCAGGAGATCGTCGCGTTGATGGAAGCCAATCTCGAGGAACCGCTCGACCTGGATAAGCTCGCAGAATACGTTGATCTGTCTCGTCGACAGCTAGAGCGGCTATTTCAGAAATACCTTCACTGTACGCCGTCACGCTACTACTTAAGGTTACGTCTTATTCGAGCGCGACAACTGCTTAAGCAAACATCATTGTCGATCATAGAGTTGGCGTATGTATGCGGTTTCGTATCCACGCCACACTTTTCCAAATGCTATCGCGAGTACTTTGGTGTTCCACCAAGCGACGAGCGTTCCGGCTCTGAAATGAGTCGCAAACCGGCAACGCTTGCGACTACGCAGCAGTCATCAACTAAACAACTGACAGCGCTCGACCAAGCACGAAACGAATCGACTTTTGCCAGTGTTCGAATGATTGATCGTTTCGATTTGGCGGAATCGTGCTGATAGGACATCCCTGCCGCCCCATTCATCCGTAGTGCCTGGGTTTACTCAATAAGATCACGCAGGAGATTTGACGTGCACATTGGTGTTCCTCTCGAAACCCAGACG